>JBPCLN010000316.1:0-16559 GCA_051003235.1 Chloroflexota bacterium | reverse complement strand
ATCAACAATGCCGCCAGGGTTTGCTATATGTTCGGCGGCACCGGTGGCGTGCCAATGGTGATCCGCACCCCAGGCGGCGCCGGCGCCGGACTGACTGCCCAACACTCCCAGAGCCTGGAAGTCTGGTTTGCCGGCACACCTGGCCTGCGCGTAGTAGCGCCGGCCACTCCGTACGATGCAAAGGGCTTGCTCAAAGCAAGCATTCGCAGTGATGATCCGGTGCTGTTCAGCGAGCATTTGATGCTCTACAACACGCGCGGCGAAGTGCCCGAGGGTGACTACACGGTGCCGATCGGCAAAGCAGAGGTAAAGCGCGCCGGCACCGACCTCACGATCGTCACCCACTCCTTCATGACTCTGCGCTGCCTGGAAGTCGCCGAACGCCTGGAGCGGGAAGCCGGCATCAAGGCAGAGGTGGTAGACCTCCGCACGTTGCGGCCGCTAGACTTTGAAACCGTCGCGGAGTCGGTGAAGAAGACCAACCACGCGCTCTGTGTGGAAGAAGGCTGGCAGAGTTACGGCGTCACGGCCGAACTGGCCGCCCGCATCTCCGACGAGTGCTTCGACTGGCTCGACGCGCCGGTCAAGCGCCTCGGCGGCGCCGAAGTGCCGATGCCCTACTCCCGCCCACTGGAAGCCGCCGCCATCCCGAGTGCCGACCGTATCTTTGAGGCGGCGGTACGCGCACGACGGGGGACCTAACCCCCGACCGCTACGGTCTCCGTGCCGGCCTTCACCGGAAACGGGTACCCGTGGTCGTCCATACAGCCGAAACAGAAGCGGTGGCGCAGGCTCGCTTCGGCAGCCTGGTTGGTGTCATCGCTCTTGCCGGCGGCCGCACGGCCCAGGCCGGCCAGGCTGAGATAGCCCAGGCTGTCGGCGCCGATGTACTGCGCCACCTGTTCCACGGACATTTGGCTGGCGATCAACTCCTCCTCGTTCGGGATGTCAATACCAAAGTAGCAGGGGTGTTTGATCGGCGGCGCAGCGACGCGCATATGGATCTCACGGGCTCCCTTGCGCCGCAGCGCCTTAATGAGGATCTGGAGCGTATTGCCGCGGACGATGGAGTCTTCGACCAGCACGATGCGCTTACCGTCGATCTTGCTCTGGACAATATTGAATTTGAGGTCGATCTCCAGCCGGCGCAGCCGCTGGTCCGGCTTGATGAAGGAGCGATCGGCGTAGCGGCTGGCGATGATCGGTTCGCCGAACGGTACGCCGCTCTGGTCGGCATAGCCGATCGCCATGGGGATAGCGGTGAGCGGCACCGGGACCACCATATCCGCTTCCACCGGGTACTCGCGTGCCAACTGACGCCCCAGTTCCTCCCGCACTTCGTACACGTTGCGTCCATCAAGCACACTTGTCGCATCGCTGAAGTAGACGAACTCGAAGACACAGAGGCCGCGCCGGGCGCGGCGAAGGAAGAACTCGGAGTGACAGCCCAGGTCGTCGATTGTCACCAGTTCGCCGGGCTCCAGCTCGCGTACAAAGGTGGCGCCGATGCGATCAAAGGCGCAGGTTTCCGAGGCGAGAATCCAACCATCGCCCAGGCGGCCCAGAGAAAGCGGGCGCATCCCGTAGGGGTCGCGCAGCCCGTAGAGTTTGCCTTCCGACAGGAGGACCAGGCTATAGGCGCCGCGCAGCCGGTGAGCAACCTGGCGGAGCCGGTGGGCGAAGCTCTCGCCGCCGGCGCGCAGGAGGAGCGCCGCGATCACCTCACTATCGGTCTCCGACTGGAACACGATATCGGTAATGCCGGCCCGCAGTTCGGCGGCGTTGACGATATTGCCGTTATGCGCAATCGCCACGGGGTCGTAGAACATCTTGCGGCCGGGGCGCAGCACAAAGGGCGCCGCGTTCTCGACGCAACTGGAACCGGTGGTGGAGTAGCGAACGTGGCCGATGCCGCAGCAGGTCGCCACCAGATCGTCGGTGCCGCCGGGGAAGACATCGCGTACTCGGCCCATGCCGGTCTTCGCCTCGATTTCGCCGGTGTCGGGTAAGAGTAAGGCAACCCCCGCGCTTTCCTGGCCGCGATGCTGGAGGGCTGTCATGGCGATGACCAGATAGCGGGGGACGTCGAGTTGACTTGTGGAATCGTAGATGCCGACGATGCCGCAGTGATCGTGAATGGCCTCGTCCGGCATCAGTTGATCCTCAGAGGTATTCACGTCATCGAAGTATACCGCGCGGACGGAGGTGGTGGCGACGTGGCCGTGGGCCAACGAGATGCCGATCGCCGGTCCGGCGTTAGCAAACGCTCAGAAATACTGTGTCCGTCTCCAGCTTTTGGCGAAAGTATGGGGTCGAGCAACCGGCGAGTTTGCCACATTGGCCGCTGCGGCGGTGCTCCATGGGATGGAGGGCGGTCGGTGCCGGGCGTGGATCTGTTGTGCCCCAGTTGCCGTTCTGCCCCCCATGAAGTTGTACGCTGTAACGATGGCGCAGCCGTGCGCGTACGTTACCACGGGGGGACGATCATCACATGGGGATAACCAGATTTGCGCTGCGCAACCCGCTGCTGGTCGGTGTGGTGGCTATGGCGCTGGTGTGTTTCGGACTCTACGCCTATTTATCGCTTGGCGTCAGCGAGATTCCCAACCTCAGTTTTCCTGGCGTCCAGATCATCACCGGCGACAGCGGCGCCGACCCCGGCACGATTGAGACGCAGATCACCAAACCGATTGAGGATGCGGTCGCGGCACTGCCGAATATCGACACCGTGACGTCCGTCTCCAGCGAGGGCCAGTCGCGTGTCCAGGTCCAGTTTACAACGGCGGCCAACGCCCAACTGGTGCCGGTGGACGTGGAACGGGTCGTGAACGCCATCCGCGGTCAGTTGCCGGCGGAGGCAAGCGCACCGTCCATTCAGTCCTTCGACAGCAGCGCCTTCCCGGTTATTATCGTCGCCCTGTATGGGCCGCAGTCGGCCAACGTCTTACAAGGCGTGGCCACCAGCCGCCTGCAGCGCGCACTGCAGGCCGTGCCTGGCGTGCAATCGGTGCAAATTGAGGGCGGATCACCTCGCGAGATTCAAGTGCAAGTCGACTTGCAAAAGCTGCAGGCCTACGCTCTTGGCCTCAATCAAGTGCAGCAGGCGCTGCAGACGGAGCAAATTCAGGTGCCAGCCGGTCAGGTCGCTTCCGGCGACAAGATTATGAGCATTATCTTTAATGCCCTGGTCACGTCGCCCGATCAGCTCAATCAACTCATCGTCGCCAAGACGGCAAGCGGCCCGATCCTCGTGAAGGACGTGGCGACGGTGGTCGACGGCTTCAAGACGACGAAATCAGTGACGCGCGTCAACGGCACACCGGCTGTGGGGCTGATCGTCACCAAGCTGAATGCCGCTAATGCCATCCAGGTCAGCCAGGGAGTGCGCCGGGCGCTGATGCAATTGGCACCGACCCTGCCCGTCGGGGCCCACACGAGCATCTACTTTGACACCGCCAACTACACCCAGCAATCGTTTAACACCGTCCGCAAGACCTTGATTGAAGCGGTGTTCTCTACCGGCATTATCCTACTCCTGTTTTTGCACACGTGGCGGAGCACGCTCATTGTGCTGGTGGCCATTCCCACCTCGTTGTTGGCGGCGGTCGGGGCAATGCTCCTGCTGGGTATGAACCTCAACCTCTTTTCCATGCTCGCGCTCACGCTCTCGGTCGGCATCCTCGTGGACGACAGTATCGTGGTACTGGAGAATATCTATCGGCACCTGCGGATGCGCGAACCTCCCTTCCTGGCTGCCATCAACGGGCGCAGTGAGATCGGCTTCGCAGCGCTGACGATCACCATGGTGGACGTGGTGGTCTACGTCCCAATGGCCTTGATCCCCGGCGTTGCGGGCCAGGTGCTGGCGCCGTTCGCCCTGGTCATTGCGGCGGCAACGCTGACCTCGCTGGCCGTCTCCTTCACCTTGACCCCGCTGCTGGCGAGCCGCTTCTCCAGCGTGGCGAACGCGGATAGCCAGGGCGGCGGACTGCTCGCGCGCTTCGGCCGCCGGTGGGATCGGGGCTTCGATGCCCTGGCCGGTGGCTACCGGCGGCTCCTCTTCGCTACTCTGGCCGGCTCGATCTTGCGATTCGGCTTCATCCGGCGCGCCGTGCTGGCCCTCACCGGCGGGCGGTTGGGCAAGCGATTGCCGGTGCGCCTGGGCATGCGATGGGCCGTGGTCGCGGTAGGATGCTTGACGATTGCCATCAGCGTGCTCTTTGTCATGAGCGGCCGCATCGGCTTTGACATTTTTCCCAGTGGCGACCAGAGTGAAGTGGACCTCAGCGTCACTATGCCCCCGGCGACCAATCTGGCCACGACCGATGCTCTCGCCACCAAACTGGAGGCGAAGCTGAAGGCCTACCCGCAGGTCACCCAATCCTTCGTGAACCTCAGTGGCAGCAGCGCCGATTTTACCGTCCTGATGGTGCCGACCGATCAGCGCAAGGTCAGTTCGACTCAGTTCGCCGATACGCTACGCCGCGACCTTGATCCCCATCTGCCCGGCGTTCGCCTGGATACCAGTCTGCCGACCGCCTTCGGCTTCGGCGGCGGTGGGGGCGGCGGCGGCCAGCCGATCCAGGTGACCATTCGCGGTACGGACCCGGTGTTGCTAAAGCAGCTCATCACGCAGGCGGAGAACGCGATCAAGGCGGTGCCCGGCGCCGTCAGTGTCAATAGTTCCGATGATGTCGTTGAGCCCCAGATGCTCTTCAATATCAACCGCCAGGCGGCGGCGGACCTCGGCATCACGGCGCAACAGGCGGCCTCCGCCTTGCAACTGGCCGAGGGTGGCAGCGTCGTCGGCGCATTCCGCCAGCCAGGCCAGCAAAACGTGGACATTCGCCTGGAAGCCAACGATGCTTATCGCAACTCGCCGGATCAGTTGGCGACGCTGCCGCTGCTCACCAGCAGCGGACAGGTGGTGCAGTTGGGTCAGCTTGGGAGCATCACCCAGAGTTCCGCCCCGCTCCAGATCCGCCACTACAACCGCGCACGCAACGTCACCGTCAATGCGTCGGTGTCCGGCCGTCCGATCGGCAGCGTGCAGCAGAATGTCCAGGCGGCGTTGGCGAAAATTCCGCTCTCGCCCGGGTACACCCTCCAATACGGCGGCACCGGGTCCAACAACATTACGGCCTTCGCCGATATCTTCAAAGCGCTCGGCGTTGGTTTGTTGCTGATTTATCTGCTGATGGTCTTCCTCTTCCGTTCGTTGACGCTGCCGCTGGCGGTGCTCGTCTCCTTGCCGCTCGCCTTATTCGGCGCTTTGGGGGCGATGGCGCTGACGAATACGCCGTTTACCGTTTTCTCGATGTTGGGCTTCTTCTTGCTCCTCGGTCTGGTCGGGAAGAACGCCATCCTCCTGGTTGATTACACCGATACCTTGCGCAAGCGCGGGCTGAAGCGCACGGCAGCCCTGGTGGAGGCGGGCCCGACGCGGCTACGCCCGATCATTATGACGACCTGTTCGGTCATGGTGGCGCTGGCCCCAGTCGCCCTGGGCCTGGAAGCGGGATCAGAACTCCTGAAGGCCGCCGGCATCGTCTTGATCGGCGGGCTGCTCACTTCGACGCTGCTCACGTTGCTCTTTGTCCCGGCCATGTACACCATCTTTGACGACATCCAGGAATTCGTCCTGCGCGTGGCCCGACGTGTCGTCAAGCCGCGTCAACTGGAGCCAAGCGAACTGGCGTTAGCCGGCAAGCTCCCGTTGGCGACCGCAAACGGTGCGGTGCACGGGGAACGAGCGTTGGCGGCGGTAGGCGGTGGTGAAGCATGATAGCCCTTGAAGGCGACCTGGGCGTCCGCTGCGGCGGACGGGCCCTCTCTCCTGACCTCTCCCCCAATTCTGAGGGGAGAGGAACTCGCCGCGGAGAGGAGCTTCCTACTTGGACCTTCGCCTCATGACAAAGCTCGGGAGGGACTACTCATCGCTCGATACTGGCTCTCCCCCAGAATTGGGGGAGCCGCCCAAGGGGCACCCGCGAAGGCAGTGAGAGGGCCGGTTCCTCCATCACCAAATCGCGATTTCGCCAGGAAAGGCGTGAACAGAATGGGAAAAGGGGCGTGCTAATACAAATTCGAATTGGCGGTGTCCTCGTCAGCGCAATGTTGCTGGCTACCGCGTGCGCCGGGCAAGGCGCCGGCGCCGTGGCCACGCCGATGACGGCGCCCACCACCCTGGTGAGCGTCGTACCGGTGGAGACGACGACGATTGGGCAGACGCAGACCCTCGCCGGCAGTGTGATGGCGCATGATAGCGTTGCCGTCCAACCGCGCCAGGCGGGGCGACTGATTTCCTTCCCAGTGACCGTCGGCCAGGCCGTGCAGGCGGGAGACACCCTGGCCGTGCTTGATCACAGTCAGGCGGACCTGACGCTGGAGGGCCAGCAGGCGGCGTTGGAAGCGGCAAAAGCGAAGCTCGCTACCGAGCAAGCGGGGCCGAAGCCCGAGACCGTCGCCCAGGCTCAGATCGCGGTCCAGGTGGCGCAGAGCAAGTTGCAAACCGTGCTGAACGGCCCAAAGCCGGAGAACGTCGCCTCGGCACAAGCGGCGGTGCAAAGCGCCAGGTCCGCCGCGGACGCCGCGCAGCAGAAGGTGGAGGCACTGGGCCAACCCCGCGCCGATACGGTCGCAGCGGCCCAGGCGCAGGTGGTGCAGGCGCAGCAGACGCTGGCGGCCCTGCAGCAGCCCAGGCCGGAGGTGGTCGCCCAGGCCAAGTTGGCCGTTGACCAGGCCAAGCAGAAGCTGGCGGTGATCCAGGGCGGTCCGCGCCCCGAAGCGGTGGCCCAGGCCCAGGCAGCGCTGGTGCAAGCCCAGGCTGGTCTGGCGACCGTGCAGGCCGGGCCGACAGCGGCGGATCAGGGGCCGTTGCAGGCGGCGCTGGCGCAGGCGAAGAACCAGTTGAACGTCGCCCAGATCAGTCGAGATGCCGCCTGCGGCCAGGTCGGCAAGGCGACCGGGCCGGGCCAGGCGGGGCCACAGTCCGCCTGCGATGCCGCCAACGCCCAAGTGCACGCTGCGCAGTCCGGCGTCGATGCTGCCATAGCCACCATTGCCAAGAGCCAGCAGGCCGCCACCGGACCGGATCTCGCCAAGGCTCAGGCGGCCGTGCAAAGTGCCCAGGCCGCGCTCAATCAGGCCCAGCATCCCTTTACCGCCCAAGACCTGGCGCAGGCGCAGGACGCGGAGAAGACGGCGGAGCAGAGTCTGGCCCTGGCCAAAGCACCCGGCTCCCCCCAGGACATTGCCAAGGCTCAGGCGGCCGTGCAGAGTACCCAGGCCGCGCTCAATCAGGCCCTGCATCCCGCGACGGCCCAGGATCTGGCGCAGGCCCGCGACGCCGCTAGCCAGGCCCAGGCTGCGGTGACCCAGGCGGAGCAGAACTTCGCGCTGGCCCAACAACCTTACACGCAGCAGGATATCGATCAGGCCAGGCTGGCCGTGGCGAACGCCCAACAGAGTCTGAGTCTGGCGCAACAACCGTATAGCAAAGAGGATGTGCAGCAAGCGCAAGCAGCCGTTAGTCAAGCCCAGGCGGCCGTCGACCAGGCCCAGGAGACGGTGAAAGAAGCAACGGTGACGGCGCCAGTGGCGGGGATCGTCACGGCAACGAATGTTTCGGCCGGGACCCTGGTGACGACGGCCTCGACCCTCCTGACCATCGCCAGCCGCAATGTTGAGGTTGTCGTGGCCGTGCCGGAGGCGGCGGCGACCGGCGTCCAGGTCGGGACGGCGGCGCAGATCACCGCCGGCGCCGGGCCGGCAGCGGCTGGCACGGTCTCCAGCGTTGCGCCAGGGGCCGACCCGAAGAGCCGGAGCTTCGAGGTGAAGATCACACCGGCAGACCCCGCCAGCCTGAAGGCCGGCACGTTTGCGACCGTGACTTTGACCACGGCAGAGCATACCAATATCCTGGCCGTGCCGAAGGCGGCCGTGGTGCAGCGGGCGGGGCAGAATGTCGTCTTCGTCGTCACGGAAGGCGTGGCGAAAGCGACTCCCGTCACGGTGGGTCTTGCCAACACGACGTTGACCGAGATCACGAAAGGGCTGACCGCCGGCCTCCAGGTGGTATCGCAGGGACAGGACACGCTGGTCGATGGTGACCATGTGAGCCTTGCTCGGGCCGGTTGATCCGCTCCCGGTCGCGGGAACCGGCCAGCATCGCCACGACCTCCTAACGTATACTTGGCGCGGCACCGGGACGACGTGTTTGTGGCCCAAGGTCGCCGGTGGCAAGAGATGAGGAGACTATTGGTATGGCCGAACAGCCGAAAGCGCCCGTTGGGTACAGCGACACCCCGTTAATCCCCGGCTCCGAGTACCGGGTTCACGATAGCACCCGCCCCCAGCCGACCATCGTCACGCCGGGAACGAGCAGCATAGCGGCGGCCGCCGGCCTTCCACCATCCGATGCGGTCATCCTGTTCGACGGCAGTGACCTCTCCGGCTGGACCAACTTGAAAGGCGAAGCGGCGGCCTGGAAGGTGGCAAACGGCTACATGGAAGTCGCTCCCAGGAGTGGCGATATCCGCACGGTGCGAGAATTTGGCGACTGCCAGTTGCACGTGGAATGGGCGGCGCCAGGGGAAGTCAAGGGCGACAGCCAGGGACGCGGCAATAGCGGCGTCTTTCTCATGGGGCGCTACGAGATCCAGGTGCTCGACTGTTATGACAATCCAACCTACGCTGACGGTACTGCGGCGGCGATCTATGGGGAGTTTCCGCCGCTGGTGAACCCTTCCCGCAAGCCAGGCGAGTGGCAGTTTTATGACATCATCTGGACTGCCCCGCGCTTCGATGGGGAGAAACTGGTAGCGCCGGCCTATCTGACCATGCTCTTCAACGGCGTCCTCGTGCATAATCATCGCGCCCTCGTTGGCCAGACTTCGCACCGCAAGGTAGATCCCTGGGTCGCCCACCCCGCCACCGGTCCACTCAAGCTGCAGGATCATGGCAATCCGATGCGTTTTCGGAATATCTGGTACCGGCCGCTCGGCGTCGATTAACATGCGCGTACTGATCACTGGTGGCGCGGGCTATATCGGCAGCCACACCGCCAAGCAGTTCGCCGCCGCCGGTATCGACCCGGTCGTCTTTGACAACTTCCGCACCGGTCATCGCTGGGCGGTCCGGTGGGGGCCGCTCGTCGATGGTGACCTGAACGACAGCGCAGCGCTCGGTGAGGCCCTACGCGCCCACCGTCCGGAAGCGGTGATCCATTTCGCCGGCAGTGCCTACGTCGGCGAATCGGTGCAGGAACCCCGGCTGTACTTTCGCAACAATGTCGTCAACAGCCTCAATGTGCTGGACGCCATGGTCGATGCCGGCGTCCGGTACATTGTATTCTCCTCCAGTTGCACGACCTACGGTGCGCCACAACAGTTGCCGATTGGGGAGGACCATCCGCAACATGCACTCAGTCCATACGGCGAGTCGAAGCTGTTCGTGGAGCATGCCCTGGGCTGGTACACCGGCCCTTACGGTCTGCGCTATGCTGCTTTGCGCTACTTCAATGCGGCCGGGGCGGACCCGGACGGCAGCATCGGTGAAGTGCACGACCCGGAAACGCACCTTATTCCGCTCGTGATCCAGGCGGCGTTGGGTCAACGTCCGGCCCTTAAGTTGTACGGCACGGACTACGCCACGCCCGACGGCACCGCCATCCGCGACTACGTCCACG
Organism: Chloroflexota bacterium; assembly: GCA_051003235.1. GTDB lineage: Bacteria > Chloroflexota > UBA4733 > UBA4733 > UBA4733 > UBA4733. The sequence continues at coordinate 6,871 of JBPCLN010000316.1, read as the reverse complement.
TGGCGGACCTGGCTGCCGCGCACGTGCAGGCCGTCCAGTACTTGCTGAACGGCGGCGACAATCTCGCGCTCAACCTCGGCACCGGGCGCGGCTACAGCGTTCGCGAGGTAATCGCGGCGGTGGAGCGCATCGGGGGGCGGCCCGTGCCGGTGAGGATGGGGCCACGCCGCCCCGGCGACGCCGCCGCCCTGGTGGCGGATGCCGCTAAAGCGCGCGACGTGCTTGGTTGGCGGCCGCAGCACTCCGATCTCGATACCATCGTCCAGACCGCCTGGAACTGGCACGCGCAGCAGGGGATCGCGGGCGGTCCGGGGTAGAACGGTCGGTATCCGGGCCGCTCCGGCCGTCGCTGCCTTGCCAGCCGGTCAGCGCATGGTGATAAATCCAGCGCCTACGGTACCGGGGCCGGCGTGGGAGCCGATGGCCGGTCCGACTTCACAGAGGATGACCTCTTGCTCCGGGAAACGGGCCTGCAACGCCGCAACCAGGGCCTCACCGGCGGCCGGATCGTGGGTGTGGCCGACGAGAACCGGCCCGTAAAAGGGCGCCCCTTCGGCGATTAATTGCTGGACCCGTTGTAGCGAACGGGCGCGAGTGCGAACTTTATCCAGGGGCACGACCACCCCATCGGTAACGGTGATGAGCACCTTCAGCGCCATGAGGCCGCCAAGGATGGCGGACACGCGCCCAATTCGCCCATTGCGACGCAAGAATTCTAATGTCTCAACGGTGGCGACGATGTGTACATTCGGCTTGAGCGTTTCCATGCGCGCGACGATCTCCGCCAACGACTGACCTTCGCGGGCCGCCCGCACCGCCTCCCGCACGAGGGTCTGAGCGCCAAACGACGCCTGACGGGTATCCACGGTGGCGATGCGCGCCGGGTCGACTTGCTCCCGGGCAACGTTCGCCGAGTTGTAGGTACCGCTGAGCGCCGCCGAGATATGCAGCGAGATGATGTCCGCCCCCTCGTCCAACAGCGGACGGTAAGCGGCCAGGAAGGCCGCCGGGGCCGGCTGTGACGTGCTCGGTGTGACAGACGTTTGCCGCAGCCGTTCATAGAACTCGCTCGTCGGGAGCGTGACGCGGTCTTCAAACGTCTCGTCCCCAAAACGCACCAGGAGGGGAACAACAATCACGTCGAGCTGAGCGGCCTGTTCGACGGTGAAGTCGGTGGTGGAGTCCGTCACCACCCGCACCGGCCGTGCCATGCGAATCCTACTCCAATGCGAGAATATAGGGATAGTGGGGTTGGCCGCCGGCCACCACTTCCAACTGGGCGGCCGGCAGTTGCTCCGCCAGAGACTGTTCCAGCAGCGCGACCTGGGCTGGATGCACCGTCGCCCCATAGTAGATGGTAATCAAGGTATGGTCGGCGCAGAAGACGCTCCGCACGGCGTGCAACGCTGCCTGTTCCGCATCATCGCCACTTGCCGTCAGCGCGCCGTCGACGATCGCGATGGCCTGGCCGGCGGCCACCGTGACGCCGGCAACTGTCGTGTCACGGGCCGCGATGGTCACCTCGACCGTCGTCACAGTCTGCGCCGCCGCCGTCATCGCCTGGGCATTGTCAGCCACTGAGCGGTCCGCCAGGAAAGCCACCGCCGCCGCGACGCCCTGGGGCACAGTGGTCGTGGGAATCACGGTTACCTCGCACAAACTCAAGCGCGCCGCCTCCCGAGCGGTGAGCACGATGTTGGCATTATTGGGCAGAACGAAGACGTGGTCGGCGTTGGCCGCGGCAATCGCGGTGCGGAGTTGACCGACGCTCGGATTCATCGACTGGCCGCCGAGAATCGCGGCGGCGCTAAAGCCGCCAAAGATGGCCACGATCTCCGACGAGGGAGCAACGGCGATAACGGCAGCCTCGACGGGCGATGGTTGATCCGTCGGCGGCCCCGGCTGCGCCGGCGACTGCGCCCGAAGCGTGGCAACCTGGTCGCGCATATTCATGATCTCGATGGCCGTCAGTTCGCCGAGGCGGGCGCCCGCCTCCAACGCCAGCCCTGGGTGCTCCGTGTGGAGATGGACCTTGATCAGGCTGCCGGTGCTGGCGACGACGACGGAGGTGCCGAGCGACTGAATGGTGGGGCGGACGACTTCGATGTCGGCGGTGACGCCACGCACCAGGAAGTTGGTGCAATAGCCGCTCTCGTCGAGGGAGTGGGCACCCTCGGCCATTGCCACGGCGGTTGGGCGGACGAACTCGGCCTCAAGAGTGGTCTCCATCACAGTGCCGCCGGCAGCGCGGTACATGCCGTCAAGGATCACCGCCAGGCCCTCAGCGCCGGCATCGACCACCCCCGCCTCCCGGAGCTTCGCTAAGAGGCTGGGCGAGCGCTCCACCGACGCGTGCGCCGCCTTGGTCGCTGCTTCGAGTAGGGCGAACGGCGCTTCACCGCGCTCACCAGCAGCCCGCACGGCGCCGGCCACCGCTTTGATCGTCGTCAACATGGTGCCTTCGACCGGTTCGCTCACCGCCCGGTAGGCAAAGCGGGCCGCTTCCTCCCCGGCGCACACGATCTCGACCGTGCCGATCGTTGCACGACCACGCAGCGCCGCCGCGACGCCGGCCAGAATCTGGGACAGGATGACGCCGGAATTGCCGCGAGCCCCCAGCAACGCCGCCTCGGCTGCGACCTGCGCGACGGCGCCGGCGTCAGCGTCCGGTTGCTGCTCAATGGCAGTGACGGCGGCGGCGAACGTCAGGCGCATATTCGTACCGGTATCGCCGTCCGGCACCGGAAAAACGTTCAGCGCGTCGACGCGGGCGGCGTGGCGCGTGAGCTGGCTAGCGCCGGCCTGGTAGGCCGCCGCCACCTGCCGGCCATCAAAGCGGCGCTCCACCGTTGCTCCCCTCTGGCTCCCCATGGTACGCTCACTTCCCGCGCATTGTAAGCCGCGCAGGCAATCGGGTCAAAGTCGAGCCGAGGTAGACTGCATGACGTAGGGTGAATGTAGGAGAGTCAAGATGCCCAGCACCTGCGAAGTGTGCGGTAAATCCGTCGTCATCGGCCGAACGATTCGCTTCCAGAACACCGGCAAGTGGTTCCGGCGCGCGACCAAGAAGCCCCGGGCGTTTGTCCCCAATATCCAACGGGCAACGTTGGTCATGAATGGGGTACCGACCAAGCTCAATATCTGTACGCGTTGCCTGCGTACCGCCCATAAGGTGCGCGAGCGTTAGGAGGCGCAATTCCACCCCAGCCGCCGGCCGGTTGCAGTTGACCGAATGGCAGTGGGGTGTTAATATGCATGGCCGGTTTCAAGATCGCCCCCGGAGTGTTCTGGGGGCGATTTCTGGCGCGTGAGCGCCGGTATGACGAGGCGCCGGAAGACGAAGGAGATCGGGTTTGCCGACAATCCATCAACTGATCCGACAGGGACGGAAGCGAATTCAAAAGAAGACGAAGGCGCCTGCCCTGACCTGGGTGCAGAACTCGCTGTCGGGTCGAACTGAGCGGATCGACGGCGCCCCTCAGAAGCGCGGGGTCTGCTTACAAGTGCGGACGGCCGCGCCGAAGAAGCCAAACTCCGCCCTGCGCAAGATCGCCCGAGTCCGCCTGACGAACGGCATTGAGGTCACCGCCTATATTCCGGGCGAGGGCCACAACCTTCAGGAACACTCGGTCGTGCTCCTGCGCGGTGGTCGCGTGAAGGATCTACCGGGCGTTCGCTACCACATTATCCGGGGCGCGCTGGATACGCAGGGTGTTCGGGATCGCAAGCAAGGTCGCTCCAAATACGGGGCGAAACGAGCCAAGGATGCTGGCGCCGGTGCTGCCGCCGCGAGCGGTCGCGGCGCCCGGTCCGGCGGACGGCGCTAGGGCGCAAGGCGGGTAGCAGCGCGTAGGGGTGGTGCCCGCCCCAATGACGATAGACAGAGCACGGTGGTAGCCGGGCTGTGACGGTGGCGGGGTGCGCGGCGGAACGCGCGCCCCGCCAGGGTGTGAGAAGGATGGAACGATGTCTCGACGTGGAACGGTCGTCCACCGGGTAACGCCGCCCGACACGCGCTACGGTAATCGGGTCGTGCAGAAGTTCATAAATAAACTGATGCTCAACGGCAAGAAGTCGGTCGCGGAGACGATTCTCTACGGTTCGCTGGACCGCATCGAGGATCAGACGAAGCGCCACCCGATGGAGACGTTTGAGACGGCGCTGCGCAATGCAACGCCGATCCTGGAAGTAAAGCCGAAGCGCGTCGGCGGTGCAACCTATCAGGTGCCGGTCGAAATTCGTGGCGACCGTCGCCAGGCTCTGGCGATTCGTTGGCTCATCGGCGCCGCCCGCAAGCGCGCCGGCAAGAGCATGCAGGAAAAACTGGCGGCTGAGATCCTTGACGCTTCCCACGGTCTCGGAGCCACCATTAAACGCAAGGAAGATATGCATAAGATGGCAGAGAGTAACCGCGCTTTCAGCCACTATCGGCTGTAATCTTGCCGTTGGGGACGGACAATAATCCGTCCGACACAGCAGGTTACGGCTCGCGGCCGGCCTCACCGCCTTCCCACGCCGGGGAGGAAGCGAGGCCGGTGCAGCGATCACGACCGGAGAAGAAATTGCCACGTTCCTTTTCGCTAGAAAAAACACGTAATATCGGCATCATTGCCCACATTGATGCCGGCAAAACCACCACGACCGAGCGCATCCTCTTTTATACACGGCGGATCCACCGTATCGGCGAGGTCCACGAAGGCTCCGCCACCATGGACTGGATGGCGCAGGAACGCGAGCGTGGCATCACGATCACGTCCGCCGCCACCACCTGTACCTGGCGCGATCACCGCGTCAACATTATCGACACCCCCGGCCACGTGGACTTCACCGTGGAAGTCGAACGCTCGCTGCGCGTCCTCGACGGCGGTATCGTCGTCCTCGACGCCGTCGCAGGGGTGGAACCGCAGTCGGAGACCGTCTGGCGTCAGGCCGACCGCTATAAGGTGCCGCGCATCGTCTTCATCAACAAGATGGACCGTATGGGCGCGAACTTTTATCGCGATGTGGACATGATTCGCGACCGCCTGGGGGCGGTACCGGTACCAATCCAACTGCCGATTGGCGCGGAGAACGCCTTCCGCGGCATCATCGACCTCATCGAGCAAAAGGCGATCTTCTACGACGATGACCTCGGCAACAACATTCGGGAGGAGCCGATTCCGGCCGACATGGCCGACCTCGCCAAGGAATGGCGTGACCGCATGGTCGAGCGCATTTCGGAGACCGACGAGGCGCTGGCGACAAAGTACCTTTCCGAGGAGTCAATCAGCACCGACGAGTTAGTAACCGCGTTGCGCGCAGCTACGCTCCAGGTCAAGCTCGTCCCGGTGCTGTGTGGCTCGTCCTTGAAGAACAAGGGTGTCCAGCCGATGCTGGACGCCGTCATCGCCTACCTCCCGTCGCCACTGGATGTCCCGCCGATTGAAGGCCTCATCCCCGGTGGTGAGGAGATGATCCCAATCGAGCCGGACGAGAACGCGCCCTTCGCCGCTCTTGCCTTTAAGATCGTCGCCGACCCCTTCGTCGGGCGGCTCGCCTACTTCCGGGTCTACTCCGGCAAGCTCACGACCGGCTCGTACATTACAAATACGAGCAAAGACGAGCGGGAACGCGTCGGGCGCTTGCTGCAAATGCACGCTAACCACCGCGAGGACATTGCGGAGGTCTACGCCGGCGATATCGCCGCCGCGGTCGGACTGCGTAGTACGTTCACTGGGGACACCCTCTGCGATGTCAACCACCCGGTCATCCTGGAGTCGATCAAGTTCCCCGAACCGGTCATCGACCAGGCCGTGGAGCCGAAGACGCGCCAGGATCAGGATAAGATGGGCATTGCCTTACAGCGACTGGCGGAGGAAGATCCTACCTTCCGCGTTCGCACCGACGACGAGTCGGGGCAAACGATCATCTCCGGCATGGGCGAACTGCATTTGGAAGTCATCGTCGACCGCATGCGTCGCGAGTATAAAGTCGAGAGCAACGTCGGCAAGCCCCAGGTTGCCTACCGCGAGACCATTCGTCAGACGGCCAAAGCGGAAGGGCGCTTCATCCGCCAGACCGGTGGCCATGGCCAGTTCGGCGACGTCTGGTTGCAGGTCGACCCCAACCCGGCGAAAGGGTTCGAGTTCGTCAACGGGATTGTCGGCGGCGTCATTCCTCGCGAATATGTACCCGGCGTTGAGGCCGGCGTGAAGGAGTGCCTTTCCACCGGGGTGGTGGCCGGCTTCCCGATGGTCGACATCAAAGCCACGCTGTTTGATGGCTCCTACCACGAGGTGGATTCCTCTGTCGAAGCCTTCAAGACTGCCGCCACGATCGGCTTCCGGGAAGCCGTGCGGAAGGCCAGCCCGGTCCTGCTCGAACCGCTGATGCTAGTCGAGGTCACCAGCCCGGACGAGTTTATGGGTGCCGTCATTGGCGACCTCAACTCCCGACGCGGCCATTTGCAAGCGGTGGAGGCGCGCTCCGGCGCCCAGATCATTGGCGCGGTGGTGCCGCTCGCGGAAATGTTCGGCTACGTCAACGAACTCCGTTCAATGACCCAGGGTCGCGCCAGTTACACCATGGAATTTCACGAGTATCAAGAAGTGCCACGCAATGTGGCGGAAGAAATCATCGCCAAACGGCGAGCGTAAGGGAGAGAATCAACATGGCGAAGCAGAAGTATGTGCGGGACAAGCCGCACGTGAACGTGGGGACGATCGGGCACGTGGACCACGGGAAGACGACGTTGACGGCGGCGATCACGAAGGTGTTGGCGCTCAAAGGGGGGGGAGCGTTCCGGGCCTTTGACAGCATCGACAATGCGCCGGAGGAGCGGGAGCGGGGGATCACGATTGCGATCGCCCACGTGGAGTATGCGACGGAGCAG
>JBPCLN010000315.1:0-4862 GCA_051003235.1 Chloroflexota bacterium | reverse complement strand
GGTACGTCGGCATGGCAGAATCCCTTGGCACGGATGGCTCCTTGGTTGGTCTCGTCGTCGAACAACTTGACCATACCCCAGGAGCCTCCCCGTCGCCGACTTACCTCCGTGAATAATCCAGGCTAGGGCGCAGCGCGGTGGCCTGCTCCTCTACACCGGCGCCTTCGATCCGGCAATCACCGGCGTGCCCACGCCGGCCATTCTCAAGGCGCTTATCGCCGAGGGCATCAACTGCCAGCCCGGGATTACGCCCTTCGGCTACGGGCGCATGCACCTGGAGCCAACGCTGAGCACCTTCCCCTTTGGTGACCTAGGTGGGCCGTGGGGCGCCCCCGGAGGTGATGGGCGCCACGTCTTCCCGGCCGGTTCACTTCCCAATAGCGAATGGCTTGCCGCTAACGCCTTCTGGATGAATACGCTGGTCGACCCGGCGCCAGAGCTGCTCGAGCAGGTCGGTCTCGCGTTCCACAAGGTGCTGACCAACGTCAACCGGCTGTCGGTGTAACGAGCGCCGGTGCAGCATCACCATCGGATGGCGCCGCATTGCCTAGCGTGAAAATCCAGTCGGGCTAGCCGGCGGCTTCCTCGCGCGTGACCTTGTAGCCCCGGCATCCGAGGTGGGGCATCAAGTGCCGTTCGACGTCCTGCCGATTGTGCCGTTCGAAGTAGTCGCCGCCGAGGTCCTGGTAGGACACGGTGCGCTTCAGCAGGTAGTAAGCGGAGACGAGGATGGTGTGGCCCACGGCGACGGCGGCTCGCTTCTGTCCTCGGCGGGCCACCAGCCGGCAATATTGGGCGCCGAGATAGGCGTCCTTGGTCCGACTCGTCGCTATCACCGCCTCCACGAGCGCCGCGCGCAGCCAGGGGTTGCCGCGCCGGGTTCGCCCGCTCTGGCGTTTGCCGGCGCTCTCGTGGTTGCCGGGGCACATCCCGGACCAGCTGGCTAGCTGCTCGGGCCCCTGGAAACGCTCGACCGTCGCCTCGACCTCGGCCACGATGGCTTCGGCGGTCCGGCACCCGACGCCGGGGATGCCGTCGAGGGCGGCCAGTTCCGCCTCAAACGGGGCCACGCGCTTGGCGATCTCCTTGCCCACCCGCTCCTCCAGGACGTTGACTTGGGCGAGTTGCTGCGCCAGCAAGAAGCGCTGGTGGGGGCGAACCGGCGCTCCAGCGCCTGTTCCAGTTGCGGGATCTTGGCCCGCAGCTTCCGTTCAGCGAGCTGCGCCATCGCCGCCGCGTCGGCCTCCCCGGCGATCAGCGCCGCGAGCATCTGCCGCGCCGGTTTGCCCATGTTGTCCGTGTACCGAACCCACGTTAATCGGCGTATGTTCTTTGGCGGGGCAATCTTTCTCCTGGTTGCCACACTGACAGATTGCAAGGGGTCAGTGGCACCCGTCGTCAGCGTTTCCGCGTCATCAGAGGCAGCGCGGAGCGCCCAGCATGTCGGAGCCTTAGATGTCGGAGCCTTAGATGTCGAGCCGGTTTGAACGCAGCCGGGCGGCAGCGGGACCGTTGCGACCTTGGCGGGTCGTCCGGACCAGGCACAGTTTTCTAGCGGTTCTTCCAACGAGCAGGCGGGTGTCTGATCCAGCGCCGGCCAGGTGCTTCAGACGGCGCAGTTTGATGGCTTCATTTGGGGCCGGTCACGGTCACCCCGTGGGGCACGGCTGGCCCTGGCGACAACGCACGGTCCGGCCCGCTTCTGGCCGGATGCCGGCGCTCGGCCCGCCCCTCTCGACCTCATCACCAACCGCTATTAGGCGGTGGCCAGGCATCCAGGGGGGATGTTAAGGTCGCTGCTATGAGCGGCAAAGTAGGCCCGTAGGTCGATCCGTCAATGCTGCGGCACAGTGCCGACTTTGCTGCTGGCAATTGCACTGTGCCCAATTTCCCCGCCGTTTTGCCGATCCTCGCGCGTGGTCTACGCTGTGCGCGGGCGGGAGAGTGCCGATACCTGTGCTTCTCGGCACTTTCGCGGTGGCGTTCACAGGAATTCGTCGGCAGAGAGGGACTACCAGGGACTCTTACTTTGCCCCTGGCCCGCAGCGACCGTTACACACCCCCTGTGAGCGCCGATTGCGGCCGGTGACAGCTTCCTTCACACTACCCCCGGTTGGCTGGTGGCGGCCTGGGCACTGCCGACGACCGTCAAGGCGCTCGGTTGCAACTGATCCGCGAACTGGAGGGCGGCTGCCTGACCTAACGGTATGTGCAGTTCCAGCCACGTGCCCCGCTCGATCCAGGTCAGCACGGCATCCACGCCGTCCTGCAATGCCACCCCCTTCGCCCGGTGGATGGCCACTGGCGAGCCTGCCGGCAAGTTCCGTCCGTTGCCCGGCTGCTCCACGAGGCCGATGAGCTCGCCCGAATCGGTCGCGTAGATCAGCACCAGCGTCGGCGTGGTGCCGTCGCCCAGTAGGCGGTGGGCCAGCGCCGCGGCGGATTGGGCTAGGGCAGCATCGACCTTCCCATCTGCACCGGACGTGATCATCATCGGCACCGGCAGGTGGGGCCGCCCACTGCTCGCCTGATTCGGGTCGTAGGCCCGGACCAGCAGTCGCCAGCCGTTCGGCAAACGCGCGGGTTGCAGCACCGTGAAGGGCGGCGCCGGCTGGAGGCTGGTGACGTGGCTGCCCGAGCCGCCCACGCCGCTCAGCACGCCGAACTGCTGGCGCAACTGGGGAGAGCTCGCCAGCGCCAGGCTCACCGTCGCCAGGACGGCGAGCAGCGCGCCGCGACCGACCTGCAACACCCGCTGCCGGGACTGCCCGCCGCGTGCCGGGCCGAACAACGCCGGGGTGAGCCGGCTCCACGTGTCACCGGCCGGCGGCACCTGCGCCGGCCGCAATCTCGTCGTGAGCGCTTCTTCTAACGATTCAGGGTTGACCACGGCTCTCCTCCTTCGCTCCACTGCCGGCCACCACCGGGTCCGCGCGGCGGATCTGCTCTCGCAGCCTCGCCAGCGCCGTGTGCAGCCGGGACTTGACGGTCCCTTCCGGGCAGCCGAGGGTGGCGGCGATCTCCTGCAGGGACAGGTCCAGGCCGTAGCGCAGGGCAATAACCTGGCGGGCCTTGGGGCTGAGCTGCGTCAACGCCTGGTCGAGTTCGTCACGTTGATCGACCAAGGTGATGGGATCCCGCCGGCCGAACACGGGTGGCGCGAGCACCTGGCGCACGAGCCGATGTCGGCGCTGGCGGCCCAGTTCGTCGGTGCCGGCCGCGATCGCCAGGCGGGTCAGCCAGGTGGCCAGACTCGCCTCGCCGCGGAACCGCCCCAGGCCGCGCCAGGCGCGCAGGAAGGTCTCCTGCACGACCTCCTGGGCCGCTTCGCGCTGGCCGGTGAGCGCGTACGCCGTGCGGTACACCCGCTCGTGCTGGGACTCCACCAGCCGGCGGAAGGCCTCGGGGTCCCCGCCTCGGCACCGGCGGACCAACTCGCGCTCGCTGTCCACGGCCGCTCGCCCTCCACTCCTGCTGTCCACGGCCGCTCGCCCTTCACTCCGGCTGTCCATTAGACGGAGCGGGACGGCAAAACGTTCGGTACCCCGAGGACATTGGGAAAATCGCCGTACACTGCCATGGCGGATCATCGTGCCGGGAAGGCCCGAGCGGCCCTGTTCCCAGCGCCGAATATGGTGGGAGGAGCCCATGGCGACAGAAGCCTACTGCACCAAGTGCCGGACGAAGCGGGAGATGTCGGACCCGAAGGAGGTGACGCTCGCCAACGGCCGCCACGCCCTCCGGGGCGCCTGCGCCGTCTGCGGCACCAAGCTCCTGCGCTTCGTCGCCGGCCCCACCAAGGCAGCAGCCAAAAGCTGAGGATGGCTGGCGATCGGGCCGCCGCTGACGCGCGGTCTGCCTCGCCGTGCTCTGCCGACTGGCGGGCGTACGGCGACCGCAAACACGCCCTTGCCCACTGGCGCCGCGCCCAGCAGCTGATTGTCGGCGTCGTCAGCGACCCCTCGACCCGCTCGCCATTGTACGCCTGCCCTTGCTTTTCCTGGCGGCGCGGTCAGGCCTATCCATGAAGCAGACTCCCTGTGGCCGCCCTTGCCCGCTGGTTCAATCGCCTCTGTTGGTAAAGACGACCTATCGTTACCGTTGGGGAAGCACGGCGAAACGGTCGGTCGCGGCGATCAACGCCTCACGCGTTCCCGGGTCGCCCCAACCATGCCCCGCCTCGTCAACCACCACGAGCTCACTGCCCGGCCAGGCCCGAGAGAGGTGCCAGGCAATATCGAGTGGGCTACTCAAGTCGAGCCGGCCGTGGACCAGCACGCCCCGGATGCCCGCCAGCCGTCCGGCGTCTCGCAGCAGGGCGCCATCCTCGAGCCAAGCCGCGTGCCGCCAATAATGCGTCACCAGCCGCGCGAACGCCATCCGGAAGCGCGGGGCATCGTACCGTGGGTCGGGACGGTGATCGGGACGGATCGCGACGTGCGTGTCCTCCCAAGCGCACCAGTCCCGCGCCGCTTGCTCCCGGACCGCGGGTCGCGGGTCATGCAACAGCCGGGAGTAGGCTGCGACGCCACCGCCATCGCGGTCGCCCTCGCATCGCGCCAGCGCGACCACACGACCGACGCGCTGGTGGCGGCCTCTGCCGGCACGGCGCCGGGCGAGGCGTGGCTGAGTCGGCGCTGTGCGCTGCCCTCGGGGTGCCGGCTCAACGTCGCTATTGTGCGAGACGCCGCCTACCGGCAGCGCCTGCAGGCGCTGCTCGGCGCGCCGCGACATGGCGCCTAAACTGAAGCCACGATGGAATGCGCAGAGTGGACGGGGTACGCTCTTCGCGTTGCTGGTGCAAAGGGAGGAGCGAGCGTGAATGAGTTGCAGGCGGACTTCGCCCGCTGGGAGCTGGACGG
>JBPCLN010000314.1:0-2773 GCA_051003235.1 Chloroflexota bacterium | reverse complement strand
CCCGCCCTTTTCGATGCCGCCGCGACACGCAGCGGGGCGCTGGCGGTGGCGGCGGCGCTGCCGCGCGGCTTGGACACCCTGCTCGGCAAGGAGTTCCACGAAGGCATCGAACTGTCGGTGGGACAGTGGCAGAAGCTGGCGATTGCGCGGGCCTACCTGCGTCCGGCCGAACTGGTGATTCTGGACGAACCGGCCTCGGCGCTGGACGCCAAAGCGGAAGCGGAGGTATATGCGCATTTCGCGCAGATGGTAACCGGGCGGATGGCCGTGTTGGTGTCCCACCGCCTCGGTTCCTGCCGTCTGGCCGACCGCATCCTGGTGCTGGAACACGGGCAACTCGTGGAGCAAGGGACGCACGAGCAACTGCTGGCGTCCGGCGGCACGTACGCCGATCTTTATCGCCTACAGGCCGAGTGGTATCAGTGAGGGGCGCGGACCATCACGACCATCATGGCGAAGCAGCATAGTACGCGCCGTGTCTTGGCCTGCGGCATTCTGCAAGTGCGCCGCAGGTTATCGCGCCGGACGCAGCAGCGTACGCCGCACCGATCTGTTTGTGAGTCCGAACTGCCGACGTCAGGGCATCGGCTGTCGCCTGTTCACTGCCGTGCTGCACTGGGCGCTGGTTCGCGGCGCCGATTGGCTCGAATGGCAGGCGAGTGCGGCGCCGGTACCTTTCTACACCCATCTCGGGTACACCGGCCAGAGCGAGACCCGGAGCATCCGTTCTTCGAGGTCACGCTCACGTCCCACCGCACCCGATAATAGGGGGCGATAGCACCCGCGCAAGCGCCCACGGTGTACCGTGTTGAGACGATCGTCTCCAAAGTAAGGAAAACCGTTGCAACTATGGCTCATCCGGCACGGTCAGAGTCTCACTGAATCTGCGCCGGGCGTTTTCACGCCCGATGGCAAGCTTTCGCCGCTGGGCGAAGCGCAAGCCAGGCGGACGGCCCGGCGTTTGGCGGCGGAGGAGATCACCCACCTCCTGAGTAGCCCGTTGGTGCGGGCCCTTGCCACCGCCAGCACTATTGCCGAAACGATTGACAATCTACCGGTGGAGGTCTGGACGGAATTGCGGGAAGGGTATGGTGACATGCCCGGTCAGTCCGTGGCCATGTACCACGGACCCAATCGCACCGCTCTCCGGCAACAGTTCCCGGGTGTCATCCTGCCACCGGACATCAGGGACGATGGCTGGGATCACGGCGGTGACAACACCTACGAGGCATTCTTTGTCCGCTGCCAGCGCCTTGCCGGCATGCTGCACCAGCGGCTCGAGGCGAAGGATCGCGTGGTCGTCGTCGGTCACGGCGGGTGCCTCAACTACCTGTTGCATGCCTTGCTCGGTGTCCCTGCATCCACGCCAGTCTGGTTCCACCTGGACCATTGCGCGATCAGCACGCTTCGGCTGGTGCCGGAAAGGGAGCGACAGAAGGGCGGGCCGCTGTATCCGGCAGTTCGGGTTGAAGTGGTCAGGCTGAATGACGTGGCCCACCTCGCGGCTGCCGAACGCAGCCGTTGACCCTGCCGTCGCCGGTAGGATGGCGCTCAGAGGCGTTTTCGCAGCACTGTCACCTCCGTCTCGTAGCGGAACAAGGCGCCCTGGTCGTCTTCAGACTGCCAGGCCGCCGTTTCGTGCCGGTACGAGGTGTAGGCCAGGCGCTCGTAGAGCGCACGCGCCCTTGGGTTGTCGTCTTCCACACTGAGCATCGCCCAGGGCAGTCCCCGTCGCCGGATGCGCTGCTCGGCCTCAACGATGAGGCAGGTTCCCAGCCCGAGGCTATGCAGCCGGACATGCGTGGCCAGTTGCCAGAGCGTGCCTGCCATGTCATTCTGCGTGAAGTCGATGCCAGCCTTGGCTACCGGGTCCCCACACGGCGCGCGGACGACCAGGTACTCCACGTCGCTGGAGGCAACCCGTTCCAGGGCCCGGGCGACACTGCGCAAATGCTCGGGAGACCCCGACCACGGCAGGCGCGGGAGGTCCTTCGTGCGGAGATCGTCGACCATCAGGACGTCCGGCCCGACGGTACTAACGATGTGCTGCACGGCGCTGATGACCGCCTCACTGACATCAGCTCTTGGCGTGCTCATTCACTGCGCCTCCTTGACCGTGTGTTCTGGACGGGCCAGGTTCGGAAATGCACAAACGTCACAGCGCCCCACAGCCGCCACGCTCCACGGAGCCGCGCGACGGCAACCGCGTCCATCATGCCTGCCGCCCTCACGCTTGCTCCATTCTTCGCTCGGTGAGGTGGCGCTCGTACTGGGGCACCACTGCCCCTTGTTCCGGCGTCTCAATGGAGCCGGGTCGTGCGGCGCGGACCCGGGCGATCGCTGCTGCGGCGGGTAGGCCTCGGGCGACCAGTGGGCCTGCGAGGACGGTCCCCGTCCGCCCCAGACCGGTGCCGCAGTGGACGGCGGTGGGCCGGCCGCCGGCCCGGCAGCGCTCAATGGCGGCTACTGCCCGTATGAGCTGGTCCAGCGTCGGGGCCATGAAGTCCGGCACGGGAAGGTTTCGCCGTTCCTCGTCTGTCAGGTCGTACCCCTGCAAGGCGGCGAGCGGTTGGCGGTGGAACACATCCCGGAAGGCAGCATCTTGCGAGGGCCGTTCGGTTACTTGCTGGAATGCTTCCTTAGCGATAGTCAATCCTCCCAATGGCGTAGGCAATGCTGCAACGTCACCTCAGGCTGCGGGCGGCCATTGCCGCTCACGGTGGAGCACGCCCCACACCTCGATGACCTGCTCCGCCTCGGCAATATGGTAGAC
>JBPCLN010000313.1:0-17763 GCA_051003235.1 Chloroflexota bacterium | reverse complement strand
ACCGTGAAGTTGTCAGGGCTCGAGAGGATGATCAGGGGCTCGAGAAAATTGTTCCAGTTGTCGAGGAAGGTGAAGATCAGCACCACCGTGATCGCCGGCCGGCTCAGCGGCATGATCAACTGCCAATAGATGCGGAACTCGGAGGCGCCGTCGACCTTGGCCGCGTCCGACAGCTCCCGCGGGATGCTGCGGAAGAACTGGCGCAGCAGGAAGATGAAGAAGGCGCCGCCACCGAAGAAACTGGGGACGATCAAGGGTTTCAGCGTGTCCAACCAGCCGAGCTTCTTATAGAGCAAGAAGAGCGGGATCCAGGTCACTTCCCGCGGCAGCAGCAAAGTGGCCAGCACCAGGGCGAATAAGAAGCCGCGAAACGGGAAGCGGAAGCGGGCGAAGCCGTAGGCGACGAAGGTGGCGGAGACAGTCTGCCCCGTGACTGCCAGCGCCGTCACTTTGATCGTGTTGAGAAGGAACTGGCCGAACGGCACCACCTGGAAGACGGTGATGTAGTTCTCGAAGTGCAAGGTGCTGGGAAACAGCGTCGGCGGGAAACTGCGGATGTCCACGCTCGACTTGAGAGAACTGCCGACCGTCCAAAGAAACGGTCCGGTGAACAGGGCGGCAATGCAGATGGCCAGCACGTAGAGAGCGCCGCGCCCGAGGAGGCGCCGTACCCGCAGCCGCTCCTGAGCTCGGACATTCGTGACCGGCTGGGCGGACACTCTGCCCGCGACGCTCATGAGCGTGGTCCTTCCTCATAAAAGACCCACCTTCGCTGCATGACAAACTGCGCGGCCGTCAAGATCATCAGCAATACGAAGAAAATCCAGGCCAGAGCAGCGGCATAGCCCATATCGAGATCCTTGAAGGCGGTATTGAAGATGTGGAAGACGTAGAAATAGGTGGCATTAGCCGGGCCGCCGGACGTGGCGACGTAGGCGACCGTGAACACGCTGAAACTGCCGATGATCCCCACGACCAGATTGAAGAAGATCGTCGGGGTGAGCAACGGCAGGGTGATGTGACGGAAACGCGTCCAGGTTCCCGCACCGTCAATGTTGGCCGCGTCATAGAGCTCAATTGGGATCCCCTGCAGCCCGGCGATGAAAATGATCATGCGCCCGCCACCGAGCCCGCCCCAGAGCGCCAGAATGATCAGCGCCGGCATAGCCCAGGTAGGATCCGCCAGCCAGCCGGGACCCTGAATGCCGATCTTGCTCAACAAATAGTTGAGAATCCCGAACTGCGGCTGGAAGATCCAGCTCCAGAGCAGGGCTGAGGCGACAATCGGTGTGAGTGAGGGGAGAAAATAGAGGGTACGCAGCAAACTGACACCCTTGAGACGCTGATCGAGGAGCACCGCCAACAGTAGCGACCCGCCGACGCCCAGCACGACGCTGGCGATGGCGTAATAGAACGTGCGCTGCAGGGCGACGCGAAAGAGACGATCGTGGGTAAAGATCCGGACGTAGTTGGCGAGCCCCGTGAAGTGGGGCTCCGTCAGGATGTTGTAGTCGGTGAGGCTGTAGTAGAGCGAGGCCAGCATCGGTCCCAGCGTGAAGATCAGGAAGCCCGCGATCCAGGGACTGATGTACAGGAAGCCCTCGATCGCTTCACGCCGGGCACGGGTTGGGCGTCGCAACATCGTTGCCATGGGGATCTCCTCCCGCTACGCCGATCTTCGCCTAGGCCCGCGGCTTGTCCATGACATCCTGGGCATCCTGCCCCAGCTTGGCCAGCCAGGCATTGTCCGGCTTCGCCTTACCGAGGATCAACAGTTCCAACGTCGGCTCAATCGTGCGCAATAACTCCGGACCGCGGAAGTTGGCGGCGGTCCGGTAGGGTTGCACCTGATTCATGGCCATCTGCGTCGTCTTCTGCACCCCGTCCGGATAGCCGGGCAAACTCAGGAAGCTAGGATCATTGTAGACGTCCGGCCGGCCGCCGGCGGTGGACGACCGGTTACCGGTTTGCTTGGCCAGTTCGAGGCCCGCCTCCTTGCTGGTCAACCATTTGAGGAGCTGCCAGGCCGCATCGACCGCTTTGGAGAACTTGGTAATCGACAGGAGATCGGTCTCGGCATAACTGCCATACTGTCCCGTCGGTCCCTTCGGGGGCACGGTCATGTTCCACTTGAACTTGTTGACCTGGAGGAAGCTGGCCTTGTTACCGATATTCGCCCGGTACATCCCGAGGCGCCCGGAAAGGAAAAGGTCGGAGTTGGTCGGCGCGGTCTGCAAGGGATTGATCGCGACCTTCCAGGTGTTCATCAGATCGTAGTGGTACTGCCAGGCCTTCTGCACTTCTGGCGTGGAACCGGTCCACTTACTGCCGTCATCGGAAAAGAGGTCGCCGCCGTACTGGCGGGCGACGCACTCATAATATTCCAGGTCGTTCCAGAGGAAGCCGTAGCCATAGGTGGCGGTGGCCGCATCGCCGGGCACGGTGAGCTTCTGGGCGGCGTTGGTGAAGTCATCGATCGTCATGTCGGGACTCGGCTCTTTGAGGCCGGCCTTCTGGAACAGGTCGACATTATAGAAGAGGCCGCAGCGACTGGGGTGGGACTTGAAGGGCAAGCCGCCGAGTTTGCCGTTCACCTGGCCGCCCTCGATCGAGTACTTGTAGTACTGGGTGAGGTCAAACTTTTCCTGGGCCACCATATTGTCGAGGGGGATGGTAATGCCGGAGACAAAGAAGTTCTGGTAAATCTGGTCGCCCGTAAAGAGGTGGACAACGTCACCGAGATTGCCGCCGGCGGTCAGTGTCTCGAGCTTCTGTTCGTACTCCGAACCGGTGAAGACTTCGTAGGACACGGCCACACCGGGATTCGCCATCTGGAACTTCGGTAACTCGATACCGAACATCTGGTCTTCCACGCCGGCGCGCGCATGCAAGCGTAAGGTCACCGCCTTCTTCCCCGCCGGCGCCGGCAGCGCCGTGGCAAAAGCCCCAGGCGTCGGTACGGCGGCGGTCGGCGCCGGCGCAGCCGCCGCCTTCGATGTCGTCGCGCCCCCCGTCGCGGCCGCTGCCGACGTCGCGGCTGTCGCTGAATTCGCGGTAGCGGCGGCAGTGCCGCTGCCCGTGGACGTTGTGACAGCGGCGGTGCCACACGCAGTGAGCAAGCCGGCGCCGCCGAGCAAGGCGATCCCCCCGAAGAACCGCCGCCGAGACAGGCCAGACGGACGCGCAGTCGACATAAACCAAACTCCTCTCACCTCAGCATCGCCAACAGATCACCGCATGGCTCTCCGAGCCTTGGCGGCAAAATACCGGGCTTGTCGGCACCCCACGGACGGAAAGGAAGTACATCAGGGTGATGCCGCGATGTCCGCTGAGTATACACGCAAGCGCACCCGCTCCTGTAGACGCGGATGCGACCGTCTGGTCGGCGGAGAAGACCCGCTCCCCTGTCCGTTTGTACAGGCTGAAGGCTGTCCATATGATTGACGTTGGCCCCGCCTTACCGCGACATACTGCTGAGAGTAGAAAGGGATCCAACAATGCCATCGAACGAGCAGGTCATCCTGATCACCGGCGCGTCGCGGGGACTGGGGCTGGAAGTGGCGCGCTGCTTTGCGCGGCGCCAGGTTCGGCTCGTCCTGACAGCGCGCAATGATGCCGCCCTCCAGGCAGCGGCCGCCGAGCTTCGGCAACACACCGATGTGGTCGCCCTGGCCGGCGATGTCGCCGATACCGCCCATAGCGAGGCGCTCATCGCCCTTGGCCTGGCGCGCTTCGGACGGATTGACGTTTTGATCAACAACGCCTCCACGCTGGGACCAAGCCCCATGCCGGCGCTCGACGCCTACCCGGTCGACGATCTGCCGGCCGTCTTCCAGGTCAACGCTACCGCGCCGCTGCGGTTGGCGCAGCTTGTCCTGCCCGGCATGCGCCAGCGCGGCAGCGGCGTCATCATTAATGTGACCTCCGACGCCGGCGTCAACGCCTATCCCGGCTGGGGCGGCTACGGCGCAAGCAAGGCGGCGCTGGAACACCTGTCGCGCACGCTCGCCGCGGAGCTCGAGGGCAGCGGCGTGCGCGTCTATGTGGTTGACCCGGGCGATATGAACACCCGTATGCACGAGGAAGCGGAGCCCGGCGTCGACCTGGGGGGCCTGCCGTTGCCGAACGTACCGGCCCCCGCCTTTGTCTACCTGGTGGAAGAGGAAACCGCCCCCTTTCTGCGCGTCGAGGCCGCGGCGTTGCTCAGCCGGTCGGCAGTGAGATAGGCGATGATCACCTTGCAACGCGAACTCGCCTTCACCGTCCCGCCGGAACTGGAAGCGCACGAGCCGGCGGAAGTGCGCGGCCTCGCCCGCGACGACGTACGCCTGCTGGTGACGGGGCGGCGCGGCGAGCATACGGTCCACGCCCACTTCCGGCAGTTCCCCAGATTCCTGCGTCCGGGCGATCTGGTGGTGCTCAACGACTCCGCCACGTTGCCCGCCGCCCTGACCGCCACCCTCCCCGGCGGCGACACCGTTGCCGTACACCTTTCTACCCACCAGGGTGGCGACCGCTGGGTGCTGGAAGTGCGCCCGGCGCAGGCGACGCTGGGCGACGTGCTGACGCTGCCAGGCGACGGCCGCGCCGTGCTCCTTGCTCCCTACCGGAGATCGAAACGACTCTGGCTGGCGCACCTTGACCTCCCCGACCCAGTGCCGGCCCACCTCCAGCGGTGGGGTAAACCGATCACCTACTCCTATCTATATAGCGAGTGGCCGATCGGCATGTATCAAACCGTCTACGCCGCCCAGCCCGGTTCGGCCGAGATGCCCTCTGCCGGCCGGCCCTTCACTACCGCTACCCTCAACCGCCTCCAAGCCAACGGTGTCGGCGTGGCCATGCTCACCCTGCACACCGGCGTCTCCAGCCTGGAAAGCGGCGAGCTTCCCTACCCCGAACCCTTTGCGGTGCCGGAAGCCACGGCCGCGGCAGTGAATGCAACCCATCACTGTGGCGGGCGCGTGATCGCCGTCGGCACGACCGTCGTCCGCGCCCTGGAGAGCGCCGTCAATACGACGGGCGCGGTGGTGGCAACCCGTGGCTGGACCGAGCTCGTCGTCACACCGGAGCGCGGCGTGCGTGCTGTGGACGGCCTCCTCACCGGCTTCCATGAACCGCAGGCCACACACCTGGCAATGCTGGCGGCAATCGCCGACCGCGACGCCCTCCAGGGTGCCTACCAGGCGGCGATCGCGGGCGGTTACCTCTGGCATGAGTTCGGTGACGTACATCTGATCCTTTGAGCGCAGCCGTCGTCCGAGGCCCAACCCTCTCCCGCACCGAAGTAACGGAATAGTGAGCATGTGGCCGGGAAACCTCCGCCACCAGGCACAACGAGTCGATTCAAGGAGCACGTCATGGATACGGAACTGAACTTCTTGGGCATCTGCGCGGTAGACTGGCAGGCTTCCTTTCGCTTTTATACCGAAATCCTGGGGATGCATTCCGAATTGGCTCCTCATCTGGGCGTGTGGGCATCGCTCGGTGGGGGGTGGAACGCCTACCGCGCCGGTAGCCGAAGCGTCATTGTCGAGTTGTTTGATGGGGGCAGACCGGCCAGCAGCGCACGGGCATGGGGCCACGAGCAGGGTATCCGTCCGGGAATCCAGGTGGACGACCTCGACGCAGTGGTTGCCGAGGCACGGATGCGCGGCGTATCGTTCACAGGAGCGGTGGAAGCCACGGACTGGGGGCATCGGATCGAGTTCACCGCGCCGGAAGGCATCCGATGGACACTTTCCGACGCTTCTGGACACCCTTCCGGTTCTGATCTTGCCCGGCCGTACATTGGGCACGTGGAGATCAAAGCGCACGATCTCGCAGGGCAGAAGGCGTTCTACCGCGACATCATTGGCATGGAGCTGATGAAGGAGAGTGCGGCCCAGGTCATCTTCGGCCAGGGGGCCGGCAAGCCCTGGCTGAGCTTGGAGCCGGGCGGCGAGCAGCCGATCAACGACCCGCGGTGGGCGTCTCGTCCGGCTATCGGGCAGCCGATCTTCATCAGCTTCAAAACCGCCGATATCCAGGCCGTCGCGGCGCGCCTGCGAGCAGCGCAAGCGACGGTGCTGAAGGACGTTAGGCAGCATGGAGACTGGGGAGGGACAGATATGATCATCTCCGATATCGACGGGAATGCGCTACAGGTCGTCCAGTATGGGAATGCTCTGGATTGACGGTTGGGAGTAATACGATGACCGATTACATCTGCGTCAACTGTGGCGTCCAATATCCGCCGGCGGATCGACCGCCGCAGTCCTGTCCGATCTGTACCGACGAGCGGGAGTCCATCCGATGGGGCGGCCAGCAGTAGACGACGCTGGAGACCCTGAACGAGGGCCATCAGAACGTTATCACGCCATTGGAATCAGGACTCACGGGGATCGGCACACAGCCGGAATTTGCCATCGGACAACGCGCGCTGCTGGTGCAGACTGCCAACGGCAACGTCCTCTGGGACTGCATCAGCCTACTTGACGACGCCACAGTCGGTGCGGTTCAAGTCCTGGGCGGCATCGCGGCGATCGCCATCTCGCATCCGCACTTCTACTCATCCATGGTGGAGTGGAGTCGGGCCTTCAACGCGCCCATCTACCTGCACCTGGATGCTCGTCGGTGGGTGATGCGACCCGACGCGGCGATCCATTGGTGGGAGGGCGACACCAGGAGCGTTATCACCGGATTGACACTGGTTCGCTGCGGCGGTCACTTTGCCTCCAGCACGGTCCTGCACTGGGCGGATGGCGCCGATGGTCGCGGCGCCTTGCTGACGGGGGACACCATTTCCGTCGCGCGCGATCGTCGGTACGTGACCTTCATGCGTAGCTACCCGAATCTGATCCCATTGCCGGCGGCGGCAGTTCAGCGGATCGCCGCCGCGGTAGAGCCTTTCCCGTTTGACCGCCTCTATGGTGGCTGGTGGGATTCCGTGGTCGCCGCCGATGCCAAGACCGCCGTTGCCCGCTCTGCCGCTCGCTATACAGCGGCACTGGAGCACAGTCGCTGAACAGGCAGCACGCCGTCGACAAGACTCCGCCACCTAAGATCGGTCTCGGGGTGCGGACCTTCCCCCACCGACTGACCGCGCGGCGGAAGGGGATACGGCGCTCGCGTTACCACACCACCATCATCACGTCAAGGCTTGACATGTGACCAGATAGTCACGTATAATGCCGGTGTGAATGACGACGACCGTGTGTTCAAGGCGCTCGCAGACCCGACGCGTCGCTTCCTGCTCGACCGGCTCTTTGCGCGTGACGGCCGCACGCTCACGGAGCTCGAGTCGGAACTGGCGATGACGCGCTTCGGCGTCATGAAGCACCTTCGCCTGTTGGAGGCGGCGGGACTCGTCGTCACGCGCCGGTCGGGGCGGGACAAGCTGCACTTCCTGAATCCCGTGCCGATCCGGCTGATCCACGACCGGTGGATCGATAGGTACAGCGAGCGCCGGGTGTCGGCGCTCGCGGACCTCAAGACCGAGTTGGAGGAGAAGACATGACCAATTTGGCAGGCGCCACCAACACCGTGCAGATGTACCGGGTGTACATCAAGGCGACGCCCCAGGCGATCTGGGACGCCATCACCAGGCCCGAGTGGACGGAGAAGTACGGCTACGCCGGCCTTGTCGACTTCGAACTGCGTCCAGGCGGCAAGTTCCGTATTTACGCCAATGAGGGGATGAAGGCGCATCCGGGCGTTCCGGATGTCATCAGCGACGGTGAGGTGATCGAGGCCAACCCGCCCCACAAGCTCGTCCAGACCTGGCGCATGCTGATGACGCCGGAGCTGACGGCGGAGGGCTTCACACGCCTGACCTACGAGATTGAGGCGGTCCGAGGCGGCGTCACGAAGCTCACGGTGACGCACGATGCCAGCGGGGCGCCGCAGTTCGCGGCAGTGCTCGCCGGCGAGGCCGAGGCGCAGGGCGCGGGGGGCGGCTGGAACGAGGTGCTCAGCGGCCTCAAGACGCTGCTGGAAACTGGGGCGCAGTTGCCGTTCCAGAGCGGACGACCGCTGGAGGGATAAGGGCAGGCGGCGGCCCTGACGCGACCGGCGCCTGCCGAAAGGTCTGGCGATAGGCGGTCGGGGCCACGCCGACGATCCGGTTGAAGTGCAGCCGCAGTGTAGCGGCTGCACCGAAGCCGCAATCCTCGGCCACGCGTTCCACCGAACGATCGGAGGTCTCAAGCTGGCGCTGGGCGGCCAGGACGCGCTGCGCCAGCAGCCACTGTCATGGCGTAGTACCGGTGACGGCTCGGAAATGGCGGGCGAAGGTACGGGGCGAGAGGCAAGCCTGGTCCGCCAGCAATGCCGTGAACGCTACCAGCCAGTAGGACTTTCGGGTCATGCTGACGGCGCTGGCGGCGGGAGCAGCATATACTCAGTATCGTTCCGATATTCAGCATTGTGCCTGCACCACTTTGGCATCAGGCGTCCTGGGCATGGCGTTAGCGCCGCTCGCCTGGGAGCCATCGGGGCTACCGGAGCGAAAGGGAGGTCATCATGGCAGACCAGCAGTCGTCCCAGGATCAACCATCGCTGCAAGAACTGCACATCCGCCTCACCGAGTTGGAGAACACCATCAAGAGTTTGGCCGCCGGCCCCCAGCAAATCGCCGGCATCCCGACGGTATGCACGGCATGTCAGAGCTGCTATATCTGCTACCAGTGCTACCACTGTTACCAATGCTGGCAGTGCCGGCCGATCTGCTACGAATGCGGCGGCTGCGGGCCATGCTTGCCCCAGGTGCGCTAGTATTGCGCGGATGAAGGCCATCCGCCTCAGCCCCTCGGCGAGCATCACGCCGATGCAAGACGGCGTGATGCTCCGTTCGGACCTCGGCGCCTTCCGGCTGGACGGGCCGGACGTCAGCCTATTCATGACAACACTGCTACCCCTGCTGGACGGCAGCCGTGGCCGTGAGGAGGTAGCAGCGGCGCTTCCAACCCACTCCCCGGAGAGTGTGCTCGGCTTCCTCGCGCTCCTGGAGCGTCACGGTCTCCTGGAGGAGGTGGCCGACCCAGGCGCGTCGGGTGCTGAACGCTGGCTTGGCCAGGACGCCTTCTTCCGCAAGTGGTCGGAGCAACCGGCTGAACCGGCTGCCCGCCTTCGGGACGCGCACGTGCTGGTTGTCGGCCTTGAGCCATGGGGGGTGGTCCTCGCCACGGAACTGGCCGCGGCCGGCGCGGGTCTGGTCCACGTGCTCGACAGCAGCCCGGTGACGCCCGATGATCTCCTGGCAGTCCGTCTTTGGACCGCTCGCCACCTCGGCCAGCCACGCAGCGAGGCGCTGCGGGGGAGTCTGGCGGACATCGCCCCCTGGTGTCACCTTACCACCGCGCCACTCCCGTTGGAGCACGCCCCGCCGCTCAGCGAGGGTGGCCGGTGGGATCTTGTGGTGACGGCAACGCGCAGCGACGATCTCTTTACGCTGCAGAGCGTGGCGCGCATCGCCCACCAGAACGCCATCCCGTCGCTGTACGGCACACTCGACGGCCTGGAAGCGGTAGTTGGACCAGCGGTCGTGCCGGGCCAGACGGCGTGCTGGAATTGCTATCGCCTCCGGCGGCTTGCCCATGCCGAACATCCGGAAGTGACCCATGACCTCCAGGCGACGTTGCTCGCCACCTCCCCCGCCACGCGGACCCGCACCTACCTCGCCCCGACGGCTTCCCTACTCGGGCACCTTCTGGCCTTAGAGGCGATCCAGTTGCTGACTAACTATACGCCTTCGCGGCTGATCGGTCGCGTCCTGGTACAGCATGTCGTGACGCTGGAGAGCAGCCTGCATACGGTGATTCGGATGCCCTGGTGCGATGTCTGCGGGGGGTCAGCAGCAACGGGGGGCGCCGCCGGTGGTCCCGTCCTGGACCATCGGAGCGAGGGCGCCGGCAGTCCACCCGCGCTCAGCGACCTGCGCCAGCCGGAGGAGGTCCGCGCGGCTTTCGCCGGCTGGGTGGACGAGCACAGTGGCGTGATTCGCTATCTGGGCCTGGATCCGGTGGAGGAGATCGGACCGGAGGTCCCCATCGGGAGCACCGCCGTCCTCGCCGCCTACACCGAGGGTCGGGCCGGGCTGGCCGGCCCGGAGATGGGCTCGGGCAAGGGCCTTACCCCCGCCGAGTCGCTGCTCAGTGCGATCGGCGAAGCAATTGAGCGCTATTCCGCCAGTCGCTATCGCGTCGCTGCGCTCTGTCGCGCCCGGCTGGACGAGTTGGACGGTGACGTCCTGGATCCGCGCCGTCTCTGCCTGTACACGGCGCCCCAGTACGCGACGCCCAACTTTCCGTTTGTCCCCTTCCGACCCGAGGTACCAATCCACTGGCTACGCGGCTGCTGGATCGGCAGTGACACGCCGGTCTGGTTGCCCGCCTTACCTGTCTACATGCACTTCCCGGCGCCGCGAGAGGAGCAATTCTGCCAGATCACCTCCAACGGCCTGGCCGCCGGAACCGACTGCGCGGATGCCGCGCTGCGCGCGACCTATGAACTACTCGAGCGCGACGCCTTTATGCTGACCTGGCTGGCTCGACATCCGGTCCGCCATCTCGCGCTGGATGCAACCCTGGAACCGGGGGCGCACGAGGTGGTGCGCCAGCTCCGTGCGGTCGGTGTGAACGTCGAGCTCTACCTGCTCGCGATCAATGTCGCTGTACCGACGGTGGTCTGCATCGGCTTCGGCGACGGCCGGACCTGGCCGGGCGCCACCGTGGCGCTGGCAGCGCATGCCAATCCGCGCGTTGCCGCACGCAAGGCCATCCTCGAGCAGGGCCACGTCGGACCATATATCCGGCGGCTCATGCGCGAGGGCGATCACCCGATCCCGCCGACCCCGGAGGACGTGCATACGCTGATCGATCACGCCCTGTACTACGTGCCCGCCGAGCGCGCGGAGGCCTTCGATTTCTTCCGACACGGAGCAGCGACGGTTCGGCTCGGCGATCTGGAAGAACCGAAGGACGCCACGCTCGCAGGATGTGCTGCGCAACTGGCGGCGTCCGGACTTCGCGTTGCCATTGCTGATGTCACGGCGCCGGATGTCGCCGGCAGCCCGTTTCGCGTCGCCCGTGCGCTGGGCCCCGATATCCAGCCCATCGACTTTGGCTATGCTCAGCGGCGGCTGGCCAACCCGCGCCTGGAGGCACTCCTTTCCACGGGCGTTAATCCCTACCCCCACCCGCTGGCCTGAGGAGCGTCCCCAATGCCACGGCGTGACGAACCGGACATCGCCCGCCTCTACCACCTCCACTCGGCCAACGTGCGCTGCCGGCTCCCCGACCTCACCGTCGACCATGACCGCCACCCCTTGCGCTTCCGCACCTATCCCGGTGCGCAGCGTCTTGATCTGCCGGGCCGCGACTTTAATCTGGCGGTACCGCTGGGCGAGGCTTTGGACGAGCGACGTTCGGTGCGGGAGTTCGACCTCCAACCCTTGCCGCTCGATCTTCTGGGGCGCCTCCTACATGCGAGCTATGGCCTTCGCCGGCCGGGACACCTGATCGGACAGGGGGTCGCCGAGCGCCCCGCACCATCGGCCGGCGGCCTCTACCCGCTGGAGATCTACGTGGCGACGCATATGGTGGTCGGTCTGCCCGACGCCATCTATCACTACGATCCGCGGTCCCATGCGCTCGAACTGCGGCGCCCCGGTCTCGTGCACCACCAGCTCGCGGAGATGACCATTGGCCAGGACATGCTACGCCAGGCCAACCTCGTGTGTATCATCACCGCCATCTTTCACCGCACGATGTGGAAATACGGCCCCCGCGGCTATCGCTACGTCTGGCTGGACGCCGGACATGTTGGGCAAAATCTCTATCTGGTGGCCGGAGCGCTTGGCCTGGGATCGGTTGCCATTGGCGGCTTCTACGATGCCGAAGTCAACACCCTGCTCAATCTTCCGGCCGAGGAGGAGGCCATCTACCTGTTTGGGATTGGCCGGCCGGCGGCGCCGAACGCGTCCACTTCGATGGATGGGCCCCCAGTTCCCTCGCCCAGCGGATAGTCACCGCGGTCTGAGTTGTCCGCCCGACTAGCGTTGGCAGTGCCGTATCCTGAGATGATCGGGGTGACGGCACAGCCCGCCGGCTGACGGCGCCAGTCCACCGCACGACACATGGGTGAGGTCCGGCAGGCAATGGCAGCGGTCGAGGAACAGGCGCAGGCCACGGCGCCGGCGCCGGTGGGCGGCGTCTGGAGCGGACCGCAGCGCCGGCTCACGATTGGGCTGACCTTGACGGTGACCTGCACCGCCCTGGAGGCGTTGGCGGTCGCCACGACCATGCCGGCGACGGTGCGCGACCTGGGCGGCCTCGCCCTCTACGGCTGGGCCTTCAGCGCCTTCATGCTGACCAACCTCGTCGGTATCACCCTGGCCGGCGACGAGGCCGACCGCCGGGGCCCGGCGCGACCGTTCGCCCTCGGCGTCGCCCTCTTCACCATTGGGCTGTTGATCGCCGGGACAGCGCCGACGATGCTCCTGGTCGTTGTTGGGAGGGCAGTGCAAGGACTGGGAGCCGGGTTTATCGGCTCGGTGGCCTACGTCGCCGTCGGACGCGGCTACCCGGAGGCCGTAAAGCCGCGGATGCTCGCTGTACTCGCCACCGCCTGGGTCGTGCCCGGCCTGGTGGGCCCGGCGCTGGCGGGAGTCGTCGCCGCTCACGTCGGCTGGCGCTGGGTCTTCCTTGGCCTGGCGCCGTTGCCGCCACTTGCCGCCATCCTGGCGCTGCCCATCCTTGGACAATTGGACCATCCGGCGCTGGCGCGAGCGAACTGGGGCCGCGCCGCGAGCGGGGTCCAACTGGCCGGCGGCGCGGCGCTCGTCCTGGCCGGTCTGGGGCAAGCAATCGTGTCCTTGGCGGCCGGCCTCCTGCTGGCTGGTGTCCTGGTGGGCCTGCCGGCGCTCCGTCGCCTGCTCCCCGCCGGCGCGTTGCGCTTCGCATCCGGCCTGCCGGCCAGCATCGCGACGGCCGGCCTCCTCAACCTCGCCTTCTTCGGCGTCGATGCCTTCGTGCCACTCACCTTGACCGCCATCCGCGGCCAGAATATCGCCACCGCCGGCATCCCCCTGACGGCGGCAACGCTGGGCTGGACGGTGGGATCCTGGCTGCAGGCGCATCTGGCGCCCCGGCACGGGCGGCGACTACTCGTGGAGAGCGCGCTCGTGCTGATTGCCATCGGCGTGGGCGGCATCATCGCCGTGCTTTTCCCGTGGACGCCTGGCTGGCTGGCGACGCCGGCCTGGTTTGTGGCAGGGTTGGGAATGGGGCTGGCCTTCTCTACCATCTCGCTCGTCGTCCTGGAAACGGCAGCCGTCGGCCAGGAGGGCGCGGCGTCCGCTTCCTTCCAACTCGCCAACGTGCTGGGGAGCGCACTTGGCACCGGCGGCGGCGGCGCCATTGTCGGGCACGGCGGCGTGACCTCGCCGGCCGCCGCCGCGCTCCTGACGCAGGATTTACTCATGCTCGGCGCGTTGGGTCTGACGGCGCTAGCGGCGGCGCGCATGGGGCGGCGCCTGCCACGCGGCCGGGATGACCACATCGCCGAATCTCATGCCCCAAGGGAACACGCAGTCTCGGAGGCCGGCGGCGAAGCCTGAGATACCCGCTCGCGCGCCGCCTCAGCTCCAAAGGACGGGCCTGAGCCTTGCCTCACGCCTCACCGTTGCAGGGAACATTGACATAACCAGAGCGGAACGGTTCGACGCGATGGGCCTCCGGCTGGAAGCGATGCCGCCAGATACAGCCGTTGTCGTTGCCCAGCAAGTGCAGCGAGACCGACGTCTGGGCCGAAGTGGTGCGCACCCGGTGGATATCATTCTCCGGCAGCAAGGCGTAGAAATCGCCGGGGCGTAACGCGCGCCGCTCGACCAGCTCAAGGTCGGCCCGTCCTTCTTGCTCACCGTTATCTCGGCGTGCAAAGACCTCTTCCTCTTGCTCGCCCCGGTAGAGGCCGACCAGCCCCCAGGCCAGATGGTCGTGGACCGGCGTTTGCTGGCCGGGCGGCACGACCAGGGAGGAGAAGGCGAGGCTGCCGTCACCGGCACGGTAGAGCAGCCAGGTACCGATACCACCACCCATCCCACCGGCGGCAGCCGGTTCCTGATACGGAAGGGGCAGCCAGTCCTCCGCCGCCAGGAGCGCGGCGAAGGGGGGACGGATGCGCTCGATCACCTGCTGAGGGTCGCCTGTTGCTTGCCGGATGCGGCCGACCTCCGCGATGAACTGACACAGATGCGGCGAGTCGGCAAAGAACTGGTCACCGGCGTTGTTACCGCTCATCAGTGTTCCGTAAGCGTTGCAGTTCCTGACGCAGACGGGTAATCTCCTGCTCGGCGACGAGCCGCGCTGCCGCTTCGGCGGCGGCACGAGCCTCCGCCTCCCGTTGGCGGGCCTCCGCTTCCTGCTGCCGCGCCTGCACCGTCAAGCGCCGTTCCAACTCCTCACGCGCCTGGGCCTGCGCCTCGCGCCGCAGTGCCGCCTCCGCCCGCCCTTGCGCCAACTCCTCCCGCAGCAGCGGCAGTTCCTCCCCAGTCAGCGGCTCGACCAGCCGGATCCAACCATCGCGCGACACCAGTCCGTAGGGCAGCACCGTGCTGGCGATCACCTCACCCTCCAGCCCCACCACCGGCGGAACCGTCATCGCCTGGGTATCGCCCGCCTGCAGCAACCAGCGCTGCAGCCGCCGCTCACCCGCATACTGCCCATCCGGGTCGGCGATGATGTACTCGCGCACCCCGATCCCCTGGTACCAGCGCCGCTTCTCCTGGGCATCTTTGTCCTTGGTGGAGTCGGAGAGCACCTCCAACACGAAGTCCGGCGCCTGCCCCTCCTCGCTCAAGAGGTAGATCAGCCGCTCGTAGTCCGGCCGGCCCACCGCCACCAGCAAGTCGGGCTCCCGATACTGGCGCGCCGCCACCGCCTGGAGGTCGCGGTACACCCGCAACTCCGCCGCCATAAACATGTTGGGCCCGGCCAGGCGGTCACGCAACACATAGTAGAGCGAGTCAATCACGTTGCGGTGGTGCTGGTTCGGGGGCGCCCCCTGGGCCCGATCATCGTCCTCGTCGAACGTGGGATCATCGGCCAGCAGCGCCGCGAGATCCATAATACTGGGGCTGATCACAACGGCCTCCCTCACGACGAGCATAGCACGCGACGATAGGCGCCGTCACGCTGTGCAGTACCACTCCTCCCTGGCTGATGCGAGCACCTGCTCCAGTGGCGTTGACGCACCTGCCGCCCATGCCTCGGCGGCGTCAGCGGCGCTCAGCGTCTCGCG
This sequence comes from Chloroflexota bacterium, assembly GCA_051003235.1. Classification (GTDB taxonomy): domain Bacteria; phylum Chloroflexota; class UBA4733; order UBA4733; family UBA4733; genus UBA4733. Next base: position 2,484 of record JBPCLN010000313.1, on the reverse strand, counting down.
GATCGGGTCGAGCCGGCGTTCCAACGTCGCTCGCTCGACCAGGGACGAGGGAATGCCGGTAGCCCGATGCAAGGCGTCCGCCGCGCCGGCCAACCAGAGTGCGCGCCACGGCTGCCGGCAGGCCGCGGCGTGCGCGGCCAGGCCTTCGAGCGAGGTTGCTATCCCGGCGTGTTCGCCGAGCTCCTGGCGCAAGGTCAGACTCTCCTGGAAGAGGCGCCACGCCGCGTCGTGATCGCCGCGGGCCAGGGCGAGATCGCCCATAGCGTTCAGCGTCCAGGCGATGCACTGGTTGTCGCCCCACGCTCTCCAGAGCGCGAGGCTCCGCTCGAACAGCGCGGCGGACTGCTCGTAGTTCCCTTGCAACCGCGCCACCGTGGCGACATAGTCGAGGGAGTAAGCGGTGCCATGCATATCCCTGAGTCGCTCCGATAGCATTACCCGTTCCTGCCACAGCGTGGTCGCGCGCGCGTAGTCGCCGCGGTCGAGCGCGATCTGGGCCAGGCCGCGCAGCGTCCAGGCGATGCCCCACTGATCGCCCTGCGAGCGGAACAGCGCGGCGCTCTCCTCGAAGCGTCCCTCGGCCGTCGCGTAGTCCGAAAGTCGCAATGCGACCAGGCCCAAGGCATTGAGCACCCATGCAGCGCCCCACCCGTCTCGCAGCGCGCGGTATGACACGAGGCTCACTTCCAGAAAATCCTTCGCGCGCGCGAAGTCGCGTTGATGGAGCGCCAGGTACCCCAGCAGGCCGCGGGCCACGGCGATCGCCCGGTCATCGCGCACCGCCTGCGCCAGGCGAAGGCTCTCGTCCTGCCAGGCGCGGGCGGGGCCGTAGTCGCGCTGGTCATGGGCCAGGAAGCCGGCAGCACTGAACGCCGCCGCCCGTGTCGCAGCCGACGCGCTATCGCCCAGGAATGGCGTCAGGAGCCGCTCAAGCCAGGCGCGTCCTTCGCTCCGCCGACCGCGCACGAACCAGAACCAGCACAGCGCCGTGGCCAGGCGCAGACCGCGCTCCCGGTCAGAGCCGGCGGCGCTCCACTCCAGCGCCCCGCCCAGGTTATCTTCCTCCACCTCGAGTCGGTCCAGCCACGGCACTTGTTGCGGTCCCCGCAGTTCCGGCTCCGCCCGCTCGGCAAAGGCCAGGAACCAGCCCAGGTGCCGCTCGCGGAACGTCGCCGCCTCGCCCGTCGCATCCAGTCGATCGGCGGCATACTGGCGCAGCGTCTCCAGCAGGCGGTAGCGAACCTCCGGACGCTCGGCATGGCCGCTCCGTTCCACGACCACTAGCGACGCGTCGACGAGACGAGCGAGCAGCAGCGGCACGGCTTCGCCGGCAACGGCCTCTCCAGTACAAACGGCCTCCGCACCGTCCAGGGTGCAGCCACCGGCGAACACCGCCAGGCGCCGGAACAGCGCCCGCTCCTCCGGGAGCAGCAAGTCGTAGCTCCAGTCGATCGCCGCGCGCAACGTTCGTTGACGTCGGGGCAGGTCCGCAGCGCCCGTCACCAGGAGATCGAACCGCTGCCGGAGGCGCGGCAGGAGCGCGTGCGGTAGCAGCACCTTCATCCACGCCGCGGCCAGTTCGATGGCGAGCGGAAGGCCGTCCAGGTGGCGACACAATTCCGCCACCGATCGCGCGTTCGCTTCGCTCAGCCGAAAATCGCGATCGACCGCCTGGGCGCGCTCGACCAGTAGCGCCACCGCCGGCGTGGCGGCCACCGCCTCCAGATCCAGCGGGCGAGCGAGGTCGGGCAGGCGCAGCGGCGGCACCGCGTACTCGTGCTCCCAGCGCAGATGGAGCGCCGCCCTACTGGTCACCAGGACGGTGAGATCCGGACAGGTTTCCAACAGCCTCGCAATGCCGGGCGCAGCGGCGAGGACATGCTCGAAGTTGTCCAGCACCAGGAGGAGCGGGCGGCTTCGGAGGCGCCGCTGCAGCCTATCGAGGGGCGGATCGCCCCCTTCATCGACGACGCCCAGGGCCTGGGCGATCCTCGTGATAACCAGATCGGGGTCGGTGAGCGGGGCAAGATCGACAAAGTGGACGCCGTCTGCAAACTGGCCCTGCAGCCCGGCTGCCACCGCAACAGCGAGGCGCGTCTTGCCGGTTCCGGCGGTGCCGGTGAGCGTCAGCAAACGCACGTCGGGGCGGAGCAACTGCTGCCGGACACCGGCGACGTCCTCCTCCCGCCCGATCAGCGCGGTCGGCGACACGGGCAGGGTGGTGGTGGGTCGCCTTGTACCGTCGCCGGCCATAACCGGCGTCCGGGCGGCCGCCATCAGCGCGGCGCGATCCGAGCCCAGCAGTTGCAAGGCATCACAGAGGAGGCGCACCGTATCGATCCGCGGCGCGGACCGCACGCCACGTTCCAGGTCGCTGATGCCGCGGGCGCTGAGGCCGGCGCGCTCGGCGAGTTCCTCCTGCGTCAGACCAGCTTCCGCGCGGTGACGCCGGAGTGAGGCACCGAAATCGGCGCTGGCGATCGG
>JBPCLN010000312.1:0-6665 GCA_051003235.1 Chloroflexota bacterium | reverse complement strand
TGCCCGCAAGCTCTCCCTCCTCGGCTCCGCCGCGAAAAAGCTGCGCCACCATCCTCAGCACCCACCGCGCAGCAAGGACGGCCACCCGACGAAAGACCATCCCTGGAATGCCGCCATCGGCCGCCGTGCCTAAACAACCAAACGGCGCGATAACTTGTGGCGCACTTGGCCGTTATCAGTGCTCGCCGGACATCCTCAAGGGTCGAAGGGTTGCCTCGACGATGAGACGCCCAGGAACGTGCGGAACTGCTGCAATAGATCGGCCAGTGACACGGTGGCCGATCCTGTGAGCATCGGCAAGAGCGTCTCGAGCGACCACCGGACCAGCACCCCGTGGTATACCTCGCCACGACCTGGGCTCCATAGAGCGGGAGAATCCACGACGGATAGCCGCGCGCCGGGCTGGGCCTCGGGGAGCCGGAACGTGGGGTGAGCGGTCCCCTGGTCGTCCTCGAGGCTGTTACGAACTTTGGGGCCGTTGGGTCGCAGCCCGGGGGGATGGAAGAGCGACGAGCATATCCTGGCGATGTGAGCGATGAGGAGTGGGCATTTGTGGCGCCCTACCTGACTCCGACGGTCAGGTCTTTGTCATCCATTTCCCAGGCGTGATCCAGCGTGTGATACGCGGTATGCCGAATCAGGTACCGGAGGGGCCAGGTTCGGGCCAATTTGCCCTCGGCATAGAAGGCCCGAATTGCTTTGCGATAGGCGTCGCGGTGGGCCTGCAGTCCCTCGTCGGTCAGCATCGCACCTTGGGGAGTGAGCACCCCGATCTTCTCTGCCCAATCCTGCTCCGCGCCAAACGTATGACGAACGATGTGGTCCCGATCACGCCCTCCCCCTCGCGGACCCTTCCGCATCTCAGCCGACACGCGCAAACGCACATCGTCGAAAAACCGCCAGCACGCCTCCATCAGAGTCAGCTCACGTTCCGATTCTTCGCTCGACAAGTCCGACCTATCGATGCTCGAAAACGCGAACGAGATGCCCCAGAAGTCGGTCGAGCCCGTGCCTGGATATTGCTCGACCACGCCGCCCGCGGTGATGGCAGCGAACTCTGCGTCCATCCCAGCCAGCTTCGCCACCTTTGCATAGCGTGGAAGGTAGGATTGTAACCTTGCAATCGCGGCCTCGCCGGTATTCGCACCGCGCTCCAGACCGGGCCAATCCGGCGCCACCGCCGCCACCTTCTTGCCTTTCGGCCCGATTTCGAGCGTCACCCGAAGCTCGCTGCCCATCTCTACCTCTCCTACTACAACTTTCCCCACCCGAGCCAGCTAGCCGCGGCGCCGGCGCCCAGTCGTGGCGCGCCAATACCCCTTGTTCCCCGAGGAAAGTGAGCGGCAGGCCCACGTCTAACTGCTGCTGCTGCTCGCTCCGTCCGTTACATCGTTCCTGTGCCCACGGTTTCTGCCACCGTCATTGTAAATATGTGTCAAGCATCATATGGCGAGGTTTGGCCGTGGAGACCCATGCGCTGTCCCCGTATCATCGCTTCCGCCAGCGTCACGGTCGCTCCATCCAAGCACCAAGACGACCCGCCGATTGTGGGGGCATCGCCTCCTCGCCGCGGAGTGTTCTGCTCCCATTGTATAGTGTGCCGTCGCTGCGGCGTCGTTGGGCGCTGTTGGTAAGCGGAAATGCGGAGTCCGATGGATGAGGCGGTGCCGCTGACGCCGACGGAGCACATGGTCGCGCCGGCAAGCAGCGACCATCGACCGCTGGACCTGCTGCTCTCAACCGTTCACTGCACGCTCCTCCGCGCCGGCTGGTTCGTCTGCGCCCCGGAATGGGGCGTGCGCAGTGGTCTCATCAGCCAGTACATCCTCTGGCTCGGCATGGGCGGCGCCGCCGACGTGGTGATGGACGGCGTGCGATACCACGTCGGGTTGGGAGATGTCTTGCTCATGCCGCCGGGCGTCCACCGGCAGGCGAGCCATGATCCGGCCAGCCCGTTTCGTGTGCTGGCCGCCCACTTCACGGCGCGCGTCCACGGCGTGCTCGATCTTGGTGCCCTCTACCCGCCACCACGCGCCATGCGGCCCCCGCCCACCCGCCTGGCGGCCCTCGTCCAGACGGTCGAGCGCATCGTGCGTGAATTGACCGCAGCCAAGACCGGCACGATGCTGGCGATCAACGGCGACTGTGCTCGGCTGGTTGCCCTGCTCTGGCGGGAAGCTGCCGTACAATCAGATCCTCCCCTGTCGTCCGCCAACGACCGCCTAGCCGCCGTGGCGAGGCTCGCGCCGGTCCTTCGCCTCATTGAAACGCGGTATGCGGAGCGACTCACGCTGGCGGAACTTGCCGGTGCCGTGCACCTGGACCCCGCCTATTTTTCCACCGTGTTCAAGGGGCTGGCCGGTTTGCCGCCCATCCGGTACCTAACGCGCTACCGCCTGGATCGCGTGCGGGAGCTGCTGCTCACCACCGACCTAACCATCGCCGAGATCGCCGCCCGGACCGGCTTCCGCGACCCTTTCTACCTCAGCCACGCCTTCCATCACGCCGAAGGGGTGTCACCTTCGGCCTACCGACGAACGAAAGACTTCGCAGGGTTATAACAAGCAGACCCATTCACGAACGGCGTCACCACCCTTACACTCAGTCCACGAAGCGTGCCCACGAAACAGGAGGACCCATGCGAATGCTGACCGCGCAGGAGCGCAACACGTACGACCACGAGGGGTACGTCATCGTCCCCGATGTGATCCCTCCAGCTGAACTGGAGGCGGTCGACCAGGAGATCGACACTATCCTGGCACGGCTGCTGGAGGAGCGGCGGGCGCGCGGGGAAGCACGAGGGAATGGGCATCACGAGGAGACCAGCTCCATCCTGCAGTTGGGGCTGCGGTCGCCGGTCTGCCAGCGCTTTGCCGAAGATGCGCGCGTCCTGGACCTGATCGAGGATATCGTCACGCCGGGCATCGCCATCTACTCGGTCAAGCTGATCGCCAAGCCGCCGCACACCGAGATCGTCTGCCACTGGCACCAGGACGACGCCTATTACACCAAACTGTCGGAGAGCCGAACGCGCATGTCGGTCTGGGTACCGCTGCAACAAGCCCACGAGCAAAACGGCTGCCTCTGGATCGTTCCCCGCAGCCACCGCTGGGGGCTCCAGGAACACCGTACCAAAGATTCCGGCCAGTGCCGGCTCTCCATGGACGACCAGGCGATTGAGGAGACGCTGCAGGAGCAGGCGATTCCCGTGCCGGTGGCGGCTGGCTCGGCGGTACTCTTCAGTGCCTTACTCTGGCATGGTTCCAAGGGGAACCAGACGGCTGGCGTCCGGCGGGCCTTCATCACCTCCTACCAGGAGGCGCTCGTACCGCGCGGCAATGGCGACCAGTGGAAGATCCTGCGACCGGCGCAGCGAGAAGCCGTCGCCGTCGGCTGACCGCGCCACGGCGGACAACGTCCGCCGTCAACATATCACCGGGAGGCAAGAATTCATGGTTCGATCCGCCGCGCTGCAGCGCCGCGCCTTCCTCCGACTCGTGCTGGCCGGCGCAGGGGGCATGCCGCTGCTCGCCGCCTGCGGGTCCGCCGCCTCCATCGGCGCCGGCGCTCCCCCAACTCCAGTCGCCTCGTCTCCGGTCTCCTCACTCGCCGTCTCATCCGTCACGTCCGCTCTTCTCAGCACGGCCGTTTCCGCTCCCACCACATCCACCACGACCGCAACTATCGCCGCCCTGCCGTCCCCCACGCCGAATGCCCAGGCCGCTCCCGATAAGCCAGTTGTGGCGATCACCTATGAAGCATGGCCGGGCGGACCGTCGCTGGCCGCGCAGGCGGCCATCATCAAGGACTTCAACGCTCAGCAATCGGCCGTGAAAGTGACGGAGGAGATCCCGGCCAGCGGCGCCAGTCTGTACGAGAAGCTGGAGGCCGAGGCGGCCGGCAATACGCTCCCTGACCTCTCGTTCATGCAAGGGACGTACAACTACCTTGCCTTCGTCGTCAACAACCTCTTGCTCGCCCTGGATGACCTGATCAAGACGGACAAAAGCTTCGATCGGGCCAGCCACATCCCGGCGCGCGCCGACGCCATTGTGACCATTCTTGGCAAGACCTGGGCCTTGCCAGTGGAGAGCGCCACCTGGGTCATGCACTACAACAAGCGACTCTTCGACGAAGCAGGCATCGCCTACCCCAAAGCGGGGTGGACCTGGGACGACCTGGTCACCAGCGCGACCAAGCTGACGAAGGGCGGCCCGTCGGGCCAGCAGTATGGCTTCGTCGGCCAGAGTCCATCGCGCTATACCGCGCAGAATCTCCAGCCCTTCGTCGAGCAGAACGGCGGCAAGTACTACGACCGCGATGTCTTCCCCAAAAAGCAGCTCTTCGACTCGCCCGAAGTGATCGAGTCCTACCGCTTCATGGACGACCTCCTCTGGAAGTATCAGGCGATCCCGCCGAGCACGACCAAGGAGAGCGGCGCCACCCTCTTCCAAACGAGCAAGGTGGCCATGCTGCAGGATGGCGTCTGGCAGCTCCCCGGTTTTGCCCAGCAACTGAAGGATCCGCACGGGATCGCGCCGCTGCCGGTCAAGAAACGGAGCGCCGACTGGCTCTCCATCGACGTTACCGTGATCTTCCGCTCTTCCAAGCATGCGGACGCCGCCTGGCAGTTCCTGCGTTTCATTAATGACCTGCAAGGTCAGAAGCGCATGCTTGAGCTATGGGGCCGGATGCCGGTGCTGCAAGCGGATCAGTCTAGGACGATGTTCCTGGATTGGACGCGTCAGCAGGGCATCGACAACGGTCAGATCGCCTGGGATGTCTGGCAGAACGGCTTCCTTGATGCCCTCACACCGGCAGGACCACAGATCGATCAGGCGCTATCGCCCGTCATCAAGCGCATCTTTAGCCAGTCTGGAACTGACGTGACGAAGGAACTGACAGCGGTCGCGCCGGTAATCCAGGCGCTCCTGGACAAGAACGGCCAGCCCCCGACCGGACTATAGTAGAGTACTGCCTGCCATCGTGCGGTGGGTGCGAATCAGGCGGTCGTTCGTCGGCGTGTCCGCGCTGACGGGAAGCGGCATGGCCGTGGCTACCGGATACCGGCAAGTTCAAGGAAAGAGCGCCCAGCAGTGGACCGGCCAAACATCATCTACCTGCATTCGCACGACACGGGACGGTATCTACAGCCCTACGGCCACGCCATCCCTACCCCGAACCTGCAACGCCTGGCCGAACAGGGGGTGCTCTTTCGCCAGTGTTTCTGCGCCGCGCCGACCTGCTCCCCCAGCCGGGCCGCCTTGCTGACGGGCCAGGCGCCGCACAGTTGCGGGCAGTTCGGGCTGGTCAATCGCGGCTTTGAACTGCAGCACCCGGAACGGCATCTCGCCCAGACCTTGCGCCGGGCCGGTTACCTCACCGCCCTGGTCGGCGTCCAGCACGTCGTGCGCGACGCCGAGCGCACCGGCTACGAGGTCATCCGCCCCCGCGCCGGCGGACGAGCGACCGCCGGTACCACGGCCGCGGCGCTGGAGCTGCTGCGGGCGCCGCAGGAGCGGCCGTTCTTCCTCGACATCGGCTACAGCGAGACCCACCGCCTGTTTGCCGAACCGGGCCCAGCCGAGGACCCACGCTATTGCCTGCCGCCGGCGCCGCTCCCCGACACGCCGGAGACCCGGGCGGATATGGCAGCATTCAAAGCCAGCGCCCGCATCCTGGATGATAACGTCGGCGCGATCCTGTCCGCCTTGGAAGCGCAGGGGCTGGCGGAGCAGACGCTGGTCATCTCGACGACCGACCACGGCATCGCCTTCCCCGGCATGAAGTGCAATCTGACCGACCATGGCATCGGTGTCTCCTTGATCGTGCGGGGGCCGGGCGGGTTCACCGGCGGCCAGGTGGTGGACACCATGGTATCGCACCTGGATCTCTTCCCCACCGTCTGCGCCGTCGCCGGCATCGCCCCGCCGGAGTGGCTGCAGGGCGCCTCCCTGCTGCCGTTGGTGCGCGGCGAGGCGGACCAGGTGCATGAGGCGATCTTCGCCGAAGTGAGCTACCACGCGGCGTATGAGCCGCAGCGAGCGGTGCGCGCCGCTCGCTGGAAGTACATCCGGCGCTTTATGGAATGGGATCGCCCCCATCTGGCCAACTGCGACGACGGACCGAGCAAGGACCTCTGGCTGCGTTCTGGCTGGCCCGACCGCTCGGTAGCGAGCGAGCAACTCTACGACCTCACCTTCGATCCGGTGGAGACGCACAATCTGGCGGCCGATCCCGCCCACCAGACGGTGCTCGCTGCGTTGCGCGGGGAACTGGACCGCTGGATGCGGAGCACCGGCGATCCGCTGCTCGCCGGCTCCATCCCGATGCCGGAAGGGGCGGTGGCAAATCGCCTGGACTCGCTCTCGCCGAAGGACCTCTGAACAAGAAGTAGGTTGCGGGACTCATGGCGGCCCAGTGTTAGGGTCGCTGTCACCAAGGGCAAAGTAGGCCCGCGCGGAGCGGGTGATGTCGGTGCGACGCAGGGCTTCCCCACGAGGCCTCGCCGCGACATGGGGTACACATTCCGGCTGCAATGTTGGCCGATGAAATGGCGGTCGGGGAGTCTCCGGCGGTAGTTTCCCCTCTGGTGGCTGGCAGCACGGGGCGTCGGAAATGGGGTTCTGGTCGGCCACCGTTATGACCGATATGTGTACCCCTGT
>JBPCLN010000311.1:0-3296 GCA_051003235.1 Chloroflexota bacterium | reverse complement strand
CGCCTCCTCCCGAACGTCCCGCACGGCGGCCGTCGGATCGTCGGCGCGCCGCTCCGCCCGGACGGCCCAGCGGCAGAGGCTGCGCAGGGAGGCCAGGTGGCGGTTGATGGTGGCGGGCTTCCGCCGGCGCTCCCGCAAGGCGGCCTTGTAGTCGCGCACGTCGCTCGGTGTGATGGCGCTGAGGGCGAACGGCTGGTCGAGGTGCGCCGTGAACCAGCGGGCGAACGCCGTGAGATCCCGCCGGTATGCGGTGCGGGTATGGGGGGAGGCCTCGCCGTCGCGCACGCTGGCCAGGAACGGCTCCAGTTCCGGGAAGGGGGCCGCCGGGGTTGGCGTGGATTCGGTCGTGCGCAGCTCGCTCACCAACGCTCCTCCGGGGTATCGGCCCAGTTTTTCCGGCGATGCGGCGACGCCCCCAGGCAGCGGGACCGGCCTCGCCCTGCCGAAACTGGCCCGATAACGATTATTATGGAACCAGTGTAGCAGCCGAGTCGGCGGTACCCAAGACGCCGTCTTGCGCCGGCGGTACTGGGCGGCGCAACCGTACAATGTTGGTGGCTGTTCGCCTCGTGCTGCGGAGCGGCCGGGCTGCTCCACTGTTTCCTTCGACAAGGATGGAATCCTGCCATGCTTGGGCCAGAGAAAGTCCGTGATCTTGATCGTCCCATCCGACGATCGCTGGAGCAACTCGTGCCGGCCAGCAACTTCTACCGCCATCTCGATGCCAAACTCGACCTGAGCTTCGTCCGTGCCTGGGTCGAGGACCGTTACGCCGCCAACGGCCGTCCCTCCATCGATCCCGTCGTCTTTTTTCGCTTACAACTCATCATGTTCTTTGAAGGGCTCCGCTCGGAGCGGCAGCTCATCGAGCTGGCCAGCCTGAACCTGGCGCACCGCTGGTATCTCGGCTACCACCTTGATGAGGAACTGCCCGACCACTCCAGCCTCACCCGCATCCGGGACCGCCTGGGCCGCGCGGTCTTCCAGCGCTTCTTCGAGCGCGTCGTCGCGCTGTGCCAGGAGGCTGGTCTCGTCTGGGGCAAGGAACTCTTCTTCGATGCGACCCGTGTCCGGGCCAACGCCGCCATCGACTCGCTCGTACCGCGCCTGGGTGACGTCGTCGGCGACCATATCGAGCAGCTCTTCCCCCGCCCGGAACCGGCGCCGGACGCCGGGCCTGATCAGCCGACTGCGCCGGCTGCCGAACAGAGCCCGTCAGTGGAAGTGCTGCCGCCGAACGTCGTCGCCCTGCCCGTTGCCGTGTCGGCGCCGACCGACGATGCGCCGTGGGATCTGCTGGAGCACTGCCGGCTCGACCCGGACCGCCCGCCGGAGGGCGGGTATCTGCGGGTTTCCGCCCAGCGGGTAAGCACGACGGATCCCGACGCCATGCCCGTCCATCCCGACGGCAGCGGCAAAGCCGTCTTGGGCTACCACGACCACTACGTCGTCGACGGCGGCAAAGCGCGCATCATCCTCCAGGCGCTGGTGACGCCCGCCGACGTCATGGAAAACCAGGCCATGCTGCCCTTGCTGCGCCGGGTGTAGTTCCGCTGGCAGCTCGACCCCAAGCGCGTTGTGGCTGACACGACGTACGGGACGGTGGAGAACGTGCGGATGTTGGAGGAGTCCGGCATCCGCGCCGTGCTGCCGCTGCGCGACTTTGACGATCGCCAATCCGACTTCTTCAGCGCCAGGCTGTTCTCCTACGACGCCGAACACGACCAGTACCGCTGTCCGCAAGGTCAGACGCTGTCCCGTTTTAGTCGGCTGACCGAGCGGGAGATCGTGCTCGACCGGGCGGAGGCGGCGACCTGCAACGCCTGCCCGCTCAAGGCCGCCTGCACAGCGGGGGAGAGCGGACGCACCATCAGCCGCTCCTGGCACGAGGAGGTCCTGGAGCAGGTGCGCGCCTACCACGAGACGCCGGCCTACGCCAAAGCGATGCGCAAGCGCCAGGTCTGGCCGGAGCCGCTGTTCGCGGAGGCCAAACAATGGCACGGCCTGCGCAAGTTCCGGCTCCGTGGTCTGGAGAAGGTCAATAGGGAAGGGCTGCTCATCGCGGCCGGCCAGAACCTGGGGCGCTGGCTCTCAGCGACCGGATGGGGCCGCCGTGACGCCCCATCCGGCAGCCTGACGGCCCCAGTGTGGCCTTCCTCGGCGCTTCTGCTCGTCTTTAGATCCCGAGTGGCGGTGAAATCGCTCCGAGTTGCCACCACTCGTCACATATGCTACCGCAAAGCCACCCAAGCTACCACCCACTGATCCCAAGCCCTTTTTCAACAGGCTGGGGCCTTCGGTTAGATTGGCCGCCGGCCGTTTTCCTGCCCTACTGTCACTTTCTCCGATAAGTGGCGTAATTTCTTCGGCGGTATTTGGCGTGGCGTCGAAGGCTAGGTGGAAACGGTCGGGCGGCGACGACCCACCTTTCGTGAAGTGAGTTTGCGCGCATCATGGGCGGGTTGCGTGCTATCGTCGGCACTTATCTGGGCGGTTCACTTCAGGGAAGGGACATTCTGTGCAGTGTTCCCAGCGTCGCCCCGGCGGGAGCATCACCGATCTATGCGCCACATAGCGTGCAAAGAATTGCGCCATTTATCGGAGAAACTCACACCGTCATTGGTGGCTGCTCGTCGGACGCGTCGGTTGGAAGGAGTTGCAGAACCTGCCCGCGCAGGGCGTCCAGTTCGATGCCCAGCTGCGCCAGTACCATGACGGCGACACCTTTCCCCTCCTGGACCAGCGCGAGGAGCAGCTGTTCCGGCCCGACCGCATCCTGCCCTCGTTCATTTGCCTCCGTGATGGCGAGCCGCACGACCTCCCGGGCGCGCTGGCTGAACCCTTTGACCGCAGTACCTTCTGCGCTCCCGGCGGCGATGATGCCGAGCGTCTCCCGGCGCACCTCCGCCACGGTCACGCCCTGCGCAGCCAAGATTTCGGCCGCCCGGTTCTGGCGCTGCGCCAGCAGCCCGAGCAGGAGATGCTCCGTGCCCATGTAGGCGTGGCGGAGGTGTGCCGCCTCCACTTCGGCGAGTTCCAGCGCTGCGCGTAGCGGTTTGGTAAAGGCGTGCAGTTCCTTCCTGGTAAATCCGATGTGCCAGGCGGGTACCGGTCGGTTGGTCGGCTCGCCGGGGCCGGGGAGTCGGGCCGCGCACTGCAGGCAGGCGTCGATCTCCTCGCCCACGTTCCAGGTTCCGCAGGCGGGGCAGACCACAAGCCAGCGTCCCGCCGACACGGGAGGGGACGCCCGACGATCGCTGGGCTCGGGCAACGGCCCGTGGGCCAGCCGCTCCACC
>JBPCLN010000310.1:0-6969 GCA_051003235.1 Chloroflexota bacterium | reverse complement strand
TCCGGCTCCGAGGCCAGGCGCAAGAGCACCGAAGCCACCCGAGCGGGCACGCTGCGGTAGGCAAGGTCCTGCAAGCGGTCCTCGACTTCCGCTAGGCGGCGTCCCAGGACCTCCAGCATCCGTAATGCGACCTGGGGCTTAGTCAGCACGAGCCGCTCAATGTCCGCCTCGCTCATCACGCAGACCAGGCAATCTTCGACCGCTTCCGCCGAGGCGTGGCGCATGCGTGCCCCGAGCATCGGCATCTCACCGAAGAACGTCCCCGGCGCCAGCATCGCCAGTTCCAGTTTCTTGCCGCTCCCGCTGTACTGGGCCAGCCGAACCTTGCCGCGCTTGAGCAAGAAGAGGCCCTGGGCGGTGTCTCCCTGGTGATAGAGTACCCGCCCTTTCGGCATCGTCACCATGTGCGTCGAGCCCTCCAGCGCCGCCACTTCATCCGCTGCAAGGTCGCGAAAAATCTCCATGGCCTGGAGGAAGCCAAGCTTCTGTGCCCGTTTGGCCTCCGTGCCCGTGGCGTGTAGTGGGGCAGGTTTGGGGGACAGCCTCCCCCCCGGAAGCAGCCGTTGCAACATCACCGTCATCTTTTGGAGCGGCGCGTCGGCGCCGCATCCCACACCTGCCCGGCGGCCTGACGCACGCCTAAGCTCAACGTCGGGTAGACGTGGATGGCGCGGGCCAGCAGGCCCAGTGGCAGGCGGTTGGCCATAAGCAGGGTGATCTCGGTGATCAGCTCCCCCGCCTCCGGCCCTACGATCTGCGCGCCGACCACTTCCCCCCCGGCCAGGCCGCGCGTCCAGCCCGGCGCCGTCACGATCTTGATGAATCCCTCGCTTTCGCCCATCGTGAGGGCACGATCGACTTGGCTGAACGGCCAGGTCAGCACGCGAACCCGGTCGCCGTAGCGCTGCCGCGCTTGCGCTTCCGTCAGGCCGACCCGCGCCACCTCCGGGTCGGTGAAGGTGCACCATGGCACGGCGCGCGCGTTGAACTTCCCGCGCTTGCCGAGGGCCCGGCCGGCGGCAAGCCGGCCTTGCTCGCCGGCGACGTGGGTAAACAGGTACCCACCGGCGACGTCACCGATGGCCCAGATATGTGGCGCGGACGTGCGCATGTGCGCATCGACCACAATCCCGCGCTGGTTGGTACGGATGCCGGCCGCCTCCAGGTTGAGCGCCTCAATGTTGGGTAGCCGTCCCGCTGCCACCAGCACGGCCTCTGCCTCGACGGTGACCTCCTGCTCGCCCATAACTGCATGAACGAGACGCTGGTCCCCGCTTCGCTCCACCGCGCGCACGGCGGCGCCCAGTCGGACGGCAATTCCTTCCCGCTCGAACACTTGCGCCAGCAACACACTCGCCTCCGGCTCTTCCCGCGGCAGCAGCCGGTCGCCCCGTTGCAGCAGCGTCACCCGGCTGCCGAAGCGTTGAAAGACCTGGGCGAACTCGCACCCGATGGGACCGCCACCGACGACGGCCAGTGACGCCGGTAGGTGGTCGAGCTGCAGGATACTCACGTTGGTGAGGTAGCCGGCTTCCTCCAGCCCGGGTATCGGGGGGATCTGCGCGCGGGAGCCGGTGGCGATGATGCACTGCTCGAATTGCAGCACTTCCTCATCGACGCGCAGGCTATGCCCGTCAACGAAGCGAGCCATGCCCTGAATGATCTCGACGCCCGGTTCGTCCAGGTAATAGCGCCGCTCCTCCGCGCCGATCTGCGCTTGGACGGCCGTTTTGCGCTCCATGACCGCAACAAAATCCAGGGTCGCGTCGTCCACCTGCAGGCCGAACTCGTGAGCGCGACCGATCTGGTGGCGGAGTCTTGCCGTAGCAACCAGCGTCTTGGTCGGTACGCAGCCCCAGTTCAAGCAGTCACCGCCCAGGCGGTCGCCCTCGACGATGGCGGTGTGCTTGCCGGCCAGCGCCAGGTGGCGGGCAGCCGTGAGTCCGCCGCTGCCGGCGCCGATCACTACAGCATCGAACGAGCGCAAGACATTCCCCTCTCCACGCCGGTACTCGGCGTCTGGACGATCAGCCTATCCCTTTCGCGCATCCCACCGATTGTCACGGTAGGGAGCATGCCGGTTCCCTCAGGAGCGCTGCGTCCGTGCCCGAAGCATGCGCATGGTCTTTGCTGCGATCCCCCCGGGTATCCCGTTGCACTGCATCACACCTTGGAACCGCATCGAAGTGCCAGCATTCTTGCAGCATAACGCCGGCCATGCCGCGCGTCTGTAAGATTCCTTACTGAGCGCTAGACTCGACCCGCCTCAGACTGCTCGGTAAGCATACGTACGGTCGCTGGTATTGTGCAAACGGTACGCTTGGTGGATTGCCGAACTGCGAGTCAGGATGCTGTGCTCCCGCAACGAGGAGGTGGCCGATGGCGCTGCGTGGTCACGTCGGCCTCTCCCTGACGACGGAACGGCGAGGCCTCGACAGTGCCGGCAAGCCCGCGGGTCGCTGGCGAGCGCTCGCCTGGATCGCGGTCGCGCAGGTCGGCGCCATGAGCACCTGGTTCAGCACCGCCGCCATCGGGCCGTCCCTGTCGCGTGCCTGGCAGTTGTCGCCGAGCCAACTCGGCCTGCTCACCGTTGCCGTGCAACTGGGCTTTGTGGTCGGCGGTCTCACTGCGGCAGTGAGCGGTGTCGCCGACCTGGCGCCCTCGCGTTGGGTGTTCGTGGTGAGCGCGCTGGCCGTCGCCGCACTGAACGCACTGCTGTTAGGCGTGGGAAATCATCTTGTCCTGGCGCTGGCTGCGCGTTTTGGTCTCGGTGTTGCCTTGGCTGGCGTCTATCCGACCGGTATGAAGCTCATGGCCGGCTGGTTCCGAGCCGGCCGTGGCCTCGCCATCGGCACGCTCGTTGGCGCACTGACGCTTGGGTCAGCCCTCCCGCATCTGGCGGCCGGGATCCAGGTGGGGGAGACCCTGCCGTGGCAACAGGTCATCGTCGTGACCAGCGTTGGCGCCCTCATCTCGGCAAGTATGGTCGCCATCGGCGTGCGGCCAGGGCCATTCGACATCCGGGGGGCACGGCTCGACGTCGGTTGGGCGCTGCGGTCCTTGCGCGACCCGGCCGTCCGGCTCGCCAACCTGGGCTACCTGGGCCACATGTGGGAACTATACGCCATGTGGACCTGGCTGCCGGCGTTCCTATTCGCCAGCTTTCAAGCCTGGCAGCCCGGCCTGTCGTCCCAAACGCTGGGCCGCTCGGCAAGTTTGCTTGCAGCGCTGGTTATCGGGTTCGGGGCCCTCGGCTCGGTGGGCGCCGGTCTGCTGGCCGATCGGATCGGTCGCACCACGACAACCGCCATGGCGATGGGCGGGAGTGCCGCGAGCGCTGTGGCGACCGGTCTCCTTTTCGGCCATCGTCCGGTCTTAGTCGTTGGCGTCGCCGTACTCTGGGGGATCACCGTCATCGCCGATTCTGCCCAGTTCTCCACCGCCATCAGCGAGCTGACGGCCGGGCCGCGCGTGGGTAGCGCGTTGGCCTTGCAAACAGCGCTGGGCTTTCTCTTGACGACGGTGAGCATCCAGACGCTCCCCCTGGTGCAAGCTGCCGCAGGCTGGGCGGCAGCGTTTGGCGTCCTGGCGGTCGGTCCAGCGCTTGGCGCTCTGGCGATGCTGCGCCTGCGCGCGTGTCCCGAGGCCGGGCGACTCGCCGGGGGGCGCCGGTAGCAGGGAAAGCAGAGGAAAGGAATCCCGAACGCGCCCACGCCACCATCGCCACCAAGACCTTCACCACGCAACTTCCCTTCTGCCCGGCGGCGACCGAGGGCGTCGTCGTGGCCTACGTCAGTGATGGGACCACGCACGGTGCGGCTCTGGGTGACATCGGCATCAATCTTCATAACCAGCTCGCGGGCCACCTCGTCGCCGCGACGGCCACCCCTCAGGCCATGCCGCAAGCGGGCGGCGGCGGGCTCGCGCGGTTGCCTCAGGAAGCGCTGCTGGCCGTTGCGGCCTTGCTCGGTCTCGGCGCCGCGACCGTCAGGGCTCGTGGTCGCCGGATACGTTGACGACTATATGGGAGCGGCCGCGGCAGGCTACACCCGCACTCACCTTTCGCGGCCCAGCACTGAACGAGCGGTGAGCCGCCCCGGCGTCCCCACGACACCGCCGGTCGGGCTGGTCCCGGCACCCGTCAGGAAGAGGCCAGGCAGCACCTCGCGCCGGCGCAGCCCCGGGCTGGGGCGCAAGGGACCAAGCTGGTCAAGGGCCAGGTCCAGATGCATTGGGTGGCCGCCGAGCAGCCCAAGTTCTCGTTCCATGTCCAGCGGATGCCAGACAGAGAAGTCGCCGATCGCGCCGGCCAGTCCGGGTGCCTGTTCCGTCAGCCGACGAAGCAGCCGTTCTCCCTCACCGCGTGCTACATCGTCCCAACTGCGTCCGCCGGAGAGGCGGCCTGGGTAGGCGGGGCAGGCCAGGTAAAGCGTGTGCTTGCCGGGGGGCGCCAGCGTGGCGTCCATGGCGGAGGGCGTGAAGGCGTAGAGCGGCGGATCAGCTGGGATCTCCCCAGCCTCCGCCTGGGCAAACGCGCGGGCAAACTGCTCCACGGAGGTGGCCAACGACTGCATCCCATTCCAATCCCCTGACTCCGCTCCGGCGTAGGGCGGCAAGCGGTCCAAGGCCGCCAGCACCACGAACTGCACGGCGTTGCCGCGGTGCAGCGCGCGGACCTGGGCTGCCATCCCGGCCGGCAACTGCTCTGCGCCTACCAGATCAAGGAGCGCCGTCTGGGGATTGACCGCCGTGACGACCACACCGGCCGCCAGGCGCTCTCCGCCGGATAGTTCCACACCGGCAGCCCGACCTCGCGCGAATAGCACCCGCGCTACCCTGGCCTGGGTACGCACCGTGCCACCTTGCGCCTGCAAGCAGCGGACGAGCGCCGCCGCCAGACTTCCCGACCCGCCTTCGGCGTGCCACATGCCAAAGCGATGGTAGGCCGCCTGCCAGAGGACGTAGAAGGCGCCGCCGAGCGCCATCGGGCTGATGGTGGAATGGGCTGCCAGCGCGGCGATGGGGGTACACAGGGCCTCTGTATCCAGCGACTCAGTCAGGACCCGTCCGTAAGGTGACAGGAGGAGCGATGCCAAACCGAGCGGGCCGCGCTGGCGAAGCGAGCGCAGCCCACCGCGTGTCGCGCGCAGCAGCCGGCCGGCTGCGCCCATTCCGCCGCCCTGGATCGCCGGCAAGGCCAGGTCAATGAGCGGCTCCGCCTGGCGGATGAAGCGGTAATAGCGGTCGGCGTCGGCCTGCGAGAGCTGCCGAGCCAGGTCCTGGCAGGTGCGGTCCAGCGAGCGAAAGAAGCGCAGCGATGGTCGTCCGTCGGGCTGTGGCGAGATCGTGAATGGATCCATCTCCTGATACCGCAGGCCGTGACTCGCCAGCCCGAGGTCCTGGACGATGTCCGTCATGTTGAGCATGTTGTGGGCGACGGAGCAGGTGTCGAAGCGGTAGCCGGGCAGCCGCTCCTCCGTGTGGACGGCGCCGCCGGCCACTGAACGTTGCTCCAGGACGGTGACATCCAGCCCGGCCCGCGCCAGGTAGCAGGCGCAGACCAGGCCGTTGTGCCCGCCGCCGACGATCAAGACGCGCTGCTCAGCCAACACGGTGCTCCCGATACAGCGCCAGTGGCGCAACGCCCACGGTAACACCTTTGCGGTATAGCAGGTGGCAACCCTGTGGATACCAGCAATAAGCCGCCGCCTCACCGGAGCATCCGGCGCGCCGTTCAGTCGTTCAGCCGCCGCCGAATTAGGCGTAGCAACGCCTCGCGCCGGGGATTTCCCAGCGATATGACCGTGCCATCGAGCAGATAGGTCGGCGTGGCCACCACCTGGCTGGGGATAGGGCGATCACCGCCCGGTTCAAGCAGTTCAACCTCCACTGCAGTGAACTTGCTGCGGACCTCTTCGGCGATTGCGCGCGCTTCCGCGCAGCCGACGCAGTCGGGGGCCACGACGATTTCCAAGCGCATCAGGCGCCACCTCCTTGCCAGGGAACATCAGGAACCCATGCTCGCTCGCCTGGCGCCCAGCAGTCTGTAGCGGCGATTACCACCCGGCCTGAACGTCGGCCTTTGGCGAGTACTTCCCGCCGCAGGCCCCCAATACGCTAAATCGGCTGCCGAACACCGGCCGGCGCGACGCTACGGACACCCGCCTGGGATCCCACGATGAAGCCAAGGATGAGGCCAAACATCATGTGGCCGAGTACCCACCAGAAGAGCACCTTGTCCGCGCCCATGGCCATTGCTGGGTCCACTGCCGGCAAAACGACGTACTGGTTGACGATAAAGACGATCAGACCCCAAACCAGACCGCTCACGGTCCACGCGGTAGCGCCCCACCGCCGCGTCCCGGTTACCGACCCGAGCAGCAACGCAAAGACCACACCAAAGATGATGGAGTTCAGCATGTGCACCATCAGCCCGATCACGAGGGGTACGATGTCTACCCCCTTTGCCATTGCCCAGGACCCATGAAACGTTGCCGCGATGAGATACAGGGGACGAAGGAGTCCCATGCCCTTGGCCGCCGTGACGATCATCATGAGCATGGCCAGGGCGATGCCACCCACAAGACCGCCGATCGCCCCTCTCCGGGCCAGAGCACCCCAGGCTACTGATCCTACGTCACTTTGCCGTTCCATTTGATTCATGTCTCCTTTCCTTCTTGACCGGCGACGAAAAGACGCCGAGTCTCATACATGAATCACCGTACGTACTGGGAACGAAGAAGTCTGTAACCCAGCACACATGCTGATCCTGCCCGTGCCGTCGTCAGGCTGGTTTGCCGCATCGCCGAGGAGGGAATGGAGGAACGCACAGTCTGCGATTGCCCCTCTGCCATTGACCCTTGGAAGACTTGATCCAGGGCGAAGACTTCCGCTGCTCCCGAGCCGAAACGACGGTGCGACCCGGTAGCGCGATTGGCGATGCCCCTTCCGGCGCTCCTTTTCGCTTTA
>JBPCLN010000309.1:0-10747 GCA_051003235.1 Chloroflexota bacterium | reverse complement strand
TTCATCAACGGCTCGCCCTACTCGGCGCTCTTTTTTGACGAACCCATGAGCATGGGCCGGCGCTGTGCGCGGGAACTCCGCCTGGCGGAGGAAGCGGGAATGCTGAAGGAGGTCGTGTCGTTGCCGGAGACGCGCTGAGCCGGTCTGGTCGGGCTGCGACTGGGGCGAACGGTCCCCCTATCCCCCCGTTCCGACTTGAATGGCAGCCGGCCAGAGCATGCTGGATGGCTGATTCGGCTGGCCGGTTGGATAGACGCCGATGATCAGGTGGTAGTCGCCCGCCGGCGAAGTCGGTGGCACCATGAGCAGATGAGGATCGCTGACCAGCTCGTGGAACAGCCAGGCGGAACTGGGGAAGCCGCCATCAACCGGTTCGACATCCTGCTGGGCTGAGAGCGTGCCGTGTTGATCCAGCAGGTGAAGAAATACGGTATAGCGCGGCGGCGAAGCCTCCGTAGCTTGCCAGTGCAACGTGATGGCGAGCGCCGACCCCGCACTGCCGGTTGCCGGCACAGCCGCGCCGACGAGGGCGACGCCCGGCGCGAAGTCCGCCTTCAGGGCGGGCACGGCCGCGGCGGCGACGTTGGCGGCGCGGACGACAAACGGTCCCTGGCGAAGTTCCGCGATCGCGTGACCCTGGCGATCCGTGGCCGGAATCGGCAGGACGCCTTCCCTGGCGTCTGTACCCTTTAGTTGATAGAGACCGATGAGTACGTCGCGGGCGGCGCTGCCCTGACCGGGATCGCTGAGGGCCCCGAATGTCCATAGCCGCTCGCCTTGTCGCCAGAGATCGGGCGGCAAGAATGGCGCATCGAACATGGCCGTCGTCCCCTTAGCGTCGACGAGATGAACATAAAAACTGTAGGCCGGAATAACGGGCTGCGTGTGCAAGATCGTCCATTCCAGGGCGACGGGCGTCCGCTCTGCCGGTAACAAGCGCACCGGTAGCACGTAGCGTTCCAGCCGGACATCACCGGCAAACTGCACTTCGGTGGTGTGCCGGTCGCTCGGCGACGCCAAACGTTCCGCCAGTGCTGCCGCATCGCTTGGCGAAACGGTGAGCACGCGAAACTGCTGTCCGGCGCCCGGTATGGTCAGCGTCGTCTGGAGGACCTCAGGCCGCTCGTTCAGCAGCGCGGCGAGCGCGTCGTGGGCCACTGACGCACTGGGCGTGAGCAATACGACCATCGGCGCTTGATTCGGCGCCGGGAGGGTCAGCCAGCGCTGGTCATCGATGATTCGCGCATGACCGGCGGGCAGCCGGGTTTCGATCTCATCGCGCAACACGCCATCCAGTTCGCCGTGACCGGAGACGACGATGGGCATACCTGGCCGCCAGACCGCTGCCACCGCGTCAACGATCCGTCCGTGCCAGGCATAGGGCAGCCCATATTGATCGTTCGGCCAGTACTGATTAATGCCGTGAAAGAAGGGAGCCGCCGCGCCAAGCTGCACGAGCAGCACAGCGCCCACGAGCACCCCCGTCAGGGTGCGACCAGCGCCGTTCGGTTGCTCACTGAGTAGTCGATCCGGCCCGCCCGCCAGGGACCTGCCGGCCGCTGCAGCACGGTGCGGTTGTCGGTAGCCGCCACCCGGGGTGGCGAAAGCCCACAGGCGGCCGCCGAGATTTCCCACGGCGACGGCGCCCAGGGCCACCATCAGGTACTGCGCCGGATACGACGGGAGCAAGAAGCAGGCACAGACCGGCGCGTTGTGGATTACCAGGGCCACGGGCATGGCAAACAGCCACGTGAGGAGCAGCGCAGGGGCGGCAGGGCGCGTCTGCACGTCCGATCGGCGTTTGGTGGTCGCCATCACTAGTCGCCAGATGACGAACAGGGCACCGCTCAGAAAAAGGAACTCGGCTATCCGGTCACCGGCCGCCGCCGGCCCCTGGACCATTGCCGGTGGTTGAGCAGCGTGGCCGGCGTAAAACTGGTAGCCGTCGCTGTAGACGCTCTGGATCAGGAACCGAAAGCCGTCCCAGTTGGGCAACCCAACCGGAGGTGGTGTTGCCGCACGCGTATCGCGCACAGCACGGGTCAAGTCTGAGACGTGGAAGAGGAAGGCGTTGATGCCGTAACCGGCCGTCAGCACCGCGAAGACGACCAGCGCGAGGAGGAGCGGCACTGCGGCACGGCGAAGGCGTCGGACATAATTCGGTGCAGCCAGGGCGAGTCCCACAGCGAGGACCGCCAGGTGGACGACTGCGGCGATATACATCTGGAGCAGGAAGGCCAGCCATACCGCCGCCTCGACGATGCGCCAGCGGCGTCGACGAGCGGCGAATAGCCAGAGTGCGGTGACAAAGAGGACGGCAAAAGGAGCGAGCATGTCGTTGCCCCAGAGCCGGCGGGAGTGGATCACTGCCCACGGTGACACGGCGCACAGCGCGGCAGCCGCCAGGCCGAGGCGCCGTCCGCCCCAGAGGCGACCCAGCCGGTAGAGCGCCGCCACGGCCAGGACATTGAGCAGCGCTACTAGAACGTAGGCGACGTAGGGAGACTGAAGCAGGGCCGCCGGCAAGACCGGTAGCATCTGGCCCGGCCCGTTGTCGATCCCTAAATCACTGGGGATGCCGACCCAGGGAAATCGCCGAGCGGCGACAGCGCGCAGGGCATGCAGCCAGATGATCTCCTCGTCATTCCGCCATTGCCCAAACTGTAATTGGTACAAGCGCAGTAGCGTGGCGACGAGCACGATCAGGTATGCCGGCAGGTGCCCGGAAAGGGCCCGCAGTCGCCGCCCTGGCCCGCTGTCAGCCGGCGTGTCCGAACCGTTTTGCACCTATGGCGCCGCCGGAATGCCGGCAGGAATAATTTGAACGCGGCCCAGGTCCAGTTGCGGCCCGGCCGGCCCAGCAAGCGGAGTGATGCCAGTACCGGGGCCAATCTGGTAGAGCCCTGCCACCGCTCGGTCCGTTCCGGCGATTACGCTCGGTCCAATCGGCACGGCTACCCAGCTCAGAATTTCGTCGCCGGCCTGCCAGCGAGCCGCATGGTTATCAAAGGCTTCGTCGAGTGCTGCGACTTTGACGCCTTGATCGGTCACGACATGCACAAAGATGCTGGCGACGGGCCGGGCGGCCGCCCCGGCGGCGGTCACATCCCAGCGCGTCGACCAGAGTAGCGTGCCGCCGATGGGTACCGTTGCGTTGAGCGTCGCCCCCCGGAGCGTGATATCTCCGCCGAGCGTCACCGGCGCCGTAGCCGGCATCTGGGCGGCAGCGGCAGTGCGCAGTTCCGCATTGGTCATGGTGAAAAGGCGGAACACGGTATCGTCACCGCGGAACCGGAAGGCGCGACTTGGCGCTGCCCGGCGTAGATACGTGACGAGCAGGGAGTCATCGCGGGTGGTCAGGAAGACCAGTCGTTCCTCTCCGCTTCCAATTCGCAACGAACTCTGGTCATCAACGATCGTGACGTGTGGCACCCAGGTTTGTAACGCCTGCCCCATCTCCGCGCCATCGTCATGGCCGACGACGACGATACCCGCCGCCCCCTGGCGCCGAACCGTATCCTGGGCGGCCAGACCGAGTGTTTGGACATCGGCCAGCGGCAAACCGTATTGGGTGCCGCGTACATACTTTGGCACAGCGCTGAGGAATGCCGCCGCCGCGGCAAGCTGGCCGCCGACGATGGTGCTGAGCATGATGACTGCTACCCAGGTTGACCAGCGCCAATTCAGAAACCAGGCCAGCGCCAGCGCCATGAGGAGATCCGTGGCGGGCACGGCGCCGAGTTCGTAGTGCGGATAGAGCGTCACCGCGTGGCGCGCCGTCAAGAGGACGGGCCCGAGCACCCAGATGAGCAGGACGATGAGCAGCACGCGTTGCACGGCCTTCCGGCTCGTTACCACCGTCCAGCAGGCGATGGCGGCGCCGATGCCCAGCGCCAGGGCGGCGAGCGCGCTGACCAGGCGCCAGGGATCGGCGTCAATACTCAGAAGATGGGAGAGCTGTGGCAGGTACACCTGGTAGGCATCGACTCCCACCGTTTCCGCCAGATACCGCGCGCTGGTGGCATCGGTGACCGCCTGCTGCCCGCTTGTCAGGCGGCGGAGGGCGCCCAGTTCGGGTAGGACGGTCTGCACCACGTAGGGGCCGGTGAGGACCAGAAACAACACGCCTCCGAGCGCTGCCGGCCGCGCGCGTAGCCGGCGTGCGAACCCCGCCGCCGCCATTCCCACAAACACGGCGGGCAGTTCGGCGATGCCGACCACATAGACCTGCGCGAGCAGTGCCGCCCAGACGAAGAGCAGGACCTGGTGAAGCCGCTCACCGCGCCGCATGACATGGGCGAAGGACCACAGCCAGAGTGCGGCGAAGGGGGCGGTCATGTCATTCCCCCAGAGCCGTCGGGAGTAGAGGACGCTCCAGGAAGACACAGCCAGGAGTACGGCGGCAATCACGCCCACGCGCCGGTTGAAAGCCCGGCAGCCAAAGGCGTAGCAAGCGGCAATTCCGACGACGTTGAGGAGGGCGATGACCCACTCCGCGGCGAATGGCGAGGGCCCGGCCAGCGTGCCCAGCATCACGAGCCAGACCTGCGCCGGGCCGTTATCGAGGCCGAGGGTCGAAATCATGCCGACCCATGGCAGCCGGTGCGCCGTCAGTGCCGCCTGCGCCAATCCCAGCACGATCGCGTCATCGCGCCGGTACTGCGCCCAATCCAACTGGGCGCAGCGCAGGACAGCACCAAGGAGGAGAATGGCGCACGGGAGCAGCAGCCTCGGCCGGGTCTTATATGGGATGGACACCATGTCCGCTCCGGTCGCTCACGGCGCGAACTGACGGCCTATCCCACCGGCCGGCGGCTGCCGGCGGCCGCCTGGGCGATTTGCGCCTCGCCTGAAGCCAGCAACTCGGCGTAGGGATGGGGCGTCACGCGCCAGAAGCGCTGACGATACTCGCTCCAGTGGGTCAAGATTTCGTTGGCGCGCGGGCTGCCCGTCGCGTCGAAATGCTCCTGGATGAGCTCGCGCAGGATTTCCGCGTCGTCATCGTCGCGATCCCGCTGGATGCCGACCAGTTCTTTGTTGACCTTGCCCTCGAAATCGCCCGCCGTATCCAGGACGTAGGCGATGCCCGCCGACATGCCCGCGGCAAAGTTGCGCCCAACAGGACCGAGGACTGCGACAATGCCGCCGGTCATGTATTCGCAGCCGTGGTCACCGACGCCTTCGACGACGGCGCGCGCGCCGCTATTGCGCACGGCAAAACGCTCTCCCGCCCGCCCGGCGAGGAACAACGCCCCGCCGGTCGCGCCATAGAGGACCGTGTTGCCGGCGATCACGTTCTCGTGCCAGGCAAAGCGGGCGTTGTCGGACGGGCGAACGATGATCTCGCCGCCGGACATGCACTTGCCCACGTAGTCGTTGGCCTGGCCAATCAGTCGCCAGCGCATACCATGGGTGGCAAAAGCGCCGAAGCTCTGGCCGGCCGAGCCGATGAACGTGCAGTCGATCGTGCCGTCGGGCAATCCCTGCAAGCCGTAACGCAAGGCGATCGCCCCGGTGATCTTCGCACCAACGGCGCGATTGCTGTTGCGGATGCGGTAGGTCTGGGTGACACGTCCCTCGCCGTCCAGTGCCGCCTCGATATCGTGGATGATACGGTCGTCCAGCGGCGTGTCCTCGCGATCATTGCGCTCCTGCACGTGCAGGCGCGGCTTGACCCCGCCGGGATCAATGGGCGTCAGCAGCCGGCCCAGATCAATCGTGGCGGCGCGAGACTCGGCAGGGAGGGCTTTCCGTGCCAGAAGCTCCGTGCGCCCGACAATTTCGTCCAAACTGCTGTAGCCAAGGGTGGCCAGGATTTCGCGCACCTCCTCAGCAACGAAGGTGAAATAGTTGATGACGTCTTCCGGGCGGCCCGTAAACTTGGCGCGTAGATCCTCCCGTTGCGTGGCAATGCCGGTAGGGCAGGTATTGAGGTGACACTGGCGCGCCATGTCGCAGCCGATGGTGACGACGGCGAGCGTGCCGAAGCCGAACTCCTCAGCGCCGAGCATGGCTGCCGTCACAATGTCGCGGCCGGTGCGCAGGCCGCCGTCCGTGCGCAACTTGACCCGTCCACGCAGATCGTTGAGGACCAGCACCTGCTGTGTTTCGGCGAGGCCGATCTCCCACGGCGAACCGGCGTTCTTGATCGAGGAGAGCGGCGAGGCGCCGGTGTCGCCGGCGTGGCCGGAGATCAGGATGTAGTCGGCGTAGGCTTTTGCCACGCCGGCGGCAATGGTGCCGACGCCCGCTTCCGACACCAGCTTGACACCGACCTTGGCGCGCGGGTTGACCTGTTTGAGGTCGTAAATCAGTTGGGCCAGATCTTCGATGCTGTAGATGTCGTGGTGGGGCGGCGGCGAGATGAGCGGGATGCCAGGCACCGCGTGACGCAGACGGGCGATCATGGCCGTCACCTTATGGCTCGGCAACTGGCCGCCCTCGCCAGGCTTCGAACCCTGGGCCATCTTGATCTCGATTTCGCGTGCCCGCGCCAGGTATTCCGCGGTGACGCCGAAGCGAGCTGAGGCAATCTGCTTGATGGCGCTGTGTTTGGCGGGGCCGCCGTCCTCGGTGTGATACCATGCGGGATCCTCCCCACCCTCGCCGCTGTTGCTGCGCCCCCCGATCATCGCCATGGCCCGTGATAGGGTGGTATAGGCTTCGGGACTGAGTGATCCCAGCGACATCGCTGTCGTGATGAAGCGGGACCGAATGGCGGCCATCGGTTCGACCTCATCAAGCGGAATTGCGGCGCGGTCGGAGTGGAACGTCAGCATGTCGTGCAGAGTGGAGAGGGGCTGGGCGTCGAAGATCTCGCGCGCCTCTCGATAGGCGGCCGGATCGTTGTCGCGGGCCGCCTTCTGGATCGCCTTGACGGCGGTGGGATTATAGGCGTGGCTTTCACCTTCGCGCCGGAAGCGCACAAAGCCGGCGTCCGGCAGCACTTTGAGCGGCACCGTCCCGAAGGCGTCCCGATGACGGACCAGTACGTCCTCCTGAATGTAGTGAAGGCCGACACCGTCCACCAACGAGGCGGTCCCCGTGAAATGACGGTCGACCACACTCCGGGCCAGACCGAGCGCCTCGAAAATCTGGGCGCCGCGGTAGCTGCTGATCGTGGAGATGCCCATCTTGGACATGACCTTCAACAGTCCGGCCTCTACCGCCTTGCGGTAGTTGCGTTCCGCCAGGTCGGCGGTGACTTCCTCGAACTTCCGCGTACCACCCAGGGAACGGGCATAGGCCAGCGCCAGGTACGGGTAAACTGCGCCGGCGCCGTAGCCGATCAGGACGGCAAAGTGATGAACGTCCCAGGCTTCGCCGGTTTCTACGAGCAGCGCCGCTTGCATGCGCACGCCGGCGCGAATCAGGTGGTGATGAACGGCGCCGACGGCCAGCGCCATCGGGATCGGCGCTTGCGCCAGGTCGACGTCACGGTCGCTGAGGATCAAGAGACGGGCGCCGCCTCGCACCGCCGCCTCGGCCGCTTGACAGAGCGCTTCCACACCACGCGCCAAACCGTCGGCGGTGCCGGCAGCGAAAAGCGTCGCCAGCGTCTGCGAGCGAAAGGCCGGGTCGGTGAGCGACCGCAGTTCCTCCACCTCTGCGCCGGAGAGCAGCGGGGATGGTACATGGATCAAGTGCGCGTGCGCTTCGGTCTCTTCCAATAGACTCAGCCGCGGACCGAGGAGGGTATCCAAGGCCATGACCGACTGCTCGCGCAGCGGATCGATCGGCGGGTTGGTGACCTGGGCGAAGCGTTGACGGAAGTAGTGGTAAAAGGTCCGTTCCGTCGTGTTCAGCGGCATGATCGGCGTGTCGTCCCCCATAGAGAACGTCGCCTCTTTGCCTTCACTGGACATCGGCGGGAAAACATAGAGGACGTCCTCGCGCGCATACCCGAACAGTCGCTCCAGGCGTATATCGGGGGCGGCAGCATAGACGTCGGCCTCGCCATCGGGAGCGGTGAGAGGCTTCTTGGAGGCCACGAGGCGGACCTGTTGCGCCTCAATCCACTCTGCGTAGGGTTGGCGATTGGAGACTTCCCGCTTCAGTTGCTGGTTCTTCAGGATTTCGCCGCGCCGGGTGTCGATGGCGATCATCTGACCGGGTCCCAGCCGGCCCTTTTCCGCCACGTTGTAGTCGTCCAGCTCCGGACGCTCCAACATACCCACTTCGGAGCCTGCCACGACCAGGCCGTCGCGGGTGACGATATATCGTGACGGGCGCAAGCCATTGCGATCCAGCGCCGATCCGACAATCGTGCCGTCCGTGAAGGCGAGCGCCGCCGGCCCATCCCAGGGTTCCGTCAGGCAGGAATGGTAGGCGTAGAAGGCTCGCCGCTGGCGGTCGATATCGGGAGTGTGCTCCCAGGCGTGTGGCATCAGCATCATGAGGGAATGGCGAATGTCCCGTCCGGATAGGGTCAGCAATTCCAGCGCATTGTCCAAATCCGCCGAGTCGCTGCTGCCGGGCTGCGTCACCGGGAACAGGTCGGGCAGACGCTCACCCCACACCGCCGACCGCAGTTCCGGTTCCCGCGCCCGCATCCAGTTGACGTTCCCCTGTCGGGTATTGATTTCACCGTTGTGGGCCAGCATGCGGAACGGTTGTGCCAGGTGCCAGGTCGGGAAGGTGTTGGTGCTATAGCGCTGATGGAACACCGCCAGACATACTTCATAGTCGGCGTCGCGCAGGTCGCGGTAGAAGCCGCGTAACTGCGGCGCCACAAAGAGACCCTTGTAGACGATGGTGCGGGACGACAAGGAGGCAATGTAGAGGTTTTGCAGGCCGGCGACCTCGGCGGCCCGCTCAATCTGCTTTCGCACCAGGTACAAGGATCGCTCGAAAGCTTCGCCGCGCATGCCGGGCCTTCGCCCGATCAAGACATGCTGGATATCAGGCAGCGTGGCGAGGCCTTTCTCGCCCAACACTTCCGGGCGAACCGGCACGCTGCGCCAGCCGAAAATTGTCAATCCCTCGGCCCGCAGCGCTTCCTCGACCAGCGTTCGGCCCTGCCCATTGGCCGCCCGATCCTCCCGCGGCAAAAAGATCACGCCAACGGCAAGATCATCGGGATCGTCAATGCGGCGGCCCATCCTGGCCAGTTCGCGGCGGAGCAGGCCATACGGTAGGGGGGTCAGGATGCCGGCACCGTCGCCGGTCCGCGCATCGGCATCCACGGCGCCGCGGTGGACCAGATTGATGAGCGATTCCAGAGCGAACGCCACAATATCATGGCTCGGTGTGCCGGAAATACGGGCGACGAATCCCGTGCCGCAGGCGTCGTGTTCAAAATTCGGGTCGTACAGGCCCTGTGCCGGCGGCCGACCATTCGTCATGATTGGAATGTCCCCCCGGTGCATGGCCACTCTGCTCACCCCCCGCCCAGTGACGGACCCTACGCCCGCCTCTCCTAGCGGCTGGTACGGCAATGCCAAGTTCCAGCCCGCGGGACATAAAAAAGAACCCACGGCGTCTGCCGGCTTGGCTCCGGCAATACCGTGGACAACACTGTCCGTCGTCGCAGGCGCCCCGTTTTCCCGGCGGCGTCCGCCTCCTGCTCCTCCACCGTTTCTCGTTGCCCTGCGGAGTGCCAGTATGGTACCACGTACAATAACTCAGGGCAACGCCGAGGGGACAGGGCCTCCCTCTAGCCGCCGCCCGATGTCTGCCGGACACGGCGGCCCATGCCGGACCCGCGCACCCGTTCGCTATACTCCGAGTACTGGACGTAACGTGCGGTGGCGGTCCGGCGGGCAGCAGTGCGGCCGCCGGGAACGTGAAATCGTCGAGCTGTTCCCCCCGCCAGGCGTTGCGTGAGCGTCGGGCACACGAAAGGTGTTCAGTGGCTACCGTCATCGCGGTTGCCAACCAGAAGGGTGGCGTCGGCAAGACGACCACTACCTTGAACCTTGGCTTCACCCTCGCCCACGTGGGGAAGCGCGTGCTGCTGGTGGACATGGACCCCCAGGGGAACCTTACGGCCGGCGCCGGCGCGGCGGGTAAGTGCTCGACGACGGTTGCCGACGCCCTCCTCGATCGGGGAAAGCCGCTGCCGGTTTGCCACGTGGAGGGGAAGTTTACTGGCAGCCTTGCGGTGGTGCCCGCGTCGCTGGCGTTGGCGACTGCGGAAGCGGCCTTGCTCAACCGATTGGGCCGCGAATTCCGTTTGCGTGAACAATTGCAAACGGTCGCTGCGAGCTACGACTATGTCTTGATCGATACTCCGCCCTCCCTCGGCGTCCTGACGATCAATGCTCTGGTCGCGGCAAACTTCGTGCTTATCCCGACGGAGGCCCGTTTCTTCTCGCTAGAGGGGTTACGGATGCTGCAGGAGAGCGTAGAGGAAGTGAAGTACTTGAATCCTCGCCTCCGGGTGTTAGGGATCATCGTCAGCAAATATGACCGCCGTCTGAAGGAGGAACGCACCGTGAGCAGCTATCTGCGCCAGACCTGGGGGAACCTCGTGATGAAAACGGAGGTGGGCACGAACAGTAAGATTTTGGAGGCAGCCTCCGGCGGCATGTCTATTTTTGAAATCGACGGAGGGGAACGCGCCGTGGAAACCTACGAATTGCTGACCAGAGAGGTGCTTGCTCGTGGCTAAACGTGGTGGTTTCGACCCGACCCGGCTGGCCCAGGGCTCCCGGCCGGCCGCCGTTGTGCAACAGATCCTGGCGTCGCAAGCGACGGAAGCAAGCGGCTTCACGGAGATACGGGCAATTGGCGTGGGTGGCGCCGG
>JBPCLN010000308.1:0-35406 GCA_051003235.1 Chloroflexota bacterium | reverse complement strand
CACGGTCTGCCCGCCGAACGCCTTCTTAACGTCGGTGACGCGCAACATAGCGTGGTGCAGCGATCCTTACAAGCGGCCCAGGAGGGAGCCGAGCACGGCTTCGCGCACCCAGAGTCCGTTCCGAGCCTGGCGGAAATAGGCGGAGCGCACATGCTGATCGAGGTCGGCCGGCAACTCCGCGCCGCGCGGCAGTGGGTGCAAGAGCATCAGTTCCCCATTCTGTTGCACCGCGGCACGCAAGGCGCCGGCGACCGACTGCGACCAGCGCACGCTGCGCCTCGTCGACGGTGTGACGTAGACGGCGGAAAGGCTGGGGGCATCCGCCGCCAGCGTCCCGATCGGGCGGCGGGCGGCGGCGCCATCCAGCGGTTCGTCGTCCGGCCCATACCAGATCGCGGTGATCTCCGGGAAATGGACGATGGCTCGCCGTAGTGATGTCACTTCGCGCCCCTGGGAATCCTCGGCCACCAGGCCGAGCCGCAACCCCTGGAAGGAGCCAAACGCTTGGCGCAAGGTGTACAAGTCCGCCAGGGCCTGGGTCGGGTGCTCGCCGCACATCAAGCCGGCGTTGACGAGCGGCACCCGGCACAGGGAGGCCAGTTCTTCGCTTCCCGGCGACCAGGAATGACGAACCACCAGCAGATTACAGAGGAGATCGATCGACTGCAGTACGTCGGCTAACGCTTCTGCGGCGTAGGGGAGGCCCTGGGGACCGGAGATGTCCAGCACCTGGCCGCCTAGCCGTAGTGCCGCTGCCTGGAAAGAACTGCGGGTACGCACCGATGGAGCAGCGAAGACGAGCGCCACAATCGCTCCGGTGAGTACCGGCGGCGCGTTCTCGACGCCACGCGACTCCAACGAGGCGGCGATATCAAGCAGCCGTACAATGCCGGAACGCCCCAGATCGTCGACGCCAATGAGCTGTTGCACCATATCCTCCTGGAGGACATGGTAGCCGCATTGAGGTACCGTTGTCACGTGCTGGAATGCTGAGTTTCCACCAGCGCCTGGCCGGGCGGTCCTTACCGGCTCCAGTTCGGACGGCTGGTGGCGTCGACGCCGTTCGTAGTGAGGCGTTCCGGCTTGCCGCGCGGCGCGAGCGCCGGCGTGGTGACCCCGACCTGATAGAGATCGAACTGAGTGTCGGTCTCCGCGATGTAGGCCAGGCTGCTGCCGTCGGGCGACCAGGCCGGTTGGGCGTTGACGCCCGACTCCAGCAGCGTGGCCGCCAATGTCGTGTCAACGGTGGGGGCGTCCGGCACCGGGGCGGCGTAGAGCGCATCGGCCCCAGCGCTGCGCCGAATGAAGGCCAGCATCTTACCGTCGGGTGACCATGCCGGTTGAAAGTCCGTCTCTTTGGACGATGTCAAGGCGACGTAGGTATTACTGTTGATGTCGTGGAGTACGAGCGTCGCGTAGGTCGACGTGGCGGTGGCATCGTACGACCACTTCGTGTACACCAATTGGCCGGGGTGCCCGGGACGGAACTGGGGGTCCAGATCGCCACCCGCCTGGATATCCGGCGTGCTCACCGGGCGAAAGACGCGCGTGCCAACCGTCATTGCCCAGAGCCGAAGGTCGATATTGGGCTCTTGTTTACCACGGTCCGAACTGAAGACCAGTGTCGCGCCATCGGGCGTCGACCACGTGGGCATGGCCGCCCAGAGATTGTCCTGCACCACGCTGTTCTCGTTGTGCGTGAGGAGGGTCTGATTGCTGCCGTCGGCGTTCATCACGCCAATGTCGCTAAAGTTCTTCTGGCGCACGGCGTAGGCGATGCGTTTGCCGTCGGGAGACCAGGCCGGATTCATAAAGGCTCCGCCGGATGCGCTCATCTTCGCGAGTACATGGTTACCGCTGCCGGCGAGTTCCTCAATCGAGCCTTCGCGTACGTACAGCAAGCGACCGCCGATACTGGCGGCCGGCACCGCGTGCACGTTTACCACGCCGCCAGCAGGGAGGGCGCCGGCGCAGCCGGTGCTGAGCAGCGCCGCAACGGCGATGCCGGCAAAGATCCTCCGCATGTCAGAAGCCCTCAAATGTGCCATGATCCTGTCCGAGCGTCACCACGAAATCGTCAGCGCCGTGCGTCGCACCGGCCGGCGCCATTCGCACTTCGGCGCCGAATAGCTGTGCCACCATATCGGCAATGCCCTGCTTCTCCGGGTTGTACACGGTCACCAGCGTGCTGGCATAGCCGGTGCTTCCGGCATCGCTCACCGGATCAACAGTGTAGCCCAGGCTTGTGAGATAGGTTGCGGCCTGTCCCGCCAGTCCCCCGATAGTCGTACCGTTTTCGACGGCGATGTGCGCGCCGCCGGTTGCCGGCGAGGTGGGTGGCGCCGCCGCCGGCGGCGCGAAGACGCGGGCGATCAAGGCATGCACCGCCGGCCAGTTTGGACGTACGATATCCTGGACCAGGCCGTTGACGGTGATGATGTCGAGCTTGGAGTAGTCCGGCGGCATCAGGACAGACTGCGTATACGGCTGCTGGCCATACTCTCGCACGAAGTTGCCGAATGCAAAGAGGTCGGGCATGCTGAAGTCACTCCGCACGTAGCCATTAAGATCGTTGAGATAGGACGGAATTTGCAAGAGGGTGCCGGGCTGTTCCACCTTCTTGCGTAGTTGTAACAGGACCTGCTGCTGGCGCTGGGAGCGTCCGAAGTCACCCAGGAGGTCGGCATGGCGGGAGCGCACATATTGCAGGGCGGTGGTGCCATCCATGTGTTGGGGGCCGGCGGGAATGAAGAGGCGGCGGCTCGCGAAGATGTCGACGGTCGTAACCTGGCCATTACCCTGGATGTCGTCGGGGAAAGCATCATCCAGGATCGGATGCAGCGCATCAATATTCACGCCGCCGGCTGTGTCGATGACCTTGATGAAGCCGGCCAGTCCGATCCAGGCATAGTGGTCAATGCGGATGCCGAAGTCGTCTTCGATCGTCTGGCGGGCCAGAGCGATGCCGCCGCCGCCTGGGTGATCCGCCTCGCCAAACTGGTAGGCCACCTGGATTTTGCCGACACCGTGACCGGGAATCGGCACCCAGAAGTCACGGGGGATGGAGAGTAAACTCACCGTATGATGCACCGGATCGATGCTGGCAACGATCATGATCTGGGTGATGAAGCTGCCCTTGAACTTGGCATCGGTGTCGCTCCCCAACAACAGGATGTTCATGCGTTGGTTGCCGTTCAACGTCGGGAACGCCGTTGCCGTCGGCGGGGGGGCCACCGGTGCTAACGTCGTGACAACCGCGCCGATGGACACCGTCCGGCTCGTCTGTTCGGCGACTGCCGCAACGCGCGTGGGCGTGGGAATGACGCTATTCGTGAAGGTGCTCACCGGTGCGTAGATAGCGTGGTCGAACCAGACCGCCGCCGCGACGACTAGCACGAGAACAATGCCGGCGACGATCAGCCCGCGCGCGCCGCGCTGCTGGCGGTACAGACGAGAGGGTGGCACCTTTTACCGTCCCTCTCCACGCTGCCCGCCGCGCCGATCTATCGAATAGGACGATCCAATCCCGCTGCTGTCACAGGATGCGGGATTGTGCGCTGAATACGCCAGTTTAACACTGATCGACAGGCGAACCGTCGCTACAATAGCGGCGATGGTCTCGTAAGTAGAAAGGTGAATGACGTGCCGATGGGGAGCAGTTCCCTGCGAGACCTGGCGCAGTTGCGGGACAGCCGCTCGCGACGGGCCTCCAGCTACGACTTGAGCGGCGGCAACCGCGACCATCTGGTCATTCCGGCGGGCGGCACGGCGGAACTAGCCCAGATTGGCGGTGCCGGCTGCGTGACGCATATGTGGACAACCATTTCCTGCCGCGACCCTTTTCACTTGCGCAAACTCGTGCTGCGCATGTGGTGGGATGGCGAAGGCGAGCCCAGCGTGGAAGCACCGGTGGGCGACTTCTTTGGTCTCGGTCACGCCCAGCATACCTACTTTGTGTCGCTACCCCTGCAAATGTTCGATCGCGGCTTCAACTGCTGGTTCCCCATGCCCTTTGTCAACGGCGCGCGCATCACCGTGGAGAATCAGTCGGACGAACAAGCCGTTTACTATTACTACGTCGACTATGAACAGTACGACCGCCTGGACGCTGACGTCGCTCGCTTTCATTGCCAGTGGCGGCGCGAGAATCCGACTGTCGTCTCGGCGCCGGATGCGGAAGACGAGCGGCAGCAGCGCCTCAATACGACCGGCAAGGAGAACTATGTTGTCCTGGATGTAGAGGGGCGGGGTCACTACGTCGGCTGCCATCTTGATGTCGATCTGCCGGAGCCAGGCTGGTGGGGCGAAGGCGACGACATGTTCTTCATCGACGGGGAAACCTGGCCGCCGTCGCTGCACGGCACCGGTACGGAGGACTACTTTTGCGGCGCCTGGAACTACAATGCGCTCCAGCAGCCCTTTAGCGCGCCCTACTTCGGTTACCACTTCAAGACCAACGCCGATTACACCGGCAAGCACTCGCAGTATCGGTATCACGTCGAGGACCCGGTGCGATTCCAACGTTCTCTGCTCTTCTCGATCGAACACGGCCACGCCAACGATCGGCAGGGTGACTGGAGTAGCACCGCCTACTGGTATCAGACGGAGCCGCACAAGCGCTTCCCGACGCTGCTGCCGGTAGAGCTGCGCCTGCCCTACCGTTGGGGCGGCATCGAGCGCTGGCGGTGAGCGCGCCGCTGGCGTTGGTCCGGCACGTCCTACCCGGCGTCGGCGTGATGCCGCGCGATCCGGCGAGCGATAGCGTCAGCGGTCTGGTTGGCTCAGCCCTCGGTTTTGGCCGTGCCGGTGTGGGCATTGCCGACAGAGTTGAGCTCTGGGGGCTGGCAAACCATGCGCCGGTCGGTGATCGTTATTCGTTCGATGGCCTGCATCTGCGCCGCATCCAGCCCTGGCGACTGGGGCGGATCGGTCCGTTCGACCTGCGGTATCAGCTTGCCGCGGGAACAGCCGCCGTCACGGCGTCTCGTTGCTCAATCCTGCATGTCCACGCTTTGCCGACGCTATTGCGCTTACCGCGGGCCAGGCGGCGCATCCTTCATCTTCATATGGCGCTCGGCCCACCGGGCCGACTTGAGGCCCGGTTGTTGGGGCGGGCGGAAGCGGTTATTTGCGCCAGTGCCTATCTCGCGGCGAGCTTCATGGCGCACTATCCGCGCTATGTGGGGCGAGTGCGCGTCATTCGTAACGGCGCCGACCCCGACCTTTTCGCCGATGCCGGGCAAGGCGTCGCGCTGCGTCAACGGCTTGGTCTGCATGCAGAAGACCGCGTGATTGTCTTCGCCGGCCAGATCACGCCTGAGAAGGGGATTGATCACCTCCTCACGGCGCTGGCGCTCCTGCCCGCGGGGCAGCGGCCGCATCTCCTGATTGCCGGCTCCAGCACGCTCTGGCGATCCATCGACACCGTGGGACAGGAAGCGCCATCGGCCTTTGAACGCGCGCTCCGTCAGCGCAGCGCCGGCCTACCCGTCCACTGGCTCGGCAAGGTGGCAGTCGCCGCCATGCCGGCCGTGCTCCTGGCGGCGGATATTGTCTGTTGCCCTTCCGTGGCGCCGGAAGGATTGGCGACGATCAATCTGGAGGCGGCGGCGGCCGGCAAGCCGGTCGTATCCTCGCGCGTCGGCGGCATCCCGGAAATCGTGGAGGACGGCGTCACCGGCCTGTTGGTGCCGCCGTCCGACACTGCTGCGCTCAGCCGGGCGCTCTGCCGGTTGCTTGGCGACGCTGCGCTGCGCCGGCGAATGGGTGTTGCTGCCCACCGGAACGTCCCCACCTGGGCCCAGGCGGCGACCGAATTGCACGACCTCTACGAGCAGGTCGCGGCCCACCCTAACCCCGCCGTAGCGCCAACGCGCCGCCCAGCGTCATGACGACCGCGGCGAGTATGCCGAGTGCATAGAGCCAGGGGGGCGCCAGCGTTGGGCCTGGGTCCGTCGGACCGGTGAAACTGATCGTGTAGAACAGAACCGTGACTACGCCGAGCGCAACAGCGATGACAACGCCCGCGCGCCGACGCAACAACACCAACCAGAAAGCGATCGCAGCAACGGCCACCCGCAGGAACATGGTGACCTGCAGTTGATGGAGGCTGGATTGGTAGAGCGTGTTCGAAAGATCACCGAAGGTGGCCTGGATGTGCTGGCCGATTGCGACCGTCTGGCCGATGCTCGCCAGCAGGGCAACCGCCACTATCCAACGTAGTGCGTGCCACGACCGTCCGGCGCAGGGCGCATCCGTAGTGCGCTCCACGCCGACCGCCGGCTCTGATTTTGCCGCCGTGCGCGAGCGAGCGGTGCTGCCGTTCATCGGTTGGACGGGGGGGGTGCCGCCACTAACTTTCCTCGATGCTGATCGACTCAATCTTGTCGCCTGGCTTAGCCGCCCGGCCCGGGTCGCGCGGCATGATTTGCTTGACGACATCCAGGCCACGCGTCACCCGCCCGAACACGCCATGTTTGCCATTGAGATGGGGCGTGGCGACATAGGTGATGAAGATCTGGCTGCCGTTGGTGTTGGGGCCGGCATTTGCCATGGAGAGGATACCGGGACCGTCATGGGGAAGGGCCAATGCGCCCGGTTCGTCGTTGAAGCGGTAACCCGGACCGCCGCTGCCCGTGCCCGTTGGATCGCCCGTCTGGGCCATGAAATCGGTCATCACGCGATGGAAGGTGACGCCATCGTAAAAGCCGTCACGGGCAAGGAAGACAAAGTTGTTCACGGTGACCGGCGCCTTGTCGGCGAACAGTTCGGCCTCGAAGTCGCCCTTCTCCGTATGGAAAATTGCGCGGTAGCTCTTGGCCGGGTCGATTGTCATCGGCGGCGCCGCCTTGTACTGTTGTGCCATCAGATCCCTTTCTATACTCTAGTAGCGTACCGCACGCGCCGTGCCTCGCCGCTATCGCCAGCGGTACCCTATACTGCAACCGGCAGACACCGAGCAAGGAGCTGAAAGGGCAGGTGGCGTGCGCTGGATTCTCGCCTTGATCCTGGCCGGGGTATTGCTACTGTTTTTGTCCGCCGACGCCGCGCTGTACGTCAGCTACCTCTGGTTTCACTCGGAAGGCGTGCAGTCGGTCTTTCTGACGACCCTGGGCTATGAGGCGCGGGCTTTCGCGCTCTTTGGCGCTATCGCCTTGCTCTTCTTCCTAGGCAACCTGCTGCTTGCCCGGCGTTTCAGCCGCAGCAGCCGATCAATCCGTCGCGCCCTTATCGCCAACGTTCCCGGCGGTAGTTCGCTGCTGGTAACGGTGTTGTCGATTGTCGCCGTCCTGGTCGGGCTGCTGTTCGGATCGGGCGCCAGTGGCGCCTGGCAGACGATCGCCCTCGCCCAACATGCGGTTCCCTTCGGGACGTCCGATCCAGTGCTGCACCGCGGCGTGGGTTGGTACGTTTTCCAGTATCCCTTTTTGCAGTTTCTTTTTAGCTGGTTGGTCGGCTTACTGGTGGTAACGGCGCTCGGGGTGGGCGCGGTCTATGCGCTGGCCGCGCCCGGTTTCATTCACATGGAGCGCCAGAGCGGCGATATCGGTCCGGTACACATCACGTTTTCCCCACCCTCGGCCGTGATGACGCATGGCGCAATCTTACTGGCGGTCTTCTTTGCCTTGCGGGGTGCGGCCTACCACTGGCTCTCCCAGGCGGCGCTGCTTTTTGACCAGCACACGACAGCCTTCGGCGCCAACTATACCGACGTCAACGTGCGCTTGCCTGTCTATTCGATTCTGGCCGGCTTGATGGGCCTCTGTGTCGTCTTCTGCGCGTTCGCAGCCTTGCGGCGGGGCATCGGCTGGCTAGTCGCTGCCCCCGTCGTCTGGATTAGCGCCAGTGTGCTGGGGCTCGGTATCGTGCCGGCGATCGTCCAGAGCGTCTTCGTGGCGCCGAGCGAGCTGCAGCGCGAGTCGCCCTATATCGCCAATACGATTGCGGCGACACGGGCGGCGTTTAACCTCGACGCCGTGAGCACCAGCCAACCGACGGTCACGGCACTGACTCAGCAGGACGTGCAGGCCAACCCGCAGACGGTGCAGAATATCCGGCTCTGGGACTGGCAGCCACTGCTGGAGACCTACCAACAGTTGCAGGGCCTCCGGCCCTACTACGTATTCCCCGACGTAGACGTGGACCGCTACGGCGGGCAGCAGATGATGCTCTCGACACGCGAACTTGACATCAGCAAGCTGCAACAGGCAGCCCAGAACTGGCAGAACGAGCATCTCGTCTACACGCATGGTTTCGGTGTGGTGGCGAGCAACGTCAATGACATAA
Source organism: Chloroflexota bacterium (assembly GCA_051003235.1). Taxonomy (GTDB): domain Bacteria; phylum Chloroflexota; class UBA4733; order UBA4733; family UBA4733; genus UBA4733. The sequence goes on along the minus strand of JBPCLN010000308.1, from coordinate 27,120 downwards.
CGTCGCAAGGAACACCCAACCTCATTTTGCGTGATATTCCGCCGGTGACGACCAATCCGCTCCTCCAGATCAACCGGCCGGACGTCTACTTCACCTCCGGCAAAAACACGACGGATTGGGCCTTGGTGCGGACGACGGCGAAGGAGTTCGATTACCCGACGGGCACCGACAATGCGAGCACGACGTACAATGGCGCTGCGGGCATCCCCATCGACCGTTTGACGCGGCGTTTGCTCTTTGCCTGGAACCTGGGCGACCCCAACCTGCTGTACACGAGCTACATCACGGCGGATAGCAAGGTGCTGCTGTACCGGCAGATCACGCAGATGGTGCGGAAAATCACGCCGTTCCTGACCTTTGACCATGACCCCTACATGGTCATCATCGACGGTAAGCTCTACTGGTTCATGGATGCCTACACCACGAGCAGCGAATTCCCCTATTCCGCCCCGCTGCCCGACGGTACGAGCTACATTCGCAACAGTGTGAAAATCATCATCGACGCCTATAACGGCACGATCACGTACTATCGCACCGACGATGCGGCCCACCCGGAGCCGATCATCCAGGCGTACAGTGAAATTTTCCCCGGCCTCTTCCAGCCGCTCTCGAAGATGCCGGATACTTTTCGCGCCCATCTCCGCTATCCGGAAGATTACTTGCAGGCGCAGGCGCAGGCGTTGACGCTCTACCACATCACCGATCCCAGCGTCTTCTACAACCGGGAAGATGTCTGGTCCATTCCGACGGAGCAGGTGGGCCAAACGAAGGCGGCCCTCGCGCCTTATTATGTGCAGATTCGCTTGCCGGGTGAAGCGCAGGCCGAGTTCGTGCTCATTCAACCGTTTGTTCCGCGCGGCAAGGACAATATGATCGGTTGGCTGGCCGCGCGCTCTGACCCGGCCCATTATGGTGAAGCGCTCCTGTACGCGTTTTCCAAAGATTCACTGATTTACGGCCCGCAACAGATTGAGTCGCGCATCGATCAGGAGCCGACGATCTCCAGCAGCTTGAGTCTCTGGAATCAGCAGGGCTCCCGCGTTATCCGCGGCAACTTGCTGGTGATTCCGCTCGGCAACGCCTTCCTCTACGTCGAACCGCTATTCTTGCAGGCCAACCAGGGCCAGATCCCCGAATTAAAACGCGTCATCCTGGCCGACAGCAATAACGTGACGATGCAGGAGACCTTCCCACAGGCCCTGCAAGCCCTCTTCTCCGGGGCGCCGTCCGCCGGCGCCAGCGGCGCCACGTCAACTAATGCGCCGGCGCCCGCCACGGCGACTTCGGGGTCGGCCACCGCCACGAGCACCGCGTCTACGGCGGGAGCGGCGGCTACGCCCGGTACGCCGCAAGCGGTGGCCCAGAACGCACTCCAACACTATCAGCAGGCGCAGGCGGATCTGAAAGCGGGCGACTGGGCCGGCTATGGTACGGAACTTGCCGCTATGCAACGCGACTTGGAACAGTTAGCATCCAAGTGATGGAAAGTCACGCCGCCCCGGTCTCGCTGCGCAAGCCGGCGCGTGGGGTGCGGCGTTCCGGAGGGAAATGGTAGACAGTACGAACACTTCGCGCGCGATGGCGCGCCAGATCGTCGACAGCCTCGTCGACGGCAAGGCCGAGGACACGGTCCTCCTGGATATCACCGAACAGTCGGTGCTGGCCGAGTTCTTTATCATCACCACCGGGACAACGGATCGCCAGGTGCGCGCCTTGGCGGAGCGCGTGACGGAAAAACTGGCCGAATCCGATATTCAGCCGGTGCGCACCGAAGGGTTAGCCGACGCCCGTTGGGTCGTGATCGACTTTAACGGCGTGATGCTCCACATCTTCACCCCGTTCGACCGCCGCTTCTACAACCTGGAGGAACTCTGGTCGGAAGCGACGACGGTGGCACGGGTGCTGTGACGGCCCGCCCCAAGCGGCACCGCCGTACGTGAGGGCGAAGGCTTCGCGATTGACGCCAGCAGCTCTGCCGCCCTGGCTGCCCCGCCAAGCGCCAGGAGCTCTTGACCTACTGTCTGTGCCCGCTGCCGGTAGGCCGGCTGTTGGATCACTGCCATCGCCGCGGCGCGGAACCGCGCAGGTGAGCAACGCGCCGCTGCCGACAGGCGCAGACCGGCGCCGGCCCAGGCGAGACGTTGGGAGGCTTCGCCTTTATCGAGACCGGCCGGCAGCATCAGGGCCGGAACGCCCGCTTCCAGGGCGGCGGTCAGCGAACCGGCGCCACCGTTCGTGACAAGCAGCGCCGCGCCTTTGAGGGCAACGCGGTAGTCGACGTAACCGGCCAGCGTGACGTTTGCCGGCAGGGGACCGAGGCGTTCCCCGCTCTTCAGGTCCCCCAGAGCAATCACCAGCTCAAAGGGGGCGGCGCGTAGCGCCTGGATGGCGAGCCGGGCGAGCCTCCTATCCGTATGGGTTGTGCCTTCGGTGAGGAAAACACGCGGTCGCGTCGTTGGCGCCGACTGGCCGGCGTCTGCGCCCATGAGCCGCAGCGGTCCGACGCCGTGCGCCTGTGCTGGCCAGGCTCGACGGGGATACTCCAGCGCTGGGCCGCCCGGATAGAGGTAGAGGAGCGGCGAGACGCCGGCTTGATAGGCTGTTTGGAAGGGGGGCGACACCTTCCAGGCTGCTGCGAGGGCTTGCCAGCGGCGGGTGGCGACGGCCAACCGCAAATCGGCCGCTCGGTTCAGGGCGCTGGCCGTGAGTCTCCCTCGCGGCCCTGGCTGCCAGGGAATACCCAGAAACGGTGGCGGCAGTTCCGGCGCTGGAATCGTGCAAAAGATGAAGGGCGACACGGTCGCCCACGGCAAGCGCAGCAGTCCGGCGGCCAGGGGCGCACCCAGGGCGATGCCGTCGTTGATCAGGACGTCCGGCCGCCAGGCGGCACTGGCGGTGACGACATCGTGCCCCTGCGCCGGCGCATGTTGCACGGCGATAGCGCCAAACAGGCGGGCCAACGCCTCGGGATTGGGAAGGCGCCGGATTTCCGGGAAGGTCGCGTCCAGGTGGTTGTAGTCCCGGTCCGGCGCGACGGCCGGTGGAAGAAAGGTCACACCAGACTGTTCTACGGCCGGGCGATAGGCCGTCGCAGTAAGCATGGCGACACCGTGGCCGCGCGCCAGTAACGCTTGGGCCACGGCGAGGAGCGGGTGGACGTGGCCCGACCAGCCCAGGCAATGTATGAGGAAACGGGCGATGGCTAAATCGCTTCCAGGGGTGGGATGCCCAGCAGCAGCAGCGTATTGTGGAACGTCTGGCGAAAGGCCTCGACCAGGCGGATGCGGAACCGGCGGAGCGACGAATCAGTTTCCCGGTAGAGGGGCGGCGTGTGCTCGTAGAAGTCGCTGAAGGCCGTCGCCAACTCGAAGGCGTAGCGCGCCAGAATGGCCGGCGCCAGGCGGGCGCCCGCGTCCTCTATCGTTGCCGGTAAGCGACCTAGCGCTAAGGCCAGCGCCTTGTCTGCCGGCAGGATGGCATCCGGCGGGCCGGCCTCCGGTGCGGCGCCGGATCGGGCTAACACGTTGCAAGCGCGGGCGTAGGCATACTGCAAGTAGACACCTGTGTCGCCGGTGTGACGAAGCGCATCCTCGAAGTCGAACGGGATGACCTGGGTGAGTCCGAACTTCAGTAAGTAGTAGCGTACGGCGCCGGTCGCCAGCGCTTCCGCCGTCATTGCGTCCGTCGATTTGCCACGACCTTCCGACTGCTGCTCCTCCAGCTTCGCCGCCATGTGCTGGGTGGCGAGGTTCAGCAGGTCGTCAGCTTTGACTTCGATGCCCTGCCGCCCGGAAAAGGCGTAGGTGGCCTTTCCCGCCTCGACCGCCACGCCCAGGGTGCGGGCGGCATTGGCGGAGAGGGCCACTACCTCGTAGGAGAGATGGACCGATGCGTCAGCTTGCTCGACGAAGCCGAGCCGGCGCAGCGACTCGTAGACGACTTCCTGGGGGTACGACTGGCGCACGTCAATGACGTTGACGACACGGGCGGCGTGGCCGAATGGGACTGGTGGGCGCTGGGCCGGTTCGCTGGTCGTCGTCCAGAGGTCGCTCCCGTCCCATTGCCGGTCCCAGCGATGGTAGCCAAAGTCGCGGTCCAGCAAGCCAAACTTCCAGAGCTGGTAGGCGAGGTCTTTGCCGGTGTAGGTCACGACGCCGTCACTCTTCACCAGCACTTTGTCGCTGGAGCGTTCGACGCCGTCCGCCGTCACCGTCCCTTCACCAAAGGGCACCACCCAACAACCGGCCATTGGGCCCGCGTTTGGATGTTCCAGCAGGTGGCGATCACGGAGCATCGCGAAGGCGTGTTGCCAGAAGCCAAGGGCCAGGATATCCGATTCCCATGTCAGCAAGTCGTAGGCGACGCCGACCCGGCGCATCGTCAGGAGATGGCGGGCGACGATGCGCAGCGATAGGTCCTTCGCCATCTGGGCTGTGCCGCTGTCGCGTTCTTCGATCTCTCGCAGGACCTGCTTGCGGCGCTCCAGCAGGCTGGGGTCGGTTTCATAGCGGCGCTGGATTTCAGCATACACCTGGGAGGCGAAATAGTCGAACGGCGTCGATTCGTCGAACTCGCGTCCGAGCAACTGCATGCCAACTACCACGTCGGCCACCTGCACGCCGGTGTCGTCGATATAGTTTTGCACTTCGACGTCGTTGCCGCGGGCGCGCAGGATTCGGGCGACCGAATCGCCAAGGCAGGCGTTGCGCAGGTGGCCGACGTGGGCCGCCTTGTTGCTGTTGATATTGGTGTGCTCAATGACAAGCTTGCAACCGGTTTTCACCGCACTCTGCCCATAGCGATCGCCTTCGGCCAGGATACTCGCCGCGAGGTCGGCAGCATAGGCCGCCTCGTTGATGAAGAAGTTGACGAAGCCTGGCGTCGACGCGCTGACCCGGCGCACGTGAACGGGCAGCGCCGTGTCCAATGCCGTCGCCACGCGCTGGGCCAGTTCCAGCGGACGTTGACCTAGCCGCTTGGCGAGCGAGAGGGCGACCGGCGTGGAGAGGTCGCCGAACTCCGGCTTGGCGGAGGGGCGAATTTCGATGCGCACGCCACCGGCAGCAATCTGGAGCCGCCCAAGCGCTGCTTCCACACTGCGCCGGATCGCCTCCTCGATCGTCTGAACCACGCCGTCTCCTCGCTATCCGGCTCGAAAAAGGCCGAGCGTCAGTGTACCAGGGGCGTCCGCTGCGGCGGACGGTCCCTCTCCCCCAAGCTTGGGGAGAGGGACCTGGGGCTAACGTTTCTTCGTTCCTCTATCCGCCGTGGTGTGGCAATGGTCAGGAGTTATCATCGCTCTTGCGTCGGGGGCTTTCCCCCAGAATTGGGGGAAAGCTGGTGCGGCCTGATAGCGGGATCCTCTCCTACCAACAACAGCGGATACTCCGCTGCTTCCCGCCGTTCGACGAGTCTTGGCACGACTCGGGAGCGATCTTCCTGCGCCGCAAAGGTGACGTCGGCGTCCAGGCCCAGGCGGACGAGGGCGCGGGCGCTGCGTGAAGCGCGTAAGGCGGTGAGACCATCGGGCATCGCTTCGGTGAGGGCAATGGCGATGCGGGCGGCGTCGGTGAGCACGGCGTCCGCTCCGAGCGTCGCAGCGGCAATAGCCGCCAACCGGCCGGCGGTCCAGACGTCATCCAGGGCGACGTTTCTCGAACTACCGGCGCAGACGATTGTGAGTGCGCCTACCGACATCACTGCCTCCAGAGCAGCGGCAACGACCGCACCGGCATTGGCGAGGCAGCCCACGTAGACGGCGGGGCCGGTGGCGACAGCGTGCAGCGCAACCGTGCCATTCGTCGTGCAGACCACGGCCTCGCGCCCGTCGAAAACCTGGCCGGCGAACTCCGTGGGGGAGTTGCCGTAATCGAAACCCTCCGGTCGAGCGCCGTCCTGCTCGCCACACAAGAGCAAGCCATGGGCGCCGGCGAACGTCCGCCCGGCGTCCAAGGTTCGCGCCACGTGGATCGCCGGACAGCCGCCATCGAAGAGCGTGACCACACTGGTGCTGGCCCGAATTACGTCCACGACGATAGACACTGTCCGTTCCGGGGCCAGCACTTCCCCTGGTAAGAAGGCAACATCGATCTGCACGGTCACACCACAGCCCTTTCCAGCCAGGACGACGATCGGCCGTTGGTGAATTCGGCTATGGCGTGCCGGCCGGTCGCAACATGAGCGGTGAGCGCAATTCTCCATTACCTTGCGGATTCAGGACAGTCTTAATCTGGTATTGCTGGTAGCCGGGCGCCGAGGCGGAAATGACCAGGGGATGGCTGACCGGCACCATGACATCGTACGAACCGGTGAAATGCTGCATCTTGTTGTCGATCTGCACAGTGATTTGCGCCTTCGGCAGTTGCTGAAAGGAGTTGATATCGATGGCGTCGCCATACATGTGGATTTGGTCGCCCGGGCGCTGAATGGAGTCGAAGACGTCACAGGAGGCGAGCATCGCCATGGCGATGATCATTGTGGCTGCCAGTACCCAGCGCATGCGCTCACCCTTTCGAACGTGCCACCGTTGGCGCCTCTCCTTGAATTCAACCATGCGGATTGGCGAGGCGTGCGGTTTGCGCTGATCACCGGCAGAGATAGGGTGCTTGGCACCGCCCGGACCAGGGCGCAGATCGTGCGTTAGCATGCAGCGCAGAGGAGAAACGGCTATGTATGCCTGACGAAGAAAAGCCCATCGAAGGCGGGCGGCGACGGCGCGACGCCACGAGCTACGTGGTCATGCGCCGGCCGCGCCCCATGATCGTTGGGCGCGCCTCACAGGCCGACCTGGACGCCGAGGCCTACGCGCGCTTCGTCGGCAGTTGGGGCAATTTCAGCGGCCATATTGGGCGCCGCTGGGAGCAACTCGCCGGCGATTGGGCGTCGGCACAGGTGGGTCGGGCCTTGATGGAAGGCGATACCGCGTCTCTCCTGACCCACGTAGAAGAGTTGGACCGAAACGAGGCGTTGCATCGTGAAGTCGAGCGCGTTGGCGTGTCCTGCCCTGATGCCCTGTTTTGTGGCCGTGATGCGGCCGGCAGCGTCCTCGTGCAACCCGTGGATTACAAAGTATCGCTCGATACTGCGAGTTTTGATCAGGTGGAAGCGACACGCATCGTCGACCTCGCCACGCGCGGTGGCGACTTCACGGTGGCGGCGATCAGCCAGGCCATTGCGCGCGTGGCCGGTACGGCATTCAATGGCGTCCGGGCCCCGCGCGAGACACTGCTGGAGCAACTCGCCGGCGGCGCGGTCCAGCCGGTGGACGGCCTCTTTGTTTCGCCCGACACCGCCTTCAACCGCGTTCATTTGCGCAGCCGGGAGAACCAACGGCGGCAGCGTCCGCTGCGTCCGGCGGACGTGCTGCTCGTTGCCCTCAGCCCGGAACAGTTCTTCGCCGGCACGCCTGGCTGGGAAGAAGGGCAACGGCTCATGCAAGCCGACCGCGTGCGGGCCGACCTCCCGGGTGATCTCGGCATGGCCGAGCGCTACGCTCGCCTGGGCGCCGGTGTCGTTGGCGCTTTGCAGACGATCCATAGCCCGCTCTTCGGCCCCTCGGCAACGCCGGACACACCGTCGGAACTGCAAAGCTTGCTCGTCGCGCATCCGACCTCTCTGGCGGTGCTGACGATCTTGCTGGAACGGCGCAGCGAACGCCTGGAACTCCTGCGCCGGCGCGATAAGCTGCTGCACTTCCCCTTCCGCATGCCGGCGCTGCTGGAGGCCCTGGGCCCGTTCTCGGCCGGCGCAGGCGAAGGGGCCTGGCCCTCCAGCGCCTTACGGGAAGGCATTGCGACACTGCATCAAGCGCATCGAACCCGCGTCGAGCAGGCCAGCGAGCGGTTGCTGGCGGAGCGGCGGAGTGATCGCGTCGTCCTCGAGGCGCTTGAGGCAGATTGGTCAACCTTCAAGCGGACCGCGCGCAGCGACCTGGAGCGTTGGGCGGAGGCGACGCGGGCCCGGCGATTAGCGGCGCCGGAGTAGCACGTCGTCGCCTGCCACCCGCACCTCGTAGGTCGCCAACGGCCCGCCGTCGATTGGGCTGAGCGGGCGGCCCGGTTGCCCGTAGCCGGCAAGCCAGTTCGTGCCGCTCTGGGGGCCGCGGATCAACTCGCCGCCGGCTGCCTGGAACTGGCTGCCGTGGAGAGGGCAGGTGATCACGGTCCCTTCGAGGACGCCCTCGTGCAGATGGGCGCGCATGTGGGGGCAGCGGTTATTGAGGGCATAGACCTCGCCCTCCACACTGCGCACAAGCAGTACCTCGCGGTGATCGTGTTCAATTCTGGTGAGGCTGCCCAACGCCAGGTCGGCGAGCGAAGCGACGCGTTGGAACTCGGGTGCGGCAAGGATATCGGTGTAGGTAATTGCCGGTAGCGCATCGGGGGGGGTGAAGACGAAGCGCGTGACCGAGCAGCGCGCCGGGTCCGGTTGGCGCACGGCGGCGACGTCCAGGGTGCGTCCCTTGAACCCGAATGTGAGGATTTTGATCGGATCACCGTGGCTGACACAGAGCACCGTCTGGCCGCGGTGGCGCGTGACCAGATCCAGCGCCAGGGTGCGCATGCGCTGCCAGACATCGTCGATCGTCTCGTCAGCGGGGTGCTGGCGGCTCTCGTAGACGGTCTTGCCGTCCGGTAAGGCGTGAAAGGCGGTGCCTTGCCATGAACTGCGTACTTCCGCCAGTGTGCCCCGGATGGCGACGGGGATGCCGGGATGGCGGCGCGCCAGGATGCGCATGGTCTGGCGCGCCCGTAACAGGGGGCTGGTATAGAAGGCGACGATCGGCTCATCTTGTAGAAAGGCGGCGGCGCGTTCCGCGTGGTACTTGCCATAGTCGCTGAGGCCGAAGCGCGCCAGACGCCCGTACAGCACATTTTCCGGGTTGAACACGTCGGCGTGGCGAACGTACAGGAGGGTGGTTCCCATTGCGGCGTTCAGTGCTCGCCTTCACCGATGCGCGCGAAGCCGTAATTCAGCAAGGTGGCGCCGTCGGCATAATGGTCTTTGCTACCCAGCAGGGTCACGAGCACAGTATGACCGTTGCGGGTGGCCGCGGTGACGAGGCAGTAGCCGGCGTTTTCGGTCCAGCCGGGCTTAATCCCCCAGGCGCCGGCGTAGTCCCAGAGGAGATTGTTCAAGTTCGTGGGGCCGAACCAGCCGTGCGTCTTCGTGGACTCAATGATCTGCTTCTTTGTGCCGACGATCTTTTTGAGGAGCGGATGGCGCGTCAGGGCGTCGGCGGTGACGACGGCCAGGTCATAGGCGGACGTATAGTGCTGCGGATCATCGAAACCGACAGGATTGACATAATGTGTATCGTGGAGACCCAGGCTGACGGTGTTCTGGTTCATCAGGGCCACGGTGTGATCGAGGCTGCCAATGCCTTCGGCGATGGCCCAGCCGGCGTCGTTGCCGGAGTCCAGCATAGCGCCGTAGAGCAGCTCCTGCAGCGTCAGGATTTCGCCCACCTGCACGCCCATGTGATCTGGTTCTACCGCCGTCGCAGCTTTGCTGATCGTGATGGCCAGGTCGGGTGAAGCGATATCGAGGGCGACGTCGGCCAGCGTCAGTTTGGTCGTACTCGCCTGAGCCAGGCGTTGGTGCTGATTACTCTGGTAAAGAATCTGGCGCGTGTCGTAGTCGATGACGATGGCGGCTTTCGCGCTGATGGCGGGTGCTGAGGACGAAGGGTGAGCGAGCAGCCAGGCGGTGGAGTAGAACGGTGTCGGAGTCGGTGTCGGCGCGGGAGGGGTGCTCGTGGCCGTTGGCGCCGACGTAGCCGTTGGCACCGGGGTGGGATCTGCCTTGCTGAACACCGGTACGACCAGGTCGAGAATACTGGGAGATGGCGTCGGCGCAGCCGGCGCGGCGGTAATCACGGGAGTGGCAATAGAGACGGTGACCGCAGAGGCGGCAAAGGCCGGTTCACGGTGGCCGGCACTGACACGCGACCGCGTAAATACCGCCAGCGCAACGAGAACCGCAACGGTGACGAGCAAGGACGGTGACCAGGCCCGCCGTCGACGGCGGACCGGGCGATAGCGGACGGTGATGGGTCGTTGGTGTGATGTGTGCAGCGTCTATTCCCTTTACCCCGACGACCGTCCGACGGGAAGTCATTGTAGTGGCCAACGGCCCGGCTCGGCAACGGAACCGGACCATTGGGAACCGATAGCACCGGCAAGGTGCGCCGGCGGCATGAAGTTTGGGAGTATGCATCTCGACCTCGTTTGGGCGTCCTTCGTGGCGGGAGAATGCCCTATTTCCCCCTCATGCCCAGATTAATGAACCGTCATACTACGGTAGCTGTTACATAATACGAATAATGGAATGCACAGCTACTCTGTAGTGACCATCTACAATCAGATGGATTGAGAGATCAAAAAAGGGGTGTTGTGCTGACAACGGAAGACCATGCACTTGCCGTGCTAGCCGAAGTCGCCGGCATCCCCACTGCGCCCTTTCACGAAGGAGGAGTCGCTCGCCATATGGAGGCGGCGTTGCGGGCCTTCGGCTTCGTGGTGCGGCAAGATCGCTTTGGCAACCTTTTGGCGCGCTACCGGCGCGGGCGGGAGGCGCGCCCGGTGGTGCTGGTTGCCCACATGGATCACCCTGGCCTCGTTGCGACGCGCCGAGCGGGTCGTCATGTGATTGCGGAGGTGCTGGGTGGGCTGCAGCCTGGGGTGCTCGTACCGGGAACCCCCTTGCGCTTTTACGACGGCACCGCCTCCTATGCGGGCGAGGTGAGAGAGTATCTGCCGGAAGTTGGCCGACTGCGTGCCGCCGTCAAGGCTGATGTGCACGGCACGTTGTCTCGTGACGCGTTCGGTACCCTGGATATCCCCGCCTTTAGCCGGGCCAATGGCTTTCTGGCCCTGAGGGCGGCGGATGACCTTGCTCAATGCGCCTGCCTGTTGCTGGTAGCCGAACGCGTTTCCACCGTTGCGGAGTCGTTCGACGTGACATTCGTCCTGACCCGCGCCGAAGAAATCGGGTTGGTGGGGGCGACGCTGGTCGCCCAGGGGGGCCTCTTGCCGCGCGACGCCATTGTCATCTCGTTAGAATGCAGCATGGCATTGCCGGGCGCGGAGATCGGCAAAGGACCGGTCATTCGGGTGGGAGACGCACGGCAATCCTTCGATCCACGCGGCGAAGCGCTCCTTCTCGCCGCCCGTGACGAATTAGGACGCCAGTGGGCCGGACAAGCCGAATCTGCGGGACGGGCGATCCAACGCCAGTTGATGAGTGGCGGCAGCTGTGAGGCTAGCGCGTTCCAGGCCTATGGCTATATCACGACCGGGCTAGTCTTGCCGCTTGGCAATTACCATAATGCCGACCCTAATGGTCAGGCCGCTCCCGAGTTTATTCATATCAACGACGCGGTCGGTGAGGTTGATCTGTTGCTGGCGGTCCTGGCGGAGAGTAGCCGGCCATTGCCGGAGCGACGCCAGCGACTCGCTGAACTGGCCGGTGAGGCGTTCCAACGACTCGCCGATACGGCGAGTGCCTGGGACCTGGGCATCCTGCCGGCCATGGTCGACGCGGAATAGGCGTTCGTCTGACCCAAGGCATCGTGCTCCGGCCAACAACAGCACACGCTGTCTTTCCTTCGGGTACGTCGATCGCGGGTAATGGGAGTAGGAGATCTGGCCCCCACCGTTTGGCAAAACGAACGTTTGGTAAAACGTAAGGAATGCCGTAATCTAGCCAAGGTGCTTCTGAAGTTCCATCGTGATGGCCGAGCAAGCAGTGGAAGGTTCCAGATGCTGCGGGTGGTCACGGTCGATAAGGAGGAGAACGCGCGATTGTGTGTCGTTCGGGCACCTAGGTCTAGGAAGGGTCTCGCCATGAAAGTCAAGCTCGTCCGCATTGCTGTCGTCCTCATGGGCCTCGTGGCTCTTGGTCTGGCATCCGGTGCGGATATCCAGGTCGGTTGGTAATAAGGTAACCAAAGCGGGAGAGGCTTTAGGCCTCTCCCGCTTTGCTTTAATGGCCAATTTACTGTAAACTTGGATGTTCCAACTGAAGCAACGCTGAAGGTGCACTCCCATTGCGGCCATTCCTACGACTTGCTGCGGTCGCTTCCCCTGGGGGATTGCGCCATCGGTGGCGGGCGGCATCGCAGTCTGATAATGGCCAGTTACCGCGGCAAGCGTGGGCATTTTGGGGCCTCGTGGTTGGTCTTGCGTTGGCGTTGGTCCTGGTCCTGGAATGGCGGCAGCCGCTCAACGGGCATCAGTGGTCACAAGTGCTGCTCTGGTTGTTACTCGGCTTGCTCGCCCACGGCGGGGAGTTTGAGATTAACCGGCCGGCCAACACGAAGATATACCTCTCGGCGGGATTTGCCGTCAGTGCCATCGCAATGGCCGAATTGCCGACGGTCGGCGCCATCATTGCCGTGGCCTTTGGCAGTATCACCTTTAATCAGATTATTCGGAGCACGCGGCCGCTGGCGACGTTGCTCTTTAATCGGGGGGCGCTTAGCCTGTGTGTCGCGGCCGGCTCCGTCGCGTACGGCCTCGTGGAGTCTTTACTACCGGCACGGTGGCTCCTGCCACTCGTTGGCGGCACGCTGGTCGCTACGGTAGTCTATGCCGCGGTCAGCCTCAGCTTAACCAGCACGGCCATGGCGCTGCGGGCCGGCTATTCGCTTCGCCGCCCTTGGCAGTGGCCTCTGGGCGGATCCCCAGGCGTGTATTGGAACTACCTCGCTCTCGGCATGTTGGGTGACATGATTCTGACGATGTATCACGTCGGCGGCGGGGTAGGCCTGGCGCTGGCCTTGATACCGCTGAGCGTGACCTATTTCAGTCTTCGCCAGAGTGCGACGCTACGGCTTCTCTACAACGCCATTGTCTCGACTCTGGTGGATAGCCTCGACCTGCGGGACCGGGACACCGGCGGCCACACGCGGCGGGTGGCCGCGCTGGCGACGCGGCTCGGCGATCGGCTCGGCATGAATGGGCGAACGCTGGAAGACTTACGGACGGCCGCCCTCCTGCATGACCTCGGCAAGATCGGCGTGGCGGACAGTATCCTGCTGAAGCCGTCGCCGCTCACGCCGGACGAGCGGCAAGAAATGCGTCGCCATCCCCAACTGGGTGCTGATTTACTGCGTTCGCATGGCCTGCTGCAAGGGGCTATTCCCTTGATTCTCCATCATCAGGAATGGTTTGACGGCACCGGCTATCCGGACGAATTAGGGGGGGATTCAATTCCGCTGGGAGCGCGCATCATTGCGGTCGCCGATGCCTTCATGGCAATGGTGGATGGGCGACCGTACCAGGGGCCGCGCCCTCCCGCGAAGGCCTATGCCGAGCTGCAGTACTGTGCGGGCTCCCAGTTCGATCCGCGGGTGGTGGCGGCCTTGCAGCCGGTCGATTGGGAAATGGTGTTGCAGGAGACGCCGCCGGCCCTCGGAGACAAGCTTGTTTGAGCTGGCCGTTATTTTCGGCGTGGTCGTCGCGATCATGCGCCGGGCAGACCTGACTGCTCTCGCCGAGTTGCACTTTCGCGGTCTCTGGTTCTGTTTCCTCGCCTTTGCGATCAAGCTCGTGCTGTTCTCGCTCGGCGCGCACGGCAGCCGCTTCATCCTTAACAATGGGGTATGGCTGCAGCTAGCGGTGACGGTGCTCCTTCTCGGCCTGGTGGCGGCCAATCTCCATCTGCCGGGCATGCCGGTTGTGCTGGCGGGCTTGCTGGCTAACCTGCTCGTCATTGGCCTCAACGGCTGGCGGATGCCGGTGACCGCCTCGGCGCTGGCGGCAACCGAGCAGGGGAGCCTGGTGGCGATGCTCCAGGCGCACGCAGATCCCGGTCACGCGCTCGTCAATCCTCACACTCGCCTGGTCTGGCTGGCTGATTGGATACCGCTCAACCCGTTGCACCATAAGGTGGTGAGCCCGGGTGACATCGTCGCGGCACTGGGTCTGGCGATTACCGTTGGTATGGTGGTGCCGTCCCGCCAGCAGCGTGCCGACCTTGCGCGCCGCGCTCCTGTTCGCTAGGCTAACCCCAGCCCGGCTGCCCAGAGGAGGCGTGGCCGAAACTGGTGCGCGATAGTAGAGGGGAGCAGACTGTGGCCTGGACATTCGAGCGCTTGGCGGGCCCTATCGGCGACATTACGGAGGGTCCGGCCTGGGACGGCAGTGGGTTGCTCTTCACGGATATCAGCAACGATCAGATCATGCGGTATGAACCGCAAACCGGCGCTTGCCGCGTCTTCCGTACCGGCACCAACGGCGCCAACGGCCTCATGCTGGATCGCCAGGGTCGTCTCTATGCCTGTGAGGGCAAAAGCGCCGGCCGCCGTGTCGTCCGGTACGAGTCCGATGGTACAGTCACCGTGCTGGCCGACCGCTTCGAAGGCCGGCGGCTGAACAGCCCGAACGATCTCGCCATCGACGCCCAGGGGCGCGTTTGGTTCACCGACCCGGGCTATGGCTTGCGGGACGAGGACCGAGAGCTGGACCACGATTCCGTCTACCGGCTCACGGCTCCGTCTACGGGCGCCGGCGGTTGGTTGATCGAGCGGATGACCAATGACACCACCAAACCCAACGGCCTCCTGATCTCGCGTGACGAGCGTACCCTCTACGTGGCGCAGAGTGACCACGGCGAGACGGCGTTGCGCGAGCTGCGCGCCTATCCAATCCAACCCGACGGTCGTCTGGGCGGCTTTGCCGTCCTTCACAACTTCGGCGCTCACCGCGGCATCGACGGCATGTGCCTGGATACGGAAGACAATATCATCGCCGCCACCGGCTATCGGCGCGACGGTCCTGGCCCGATGATAATGGTGTTCGCGCCGAATGGCCAGGTAGTAGCGCAGCATCCCTTTCCGGAGGATCGCCCAACGAACTGCACCTTCGGCGACGCCGACCTGCGGACGCTCTACGTCACCAACATCGGCGGCTCACTGTACCGCGCCCGCACGGAGCGGCAAGGCCGGCACTGGTGGCCGGTAACCTAACCCCCTCGCCCCCTTCCCTATAAAGGAAGGGGGCGAGGGGGTTAGGTTATCCCTTGCAGCCCTCTCACCTGCGTAATCACGTCGTCCACCGCCGTCTCCTTCCCTTGCGCCGCCCCCAAAGGATCAGTGACTGCCGGTTGGTCGGTCCAGGCGGCCAGTGTATTGAGCACGCCCCAGGCAAGGGCATCGAGGTGGTAGCCGCCTTCCAGCACGCCGGCGATGCGGCCGTGGCATAGTTCACAGGCCAGTTGGCGGAGGTCCTGGGCTAAGCGGTAATAGCCGGCAACGGACACCCGCAGGCCGGCGCCGGCGGCGGCATTTTCCGCCCAGTGGGCGTCGTAGCCACAGGAGCACAGGACGACGTCCGGCCGGTAGCGGCGGGCGAGCGGCGCGACGATCTCGTGGAGGATGCGTTGGAAGGCGATATCGCCCGCGCCGTTCGGCAGCGGCACGTTGACGTTGTAACCCCTGCCGGCGCCGGCGCCGGTTTCTTCGGCCCGGCCGGTGCCTGGATAGATGGGGTACTGGTGCAAGGAGATAAAGAGCACGGCGGGATCACCATAGAAGGCATCCTGTGTGCCGTTGCCGTGATGGAGGTCGAAATCCACCAGCAGGATGCGTTCGGCCACACCGGCGGCCAGGATCTGGCGGGCGGCGATGGCGGCATTATTGAACAGGCAGAATCCCATCGAACGATGCGGAGTAGCGTGGTGTCCCGGCGGCCGCAACAGCGCAAACGCCGCTTCCCCGCCCATGGCGTGCTCGGCCGCCTGAATCGCCGCGCCGGCGGCAAGTAGCGCGACGTCGTAGCTCTCCGGCGAGACGACCGTTGGCGCCGGGTCGATCATGCCGCCTCCGCGCCGGCAGACGGTTTGCAGCAGGTCGATCATCTGGCGGTCATGGACGCGACGCACTTGCTGAACGGTCGCCGGCCGCGGCGCTTCCAGGCGGCAACCCGAAGGCAACCCCTGCTCCTGCAATACCGTCAGGGTATGGCGGAGGCGGTCAGCCGTTTCCGCCATACCCTGGGTATCGTGGGCAAGGAAACGAGGGCTAGACAGCAGCACGGTCACTGAGTGCAAACTCCTCGGCTGGTATCATTGAACAGGCAAATGCGATTGCCGTACACCGTCTGGCTATTCTACAGGCGATTCGCTACCGGCATGCGGGAGCGCCGGCGGCGCGCTCGCTACGAAGGAACAGTGTCCATGGCGAACTTCCTTGGTCGTCTGTTCGGCGATCCAAACCAGCGCGAGTGGCGGCGGTTGCAGCCGCTGGTTGAACAGACTAACCGCCTGGAGCCGGCGTTCCAAGCGCTCAGCGACCAGGCCCTGGTAGCGAAGACCACCGAATTTCGCCGGCGTCTGGCCGGCGGCACTGCATTAGATGCCTTGCAGCCAGAAGCCTTCGCCGCGGTGCGGGAAGCCACGAGCCGCGCCCTCAGCAAGCGCCACTATGACGTGCAACTCCTGGCCGGCGCCGTACTCCATCAAGGCAAGATCGCCGAGATGAAAACCGGCGAAGGCAAGACGCAAGTTGCGCTCTTGCCGCTCTATCTCAATGCCCTGGCCGGCCAGGGTTGCCACCTGGTCACGCCGAACGACTATCTTGCCCGTTTTGGCGGCGGCTGGATGGCGCCGGTCTATCAGCGGCTCGGCATGTCCGTCGCGGTGATCTGCCCAATGTTTGCCGGCCTCTATGACCCTGAATTCATTGATCCCATCGCGCATGGTGATGACCGCCTTATGCACTGGCGCCCGGTGGCCCGCCGCGAGGCCTACCGCGCCGACGTGACATACGGCACAAACAGTGAGTTTGGCTTCGACTACTTGCGCGATAACCTCGCCGTCTCCCTCGACCAGCGTGTGCAGCGGCCCTTGCACTTCGCCATCGTCGACGAAGTAGACAATATCCTGATCGACGAGGCGCGCACCCCGCTGATTATCTCCGCGCCGGCCGAGGAAGCGGCCGACCTCTACTACCGCTTCGCCCAGATCATGCGCCAGGTACAGCTGGATGCGGACTACCTGATCGACGAGCGCTCCCAGGGCGTCACCTTCACCGACGAAGGTGTGGAGAAGGTCGAGCGGTTGCTCGGCATCGACAACCTGTATGCCGAGGTCAACTTCTGGCTGGCCCGCACGGCGGATGCCGCTCTCAAGGCCCAGGTGCTCAAGAGGCGCGACCGCGATTACGTCGTCCGCAACAGTGAGGTGGTGATTGTCGACGAGTTCACCGGACGCATGCTGCAGGGTCGCCGCTGGAGTGAGGGTCTGCACCAGGCCGTAGAGGCGAAAGAGGGCGTGCCGGTCCAGCGCGAGAACCGCACGATGGCGACGATCACCTACCAGAACTACTTTCGCATGTACGATAAGCTCGCCGGTATGACCGGCACCGCCGCCACGGAAGCGGAAGAGTTTGCCAAGATTTACGCCCTGGACGTCGTGACCGTCCCCACTCACCGGCCGATGATCCGCGAGGACCATACCGACTACGTCTTCAAGACGGAAGCGGCCAAGTATAACGCCGTGGGTCGGGAAGTGGCCGCGTTACATGCCGAGGGCCGGCCGGTGCTGGTGGGCACGGTCTCTATCGAGAAGTCGGAATTGCTCTCCCGCCTGCTGCACGAGCAGGGCATCCCCCACAATGTGCTCAACGCCAAGTTCCACGAGCAGGAGGCGGCGATTGTAGCGGAGGCAGGTCAGCCGAACACCGTCACGATCGCGACCAACATGGCAGGGCGAGGGACGGACATTGTGCTGGGCGAGGGCGTGCAGGCGCGAGGCGGTCTGCACATCATCGGCACCGAGCGACACGAGTCGCGTCGGATCGACAATCAGTTGCGGGGCCGCGCCGGTCGCCAGGGCGACCCCGGTTCGTCCCGCTTCTATGTCTCCCTGGAAGACGACCTCATGCGGCGCTTCGGCTCCGAGCGCATCGCCGGCATCATGAACTGGCTGAAGATGCCGGAGGATGAGCCGATCGAGCATGGCACCGTCACTAAGGCCATCGAAAGTGCCCAGACGAAGGTCGAGGGGTACAACTTCGACATCCGCAAGCATGTCGTAGAGTACGACAACGTCATGAACGAGCAGCGCGCCTTTATCTACGCCGACCGCAACAAGGTATTACGTGGCGAGAACATGCGCGACTACATCCTGACGCTCGTCGATCGCCACGTGACGAGTCTGGTGGACCGCTACATGCGCGGCGCCTACTCCGAAGAGTGGGATCTGGACGGCCTCGTCCAAGAACTCGGCCAGGTACTGCCGGTCCCGGAGGATCTGACGGCGGTGCACCTGGGCCGGTTGAGTCGGGACGAGGCGCTGGCGCTTCTACTGGAGCGTGTTCATACAGAATATGATCATCGAGAAGATCAGTTGGGCGACGTACTGACGCAGGCCCGTGCCGAGCTCGGCGGTTACCTCCTGAGCCTGACCCAACGCCGCATCGGCGCCGTGATCGAGCAGCGCCTGGTCGGGCCTGTAATAACCGAGGATGACCTTCAGGGGCTGCTGGAAGACCTCGCCCAGTCCTTGCCATTGCCCGCCGACATCACTGTCGATACGCTGGTCGGCCTGGACCAGGCTGGTTTGGCCACACACCTGATGGAGCGCTGCGTGGCGGAATTTGAGCGCGATCCCGCACCGTTCCACACGGTACTCATGCGCGAGTTCGAGCGTCAAGTGGTGCTCGGTTCAGTGGACACGCTCTGGGTCGAACACCTCACCGGCATGGACGACCTACGCGAGGGTATCGGCTTGCGCGCCTTCGGTCAGCGTGACCCCCTGGTGGAGTACAAACGCGAAGCGCACGAACAATGGGAGCGCTTCGTCACCGCCATCAACGCGCAGATTGTCCAAAATATCTTTCGCCTGGGTTTGCGCATCGAGCTGGTGCCGCCGTCACCGCAAACCCAAACCGAATTACATACCAACCGTGACGACGTCGATTTGCCCGCGACACCGCCCCGCCGCACCGCGCCAGGAGGCGGACCGGCGACAGCGAACGGCAGCAACGGCAAGGTGGGCCGCAACGACCTCTGCCCGTGCGGAAGCGGTAGGAAGTACAAGTTCTGTCACGGTGCGTCAGTCACCGGCACGCCTCAGAACCGGGTGATCGGCGCACCGGCGGTGACAAACGGGGCGCTCGGTGTGCCGCTACAAGCTCCTAGCGCCAACGGCACCGCTACCGGCGCCAAAGGTGACGGCAGGAGTTCTAGCAGCGCGCGGCGCGCCAAGCAAATACGACGGCGGGGCTAATGGTCAGTTCCGGCAGGCGCAATTGCCGCCGCACCCGCACCCACCGCCACCGGAGGCAACCATCGTGTTGCCCATGGCGTCAGCGGAGCGAGTGGCGAAGACGCTCAACAGGCGCTTGACGCGACCGCTACCACAGGTGGTGCACGGCGCCGGCGAATCGGCGCGGGCGGTGGCGCGCAATTCTTCAAAACGTTCGTTGCAGTCGAGACAAGCGTATTCATACAATGGCATTTGGTGTGTACCTCCGAAAGAGAGTATAGCGGTAAGCGAGAGGACGTGTCGTCAGTAGCGTCACCCGACCATTTATGACATTGTTTGCGAACCCGGAGCAATTGTGCGTGCGGGACGCCAGGGCGTATGCTACGGGCTCTGGGACGTTGAATAGCGCCCAAGGCGAGCGCGTCACCGCGTGTAGGGGCGTATTGCATACGTCCTATTCGGGTGTGAACAAACGGCGACGTTCGCCAACAAAGTCATTCATGGTCGGATGAAGACTAAATTGTGAAACGCCGCTTCGCCGATCGCGCCGATTGGCAGCGCATCTTGGAGCGCCGTTTCATGGTGCAGCAAATCGCCGGCCCGGCGTTCAGCGGTTCCATCACGCTGCTGATCATCGACCAATGTGCTGAGCCATTCTTCGTCCAACTGGACGGCCTACCCTACTGTGTGGCTGACACCGGATATTCCTGGCTGCAGCAATTTCCGTCCGACACGAATCACACCGTCACGACCATGTTCGATGCGGACGGCACAGTGGTGCAGTGGTACATCGATATCTGCAAGCGGCATGGCGTCGACGAACGCGGCATGCCCTGGTTTGACGACCTCTACCTTGACGTCGTGGTGGCTCCCCACGGAACCGTTGCGCTGCTCGACGCGGAGGAGCTGGAGAGCGCTCGCCGGCAGGGTCTCGTGTCGCTCGAGGACTACAATCTGGCGTGGCGAGAGGCGCGGCATCTGTTGGCGGCGATCGCGGAAAGTGGCTTGCCTGCGCTGACCCTGGCACCGGCGCATCGCGCGATATTGCTCGAGAGGCTGCCGGCGCCGCCTCACGTCGTGTATGATGGCAGTTGCTCACCGTGCGAGAACGGTGGGGCGTCGAGAGGCACCTGATGCGTCCGGAATACTCCAGCAGCCCAACGTATCGCCGAGAGCAAATCAGCCTCCTCTGGCCGTTTGGGCGAACGGCCACGCCGGAGCGGCGGCCGGCGATGGGCGGCAGTGTGCCGGCGGACCTGGAACTGGATGACGTGGTCGCCGTGCTGGTCGGGGACGACCGGCGTCGGGAACGCTTCGTAGAGAGCGTGCTGACGGAACTCTGTACCGATAACGCAGTGATTCGCTACCGGCAGGGCATCGTGACGGATCTGCTGGCGGACGAGACGTTATGTGGCCGCCTGCAGCGCCTGCTCTCAAACCTGGCTGCCCTGGCGGTGCCGCGTGAACGCGATCCGGGTAAGATGGCGCCCTTCATCCAGGTGGCGACGCGGGCGGGCGAGTTGGAGTTGCACGTCGGCACCGCGATGCACCTTCAGGAGGCGTTGGAGGGCAGCCCAATTGCCTCGGAAGCATTGCTCCGGTTGCGGGACTACCTGCGCGATATCACCAGCGCGCCCGAGTTCCAGTCCTTGCAGACCGAGCTGCCCGCACTGCGGCGCCAGTTGGATCGCGCCCAAAGCTTCACCATTGGCGTCAACCTGACGGATGAGTTGATGCCGGCTTCGGCAGCAATCCTAACGGTCAACAGCGAAAAAATTGCCGGCAAGGGGATGCTGCTCAACCGGCTCTTCGGCGAAGGCAGCGAACGCGCCCTGACGCCTCTGCGCATGGGCGATGCCGCAAGCGCCGGTACGCCGGAAAACCGCCTCTACCGCGACCTACGGAAGTTGCTGGAAGAGGTCGCCGCACCGGTCGCGCACGCCCTGGAGCGCTATGCAGGCATCAACGCCCATGGCCTCGGCCCGCTGGAGCCGGAACTGGCGTTTTTCCTGAATGGCGTGGTCATGGTCCGCCGCCTGCAGCAAGCCGGATTGCCGGTCTGCTGCCCGGAGGCGGCGCCGGCGGACGCGCGGATCACGCTTCTCAGCAAGGCTTACCACGTCAGTCTGGCGCTGCGCATGTACCGCCAGAAGACGGCGCCACCGCCGGACCAGGCGGGCGGCATCATCACCAATCCCGTCACCTTCGACGATGATCGGGCGCGGATCTGGATCCTGACCGGCCCCAATCGCGGCGGTAAGACGACGTTTACCCAGATGGTCGGCCTGATCCACGTCCTCTTTCAAGCCGGGCTGTACGTGCCGGCAGCGGAAGCGCGCATCAGCCCGGTGGATGCTATCTACACCCACTTCCCGGTGCCGGAGACAACGCAGTTAGGCATGGGCCGGCTGGACGAGGAGGCGAAGCGGCTGGCCGGCATCTTCGCCGCTGCCACCTCGCGTAGCCTGATCCTGCTCAACGAAGTATTGGCCGGCACCAGCGCGGTCGAAGGGCTGGGTCTGGCCACGGATGCCGTGCGGGGCCTGCGGCTGCTCGGCGTCCGCGCCATCTACGCCACCCACTTGCACGACCTGGCCTTCAGCGTCGAGCAGATCAACCAGACCACACCCGGCACGGCGCAGGCCGGCAGCCTGGTGGCCGACGTGGAGGCGCAGGGCACGGTCGTCGGCTCTCACCACCGGCGCACTTTCCGTATCCTGCCCGGCCTGCCACGCGGCGTTAGCTACGCCTCAGAGATTGCCGAACAGAACGGCATCAGCTTCGGCCAGATCAGCGATCTGCTGCGCAAGCGGGGCGTGGTGGCGGAGGTTTCGTAAGTTTGCTGGCAGGGGCGGGCTTGAAATCCACCCCTGCAAAATCCGGCCCGTGTGGTACCGTGTAACACATGGACAATGAGCCGGTTACTGAACATTTGACCGTCCGCGTTTCGCGGCGGCTCGTTCAGGAACTTGCAACCTTAGCCAGGCAACGCGGTGGGGATTCGACGTCCCTGGTCTGTGCGAATCTAGACGAGGGCGTTCGAATGGAGCGTTTCCCCGGCATCGTCTTTATTGACTGCGCCGGAGGACGCCGGGCAGCCATCGCCGGGCGACGTATCGACGTTTGGCAGGTATTAGAGACGTTCAGGTCCTAAGGAGGCGACATTGCGCGGACGGCGGACTACTTTCGCCTTCGGCCCGATCAGGTGCGTACTGCCATCGCCTACGCCGCCGATTTTCCGGAGGATGTTGAGGCGCTGATTCAGGCGAATCGAGACGAGGCGGACCGTTTGCAACAGGCGGAGGTTCGCCAGCAGGCCCGGCTCGGGCGGTGAAGCTCCTCCTGGACGAGATGCTCGATCGGGAAATCGCCGTCCAACTCCGTCAACGCTGCCATGACACCATGCCTTGGATGGCATTCTTTCAACATTGCCCGCTGGTCCAAGCCTTGCTGACTCGTACTGCTCGCTCTGATCGGAGTAAGCGACCGGTCAATGGAGGAGATTTCGCCCCATGCGTTAGAATGCATGCCGGAGCGGCAAGGCAGAGCGCCTATGCGAGGCACGGCATGTCCGGGCAGTGTCGCCGGAACGTCACAGGCCGCCAGGAGATGAGACAATGGTCGATACCGGTACGGTCACCCTCAAGCGGGGGCTGGCGCAGATGCTCAAGGGTGGCGTCATCATGGATGTCGTCACCGCCGACCAGGCCAAGATTGCGGAAGAGGCCGGTGCTGTCGCGGTCATGGCGCTGGAGCGGGTTCCCTCCGATATCCGCGCTACCGGTGGCGTTGCGCGCATGAGTGATCCGCAGATGATCCAAGAGATCATTGAAGCGGTCACCATTCCGGTGATGGCGAAAGCACGCATCGGCCACTTTGTCGAAGCGCAGGTGCTGGAAGCGATCGGCGTCGACTATGTCGACGAGAGTGAGGTGCTCACCCCGGCCGACAGTGCCTACCACATAAACAAGCGCAACTTTAAGGTCCCGTTCGTCTGCGGCTGCCGTGATCTGGGGGAGGCGCTGCGGCGAATCGGTGAGGGCGCGGCCATGATTCGTACTAAGGGCGAGGCCGGCACCGGCAACGTCGTGGAGGCGGTGACGCATCTGCGCGCCGTCCTTGATGGATTGCGCCGCTTGCAGGTATTGCCGGAAGAGGAACTCATGGCGGAGGCCAAGAACCTCGGCGCGCCCTATGAATTGGTGCAGGAGGTGCATCGTCTGGGCCGCCTACCGGTCGTGATGTTCACGGCGGGCGGCATCGCCACGCCGGCGGACGCCGCGCTGATGATGCAGCTGGGCGCCGAAGGCGTCTTCGTCGGCTCCGGCATCTTCAAGTCATCCGATCCGGCCCGCCGAGCGAAGGCGATCGTGCAGGCGACGACACATTACAACGATCCCAAGATCATTGCCGAGGTATCGCGCAGCATTGGGGCGCCCATGGCCGGCCTGGAAATAGGCGCCATTCCTCGAGGAGAACTCCTCGCCGCCCGAGGATGGTAGCCCGAGTGTGACCACTACCATCGGTGTTCTCGCCTTACAGGGCGCTTTCATCGAGCACGAGCAAATGTTGCAGCGTCTTGGTGTTGCGGTGCGGCGCGTCACCTTGCCACAGCATCTGGAGGGCCTTGACGGTCTGATTATCCCTGGTGGGGAAAGCACCACGATCGGCAAGCTGATGGTGGAATGGAAGCTGCTGGAGCCGCTCCGGGCCTTCGGTCGATCCGGCGCCGCCATCTTCGGGAGTTGCGCTGGGGCGATCGTCCTTGCGCGCGACGTCGGACGCGAACAGCCTTTGCTGGGTCTGATGGACCTGCAGGTGGCGCGCAACGCCTTCGGTCGCCAGATCGAATCCTTCCAGTCCGAGCTTCAGGTGCCGGTACTGGGGGAACGGCCTTTTCCAGGCGTTTTCATTCGGGCGCCAAAGATTTCGGCGGTCGGGCCGGGGGTGGCGGCGCTCTGTACGTTGGCGGATGGCAGCATCGTGGCGGCGCAGCAAGGCAACCTCCTGGCAGTCTCCTTTCACGCAGAACTGACCGATGACACGCGCTTGCATGAGTACTTCCTCGGTCTCACCCAGCGGAGCAGTGATGCGCGCCTGGCGGGACGTACGGCGCCGCTCGGGCAAGGACCGAGTGGACTCCGTGGTATGGTGAGTGTGTAGCGAAGTTCTGACCGGCGCCAAGCATACGCTGTCGGCGCTTTCTGCCGGAGAGTAGGAGAGGAAGTGACTCGCTCCACACGTACGGCAACGCTCCTGGACGCTTACGCCCTTCGTCGCCTCCGGTTCTCCCCGGTCGGCGGTGTACTCGGTACGTTGGAAAGCCCTTGTGCGCCGAATGCGCTTTCGCTGCTGCTGGCGCTCACCGCATGTGGGGGGTGCCACCATCTCCTGGTGACGCATGTCGGTCGCCGCCTGGAGGGGGCAGTACACCTGACCGCGCACGGCTACGCGAAGCGTTGGGAAGTGGCCCAGACCATTGGACCGTCGGAGGATTCGGACTGGTTGCCGGAGCTTCTGCAAGCGGCCACCGTGGCGGCGGCCGCGGCCGGCATGGAAAAGATTGTGGCGCGAGTCGGACACCACGATCCTCGCCTCGCCCAATTTGAAGACGCCGGTTTCCGGCCATATGCCCAGGAAACGGTGTTCGGGCAGGAGATTGCGCCTTCGAACGGGGCAGACGAGGAACAGCACGGGCGCCCGTTCTGCAAGGACGACGTGTGGACGCTGCAGCGACTGTACAACAGTATGACGCCCCAGAATGTTGGGAACATGGAACTGATGACGGCCCGGGAATTCCTAAAGCCGTTTCGCCAGGGCGTCGTGATTGAGGACGGCGGAACAATCCAGGCCGCGGGTGGCTATCTGCCGCGTCAACCGCAAGAAGTGGCGCTCCTGCGCTTACTCGTGCGGGTCGATGCGGTGGCGGCGGGGGAGGCGGCCCTGTTAGAACTATTACGTCGCCTCAGTACGCGCGGCGTGCGGGCCGCATTGTTGCCGGTGCGTGACTACATGGCGGATTGCCTGATGGCGGCGCGCCTGGTCGGCATGACGCCGGTGATGACGCGGGCGGTGATGGTCAAGCATACGGCGGCCCTGGTCCGCCCACCAGTGTTCAACCGGCTCCGCGACAACCCCGCGGCGTTACCGGCCGTCAACGGAACGCGACTGGTCCATAACGGCTCCCACAACCCGCAATGTCGGC
The DNA here is from genome assembly GCA_051003235.1 of Chloroflexota bacterium. Taxonomy (GTDB): domain Bacteria; phylum Chloroflexota; class UBA4733; order UBA4733; family UBA4733; genus UBA4733. Next base: position 1,703 of record JBPCLN010000308.1, on the reverse strand, counting down.
TGCACAACGAGACGCCGGCACGGCGGCGGGAGGCGCCGGTGAGCGTCGCTTGAGCGAGCGCCGACGACCCTCCCTGCCGTGCCGAGTAGCCTGGCGCGAACGCTACCTCTTTCGCCCCAATAACGCAGTTCCCGGCATGCGCCGGAAAGAGGATAACTACGCATGACAAATTCTGCTGACGCGCAGGAAGCCATCACGGACGACCTTGAACTCTTGCTGGCCGTATTGCCGCCACGTGTGCGGCAGGCGATCGACGCACTTCCTACCAGCGCAGGAATGTTGGAGATCGTCCTGGACCTCGGTCGCGACCCGGAGGTGCGTTTCGTCGGCCGGGAGGTGACGCTGGACACGTCGATCGTTACCCGAGATGATATCGACGCCGTACTCTCGCGCATCGGTATCATCGGCGGTGATAATCGGGCCGGAATCGAGCGGACGCTTCACCGCATCTCCGTGATTCGCAACCGTGCCGGTATGCCCGTTGGCCTGACCTGCCGCGTTGGGCGAGCCGTGTTCGGCACCATCACGACCATTCGGGATCTGGTCGAGGCGGGTCAGAGCACGCTGCTGCTCGGGAAGCCTGGCGTCGGCAAGACGACGATGTTGCGCGAGGTGGCCCGCGTGCTGGCCGACGATCTGCGCAAGCGCGTCATCGTCGTTGATACCTCCAACGAGATCGCCGGCGATGGCGATATTCCGCACCCCGGCATCGGTCGCGCTCGACGCATGCAGGTATCGACGCCGAGTGCACAACATGCGGTGATGATTGAAGCCGTCGAGAATCATATGCCTGAGGTCATCATCATCGACGAGATAGGCACGGAGTTGGAGGCTGCGGCGGCGCGTACCATCGCCGAACGGGGAGTGCAACTGATCGGCACGGCCCACGGCACAACGCTCGACAACTTGATGATGAACCCGACGCTCTCCGACCTCATCGGCGGCATTCAGACGGTGACGCTGGGTGACGAGGAAGCGCGTCGACGTGGCACCCAGAAATCGGTGTTGGAGCGCAAAGCGCCGCCCACTTTTCAAGTAGTGGTGGAGATCATCGACTGGCAGCACGTCACCGTCCATCCCAGTGTGGCGGAGACGGTCGATACGCTGCTGCTCGGCCAGACAGCGGCGGTGGAAGTGCGCGAACGGCTGGAAGATGGCACGGTCAAGCGTACCCGGATGCAGGCGGCGGCGCCGCGCGCCGAACGGGCCGAGCGCCAGTTGCGGCGCTCGCAAGCGGAAAGCTACCTGCCGCGTCCGCGACGCGGTGTCGGCGGCCCCACGCTGAGCGGGACGCCGGCAGCGCCGGACCTGACGGTGGTCCCCGGTGGCTCCCGTCCGGCGCTGATTTCCCCGGTCAAGGTCTATCCATTCGGCATCAGTACCTCGAAGTTGGAGCAGGCGGCCCGCACGCTCAACCTGCCGGTCCAACTGGTAACTGAGATCGGGGAAGCACAGGCCGTCCTGACGCTACGGAGCTACTTCCGGCGTTTTCCCGACACGTTGCGCGAGGCCGAGCATCGCAGTGTGCCGGTGCACGTCTTGCGCAGCAATACCCAGCAGCAGATGCAGCAGGTATTGGTGGACCTCTTCCATCTTTCCGTCGACCCGGAGACCTTCGCCTTGCGGGAAGCGGAGGAGGCGATTGATCGGGTGATGGAAGGTGACGAACCGATTGAGTTGCAACCGGCCGCCGCCAACGTCCG
>JBPCLN010000307.1:0-29456 GCA_051003235.1 Chloroflexota bacterium | reverse complement strand
CGGTGGGCGGCCGCCTTCGTAGCGTCGGTAAAAAAACCCGTCGACTCCACGACGAGTTCTACGCCGGCGTCCCCCCAGGGAATGGCACCTGGGTCGCGCTCCGCAAACACGCGGACCGGGTGGCCATTGACGACGATGGCGTCGCTTTGTGCTTCCACGGTGCCGTGGAAGGCGCCGTAATTGGAGTCGTGCTTGAGCAGGAAGGCGTTAGTTTCCGTATCCGTCAGGTCATTCACGGCCACGATCTCCAGTTCGGAACCGTGCCGCTCCAGAATCGCCTTGAATACCTGCCGACCAATACGGCCAAATCCGTTAATGCCGATACGCGCAGTCACCGAGTAGCCTCTCCTCTTCGCTGGGGGAACGTCATCATGGGAGCTCCCATTGTTCAGACCGCGCCGGCGCTGGGACGGCCGGATGTGCGATCGTAAAATAGCTCAATCAGGCGCTTCGCCAGCTTTGCCGGATGGTGGTAGGTGGGTTGATCCGGATCGACTACATCAACGAGCGTCAATTGCGGCTGTTTTCGGAGCCACGCCACGCCGTTCATCGCCACGCGTTCCACACTGCCTGTCGGCGTGGCCACCGCGCGGTCATTCACTAACACGACATCTAGCATACCCGGCCCGACGTGACGTTCGATAGCTTCTACGTGCCCAACCACATCGTAGTGATCCGTCTCCCCCGCCTCTGTCGCCACATTGCACACGTAGACGCGCAGTGCTGAGGTCTGCCGAACGGCCGTCGCAATGCCTTCCACGAGCAGGTTCGGCAAGACTGACGTGTACAGGCTACCCGGACCAATCACGACCAGGTCGGCGCTCTGGATGGCAGCCACCGCCTCGACGTGCGCCTCGACGTGCGCCGGCAACAGGCTGACCCGCTCGACGCGACCGCCGGCGGAGGTGATATGGTGTTCGCCCGCTACCACCCGGCTGTCCGTCAACTCAGCATGTAAGGTGACATTGGAGAGAGTGCTCGGCAAAATCTGGCCGCGTACGTTGAGCACCCGGCTGCTCTCGCGCACCGCCTGCTCAAAATTGCCCGTGACGCCGATCATGGCGGCGATAAAGAGGTTGCCAAAGCTATGCCCCTCCAGACCGTCGCCGGAGCCGAAGCGGTATTGGAACAGTTTGGTCATGAGCGGCTCGACATCGGATAAGGCGACGATACACTGGCGAAAGTCGCCGGGCGGCAGGATGCTCAACTCCTCCCGTAACCGTCCGGACGAGCCGCCGTCGTCGGCGACGGTGACGATCGCTACCAGGTTGCCGGTGTATTCCTTCATGCCACGGAGCAAGTTGGAGAGGCCATGCCCACCGCCAATGCAGACGATGCGCGGTCCCCGACCGACCTGCCGGCGCCGGTACACCAGGTCGACCAACCGGTCGCCGCTCGGGAGGAAGACCGAGACCAGCGAACGGTTGAGTTGCACCACCGCGATGACAATTGAGCCGATGCCGACGACGGAAAAGAGCGCTCCCCGAATCGCTCGGTTCAGAAACTGCAGGGTCAGGTAATAGGCAATGGGCGGGTAGTGCTCCACGTGGTAAATGCTCGCGGAAAAGTAGGCCAGGCCCAGACTGATCAGCACAATCCCGAAGGTCAGCAAGACCAACCAGCGCTTGACGCGCATGCCAGGGTACATCCACTTGAAAAAACTCATGCTAAACCCTCCGCCTCGTCTGCTTCGACCGGCCCGCGAGATCGCAGATGACAGGCGTCGTTGAGCAAATTGAGCACACCACCGGATGGATAGACGGCAGCCTCGCTCAGCGTACACGGCATCACGTTGTAACGCCAATGGTAGCTGACGTCCGACCCTAGGAGGAGACACAGGGCCACTCGCAGCGGCCCGCCGTGGCTGACGACGGCCACCGTACGCTGGTCGAACTCCGCCGCCAGTTCCGCGAGCGCCGGCTGGACCCGCCGAGCGACATCCAGCACAGACTCGCCGCCCGGCATGGCGGCGTCGGCGCGGTTCTCAGCCCAGGCCCGCGCCGCCAGCGGGAAGCGTTCGACGACCTCGCGCCAGCGCAGCCCTTCGGCCTCGCCGAAGATGACTTCGCGCCACCGCGCATCGGCGCGCACCGGGCAACGGCACAACGCGACGATCGCCTCAGCCGTTTCCGTGGCCCGGCGGCGGTCGCTACAGACCACCGCATCGACATGGCGATGCTGTAGGCGGGCCGCTACCGCCGCCGCCTGCCGGCGGCCCAGGGCGGTTAGGACGGTGTCGGTGTCGCCGTTATAGCGCAATTCCTTGTTCCAGAGCGTCTGGCCGTGGCGGATGAACAAAAGGCGCACCATGCCCTTCATGATACGTTCCCGCGTACCAATTCACCGCCAACGGCGTCATACTGCAAGGTGGGGCACGCCGCGTGACGAACGTGGCGGCCGTGTGGCGCTGGTCAATCCAGGGGGTACCACCGGCGGCTACCGGCGTGCAGCATGCGTGAGGCGGTAGCCATCGCTTGCCGGTGAACGTGCGCCTGGTAGAATCGGCGCAATTCCTGCGTCTCGCTGCGATGCCGAGCGCTGGCTGCCGGTAAGGACGAAGGACGATATGGCGCGGGTCCTCGCGCCGGTGATCGCCGAAACGGCGGCGCCGGTGCCGAAGCGTAGCTATCGGGCCGCCCGTACCGTGAGCGGCGGCGTCACGCTGATGCTCCTCGATATCGGCGCCGTCATTGCCGCCTTCGCCCTCTCCTGGCATCTCCGCTTTGAAACCACCCTCCTCGACGTTCGCTCGATCACGCCATGGCTCCTCTACGCAGCGATGGGCTGGCTGTGCGCGGCGACGCTGGTGGCGACACTCCTGATGCGCGGCCTCTATCTCGTGAAACGCGGCGTCTCGACGGTGGAGTACATCGGGCGCCTGGTCGCCTCCGTCACGCTCAGCTACGCCTTCACAATCACGCTGGCGACGCTCCTCTTGAAGTTCGACTACCCGCGCGTGGCGACCGGCCTGGCCTGGCTCCTCACCATGCTCTTTCTCACGCTGGAACGACTCACGGTGCGCCGGCTGTTTTACGCCTTACGGCGGCGCGGCATTGCCCACTTGCGTGTCCTGTTGATCGGCGCCAGCGACACGGCGCAGGCCATCGTCGGCCGCATGGGGCACACGCCGAAGTATGGCTACATGGCGATCGGCTTCCTCGACGACCAGGCTGGGCCGGTAGGCCGTCTGGTCGCCGGGGCGCCGATTCTCGGTACGACCCGAGAGTTGGAGCGCGTGCTTCAGCGCTACGACGTCGACGAAGTTTTGATCGCCCTCCCCGGCGCCACGCACGAGGATATTCTCGACCTGATCGCTCGCATCCCGACCGACGGTATCGACGTTAAGGTCGCGCCGGACCTCTTCCAGTTGATGGCCACCGCGGTGTCTATTGATGAACTGGGTGGCGTCCCACTCATCACGGTGAAGAAGGGCGCCTTGCGCGGCTGGAATCGTCTGGTGAAGCGCGCTATGGACGTGGTGTTTGCTACTGCCGTGCTGGTCCTGGGGAGCCCCTTAATGCTGGCGATCGCGGTACTGGTGAAGGTGACCTCGCACGGCCCCGCCCTCTATGCGCAAGAGCGCGTCGGCTTCAACGGCTACCACTTCCAGGTCCTGAAGTTCCGCTCCATGCGCGTTGATGCCGAGGCGGGCGGTCCCGGCTGGACCACGAAGGGAGACGACCGGCGGACGGTCGTGGGCCGGTTCCTGCGCCGATTTTGCCTGGACGAGTTGCCGCAGTTCATCAATATCCTGATTGGCGACATGAGTATCGTGGGACCACGCCCGGAGCGCCCCATCTACGTCGCCCAGTTTCAGCAGATTATCCCCCGCTACATGGAACGCCACCGCGAAAAGTGCGGCCTGACCGGCTGGGCCCAGGTCAACGGCTTGCGCGGCGACACCTCAATCGAGGAGCGCACGCGCTACGACCTGTACTACGTGGATCACTGGTCGCTGCTGCTGGACTTGCGCATCATGGCATTTACGCTGCTGCGCGTTTTGCGCGACGACTCGGCATACTGATAGGGTGAATGTCTTCCAACGGCTGGAACGCGCACTCCAGCGCAGTGTCGAGCGTCCCTTCACCCGCCTCGCCGGCAGTCGCTTGCAGCCGGTCGAGATCGCCCGAGCTCTGGCCAAAGAACTGGTGATCAACCGTCGGGTCGGCGTTGGCCGCGTCTACGCCCCGAACTGGTTTCGGGCTCAACTCTCCGAGGCGGACTTCCGCCAGTGCGAACCTTTTCTGTTGCAACTGCAGCGGGAGATCGCCCAGGACCTGATTCGGCAAGCCCAACGCCGGAAGTACGAGTTCGTTGGTGCGGTCTCCGTGGAACTGCTCGCCGATGCAAATCTGCGCCGCGGCGACATTCTCGCCAGCGCCGAAATTCGGGGAGACGAGCCTGCACAACAGAGCGGCGCGCTGGAAGAAGCGCCACTCGCCCGGACCAGCGTGTTCCCCGTCGTCCGTCCAGCGGACAGTGTGGCATCGGTCCCCGCCAGTAGCGCCATCAGCCTGACGATCCGCGACGATCGCGGCGTGGAACAGCGGCTGCAGATGGTGGGCGAGGAACTGAAATTTGGGCGCGGCCTGGAAAACGACGTTGTCCTGGATAGTCTCAGTGTGAGCAGGGAGCATGCCCGCTTGCTACGGGCCGACGGCCTCTTCATCGAAGATCTGGGCAGTCGCAACGGCACGTTCGTCAACGGGCAACGCATCCAGCGCGCCCGCGTCGGTCCCGGTGATCGCATCCGTCTGGGCGCGACGGAATTGCGCATCGACCCATGACTGCCGACCAAATCGTACTGTTCGTCCTGCGCCTGGCAATGGTGTCCTTGCTCTATCTCTTCCTCGCCTGGGTCATCCGCGCCTTGTGGGCGGACCTGCGCGCCGCCCCCCAACGCGTCGTCAGCGGTACGACGCCACGCATGATCTTTGTCGATGGCGCCAGCGGCGGCCCCGGTGCGGGAGACACCTTCGCGGTCGCCGCGACGACAACCATTGGCCGCGCCGACGACAATGCCGTGGTGATCGAAGACGAGTTCATTTCTGCCCATCACGCCGTCCTGCGCCGCGAGCGGGGGGCCTGGTGGCTCTCGGACGCCGGCAGTACCAACGGCACCTGGGCCAACGACCGCAAGGTGGAACGCCCGGTCGTCGTCCAGGCCGGCGATACGCTGCGCTTTGGGCGATTGCGAGTACGTTTTGAAGCCTGACGACCCGTCCGGCCTGGCATCCCGCTATGTGTACCGGCTCGCCCTCTTCTTCGTCGCCGGCTTCCTTGTACTGTCGGGCGCCCTCGTCTACTGGCAGGTCATCCGCGCTGTCGACATTGGGCAGAGCGCCGCCAATCCCCGCACGGTGCAGGCCGAAAAACAGGTAGTGCGAGGAACGATCACGGATCGTCACGGGGTCGTGCTGGCGCAGAGCGATCCTGCCCACCCCGGCGTCCGTCGGTACACGCAGAACAGCCTGGCGAACGTGATCGGTTACGACAGTGCTCGCTATGGGCGGGCGGACCTGGAGGCCTCGTTCAACAACTATCTGGACGGCCAGGTCGGCGCCCTTCCCGGCCTCGCGACCTTCGACGCCCTGGTCCACTTGCCGCGTCGCGGTGACAACCTGACGCTGACGATTGACGTCGGACTGCAACAGCTTGCCGACACCGCTCTGGGGAATCGCAAAGGGGTGGTCCTGGTGATGCAGCCGGTTACCGGAGCGGTGCTCGCCCTGGTCAGCAAGCCCTACTTCGACCCCAACACGCTCGACCAGAACTGGCAGTCGCTAAGCACTGACGCCAATCGCGTCCTCCTCAACCGGGCAACCCAGGCCGTGTATCCGCCCGGTTCGACCTTCAAACTGGTGACGGCGAGCGCAGCCCTGGAAACGGGGGCCGTCACGCCGACGACGCCCTTTACCTGCATCGGTGATTGGGTCGTGGAGGGCTTCCACGTGTCCTGCGAGAATCCGCAAATACCCACCCAACTCGATTTTCAACGGGCCATGGAACTTTCGGCCAACGCCATCTTCGCCCAGGTGGCCTACCATCTCGGCGCGCCAACCCTCACGACCTACGCCGACAAGTATGGCTTTGGCCTGGCGCCGCCCATTGGCCTGCTAGTCACGCCGAGCCGTCTGAAAGACGCCGCCACCCCCTGGAGTGGCGCGCTCCTCGCCAGCACCGGCTTCGGCCAGGGGCAGCTCGAAGTGACGCCGATGCAACTGGCTCTGGTGGTCGATGCCATCGCTAATCAGGGTACGATCATGGAGCCATACCTGGTGGCCCGCGCCACCACGCCGGGCGGGGCCGTGGTATATCAGCATGAGGCCCAGCCGTGGCGGCGGGCGATAAGCGCCGCTACCGCCGCGACGTTGACCAGCATGCTGGTTGGCGTGGTAGATAACGGCTCCGGCACGGCGGGAGGCATAGCAGGGGTGAAAGTGGCGGGGAAAACCGGTACGGCGCAGGTGGGTGGGTCGCAGGCGCCGCATGCCGTGTTCGTGTCCTTTGCTCCCGCCGATCACCCCACCGTGGAGGTGGTGGTTCTGGTGGAAAACGCCGGTGAAGGTGCGACGGTGGCGGCGCCCATTGCCCGCACCGTCATGATGGCGGCTCTGACGAGCGCGGCAAAATGAAGTGGTTCGTGGGCTGCCTGCCGCGTCTCTTTGCGGTTGGGGTCGTCTGTGTGGTCCTCTTCGCCGGCGTGCTGTGGCTGGCGGGAGGGCGCGAGGCCGACCCCATCGCTATGGCGACCCAGGCGCCGGCCACGACGGCTCCCACCAGCGCTCCCTCCAACGCCCAGGCCGCCGCGTCAGCGAAGCAAAAGCTTGCTGTCGCCATGCACACGGCAACCGCGGCGGCGCCGGGAAGTCATCAGCCGGTGGCCGTGACGCTCAGCGAGGCCGAAGTCAACGCCATCGCCGGCCCGCAATTAGAAAGTGACGCCGATTTCCTGTTGCAGCAACCATCCGTCCAGATTCGGCCGGGCAAGCTAGTACTGAACGGCCAGGCGGCCTTCCGTCCCACGCTGCTCCCGGTCGCCGTCACCGGCAGCGTCGGCCTGGCAAATGGCCTGCCAACGTTGACAGTGACCGGCATTCAGGCCAGCGGTTTCTCAGCGCCCCCCAGCCTCGTGCGCCAGGTGGGCGATCAAGTGACGAGCAGCCTGCGCCTGACGCCGTCCGACCTGCCCATCACCGTGCAGCAAGTGACACTAGGCGACCACACGCTGACGGTAGCAGGGGTGACGAAGTAGGACTTTACGGCTTCCGCCCCCGCAGCCGCTCCGCCAGCGCCTCATACGAACCACAATGGCGGTCGAATACATAGCGGGCGGGAATCACGGTGATGCCGGTGCCGCCGGACTGACGGAAGTGCTCCACGGCGGACAAGAGGCGGGTGGTCGGCACCACGACGGTGACCGCATACCAGTTGGCGTCCGAACCAGGTTGTCCGTAGACTGGGGCGACCGTCGGACCTTGCAAGCCGGCGAGGTCCGGCCGGGCCCAGATATGCGCCGCCACGGCCTCGGCGGAGGGGCCGCGTACGTTGGCGACCACGCTAACCAGGTCCCGCGCCAGTTGGCGCGCTTCGAAAAGCTCCAGGATACGGGCGAGGGCGGTCACCTTCTCCGGGTGCCGGCGCAGGATTTCCAGATTGGCGACGAGGCACTGGGCAGCCTCCAGCACTGTACCGCCATCGACGGTCTTCAGCCGGTTTTCCCGCAGGCTAGTGCCGGTCGAGGTGAGCGTACTGATCGCGTCGGCATAGCCCATCATTGGTGCGCTCTCGACCGCTCCCGGCTGGTCGACCACTTCCGCGTAATAGATACCCTGGCGGTGTAAGAAGCGGCGCGTCAAACTCGGCCAGTCGCTGGCAATGCGCAACGTGCGGCTACGATCACGAAAGCGCACCGAGAGATCCGCTACGTCATGGATGGTCCAGACGTCGATCCAGGCATCCGGCACGGCCAGCACTAACTGGGCTTGCATGTAACCGAGATCGTAGGAAATCACGGCGGCGCGCTCGTCGTCCTCTTCCCCGGATTCATAAAGGGAATCGGTACCGGTGATGCCGACATCGACGCTCCCGTCCCGCAGCTTTTCGGGAATTTCATTAGAGTGGTCGAAGACGACGGCCACTTCCGGTAAGGCGGGAATGGTCGCTACGTACTGACGGGGATTCGGACGGGACACGGACAATCCGCAGTCCGCCATGAAGGCCAGCGTGGCTTCGTAGGGTCGCCCCTTACTGGGAAGGGCCAGCCGCAGACCGCCCTCATGCAGCGTCGTCATGCGTCCGGCAGTCCGGCCGTCTGGAGCGTTGTCAGCGCGATCACCTGCTCCTGGCCGGCGCCGAGGCGGCGCGCAGTGACGGACTGGGTCGCCAGTTCGCGCTCGCCGGCGACCAGCAGCCAACGCGCCCCGCGGCGTGAAGCATAGGCGACCGAGGCGCGCAAATTCCGCTCCCGCAGTTCCAGTTCCACCCGCAACCCACGGGTACGCAGCGCCTGCGCTACAGTCGTGGCATAGCCAAACGTATCGCCGGTAGGGACGACAACGGCATCGAGCCAGGCAGCAGCGATTGTCGGCGCCTCGACCAACAGACGGAGGCGTTCCAGACCCCAGGAGCATCCTAACGCCGGCACCCTCGGCTTGCTGCCGAGCGCGCGGGCCAGTCCGTCGTAGCGTCCGCCGCCGCAGAGCTGGTCTTCCGCGCCTAAACCATTGCCATAGACTTCGAAGACCAGTCCGGTGTAGTACTGTAAACCGCGTCCCAGCGACAGATCGATCGTGGCATTGGACCAATCAAAGCCGATGCTGTCGAGCATCCCGCAGATCCGTTCCAGTTCCAGCAATGGCTCTGCCGACAAGCCATAACGGTGAATGATCTCCCCCGCCTGCTGGAGTGCCTGCGGGCGTGGACCGGCCAGGCGGCTCAGTTCCAGGATGAAGGCAATGGCGCGCTCGGCCTTGCCCCGCTGGTCGCCCGCACGCAGCCGCTCCAACAGGCGATCGACGATCTCTTCCGGCTCCCGCCCGCCGCCAACGTCGGTATTGATCGAACCGAGGAGCGACTGCACCAGCACAATGGCATCTGAACGAGGTAAGCCGGCCAGGATCGCCTGAACCTGGGGGTTGCTTTGTGGTCCCGGGGTCGCAGCCGGGACAAGATCCGTTTGGTCCGCGTCAAGACCCAGCAAGCGGCGCAAAACCTGCGCCCCTTCCCGTCCTTTCTTCAACGTCTCCAGACCCTGCAAGAGGATCGCTTCGGTGCGACCGTCTACTTCCAGGGCGGCCAGAAAGGCCAGGACGATGCCCAGATGCCCAATCACCAGGCGCGTATCAGGCAGGCCCAGGAGCGTCGGCACCTGCGCCGTCATTGCCAGCAGCTCGGCGTCGGCGTAGGGCGGCTCCGCACCGATCAGTTCTACCCCGGCCTGGGTGAACTGGCGGTAGCGGCCGCGCTGCGGCTTCTCGTAGCGAAAAACGGGGCCGGAATAGGCGAGGCGTACCGGCAAGGGTGGCGGATCGGCTTGCTGTAGAAAGGCCCGCAGCACCGGCGCCGTGAGTTCTGGACGCAAGGCCAGGCGCCGTCCCCCCTGGTCGGTGAAGCTGTACATGCGGGCACTGACGTCAGCGCCGGATTTCCGCAAGAAGAGTTCAGCAAACTCGACGAGTGGAGCCTGCACTGGGCGATAGCCATAGCCGGCAAAATGCGTCAAGAGCCTGGTGCTGAGCGCGTCAAGTTGCTGGGCGTCGTCCGGCGCCGCATCCAGCATGCCACGCACGCGCTCAATGGTCTGCATGCCTACGTCTCGTTCTCCAGCGCCGCAGTGTAACACCGCTGGTTGCTTCCGCGGCCCTACGGCAGCGCTCGCGCCTCTACCGGGCCGACGACGCCCGCCAATACCCGATAGCTGGCGTTGGCGGCAACGACCTGAACCGCGTCGAAGACGCTCCCCATCGTGCGTTGGTACGGCAGGAAAGCGTTGGCCACGACGTAGAGGCGACCGCCGGGGCGCAAGTAGTCGGGGGCCTCGCGGACAAAGCGCTCGGCCACGCCGCGTGTCTCCTTGGCGTGCTGGTGAAAGGGCGGGTTTGTAGCGATCACGTCGAAGCGCCGTCCAGGCACGGCGGAGTAGGCGTCGCTCAACAGCACCGTGGCATTCGGAATATGATTATCGGCAATGTTCCGTTCGGCCAGGCGGACAGCCAGGGAGTTAGAGTCCACCAGCAAGGTTTGCCCTTCCGGCGACAGCAGGGCGGCGGCGATGCCGATCGCGCCGGCGCCACAGCCCAGATCCAACACGTCGTCGCCGCGGCGCAGGCGCAGTGCGCCGATCAACAGGGCCGTGGCGTCATCAAGCTTGCGCCCGCCGAAGACTCCCGGCTGTACCGTGAGTTGGAACTGGATACCTTGGAGTTCTACCGGAACGGTTGTCGGTTCGCCCGGCGCTTCCGTTGCCGGCGCCTCGCCGGCCGGGCGAACGGCGCGGTAGGCCCGCTTGCCACCGCCCACGTTGACGGCGGTCACGTCACCGCAGTGTATGGCGAGGCGGCGAACGAACGTCTGGAGGCCGCGGCTGTTCGACCCCTGGAGCCAGATACTACCGCCGGGCCGGACGTTGCTCACCATATAGGCGATTAGTTGGAAGGTGTAGCCGTTGCCTCGTCCAGCCGGACCATCGGTGTCGAGCAGCGCGCAATCGAAAGGGCTGATTGCGGGAGGCGTCTGCAAATTTTCCAGGAGGACCGTGATTTCCGCCCCCGCGTTGGCGCCGAGGTCCTTCTGAAGCTGGGTGTAGTCCGGTAGTTCGGGTGCGACGGCGACGACGCGGCCGCCGGCGGAGAGGCTGAGGAGTTCGAGCAAGGGCGCGGCAGCGCTCGCATAGAGGACAAGGATCTGCGCCCGCGCCGGCAGGACTAACGGTTCCAGGATAAGCTGGTACGCGGGGCGGCTCGGCACAATTCCTCCTGAACAATTCCCGTATTCGTGGCAGTAGCGCAAGCGTAGCGGGCAACGCGGCCACTTGGACGCCCGCCTGGCCGGAGCTACACTGTACCCGACGCCTTGCCAAACCGGCCCAGGAAGGGAATGCCGCCGCTATGCCGCTCTCCGATGCTCGCCGCCGTCAATTGCGCAGCCAGCGCCTGCGCCAGGTCAACCGCCAGGGCGATGCCCTCCGCCTGGCCATGGATTGGTCCGTGGACGATCTCGATAAGCCCCAGATTCTCGTCGAAACGTCGGAAGGCAGTTCCCACCCCAGTACGTTCCACCTGGGCTATGCCGCCGAACGGGTGATGGCCGGCATCCTGGAAGAAGGCGGTAAGCCCGGCAAGTTCACCGTGACCGATATCTGCGACGGTATCGCCCAGGCCCATGACGGCAGCTCCTACTCTCTGGTATCCCGCGAGATCATGGCGGCCATGATCGAGATCCATGCGATGGCCCATCCTCACGATGCGATCGTCTCCGTGGTCGCCGGCGACAAGTCCTTACCGGCCCATTTGCAAGCCCTGGCGCGCGTGAACCTGCCGGCGATCATGGTGCCCGGCGGCACGCAGCTTAACGGACCGGACATGCTCTCCTCGGATGCGCTCTATCCGATGGGCGCCGACTTCGATGAAGGCAAACTACCCGAAGCGGCACTCGTCTCCGCCCAGAAGACAGCCTGCCCGACCTGCGGCTCCTGCCAGTTCATGGGCTCGGCCAGTACGGGGCAGGTGCTGGCGGAAGCGCTCGGCATGACGTTGCCCGGGGCGGCGATCACACCGGCCGTTCTCAATTCCTTTCACCGAATGGCGCACCAGGCCGGCCGGCAGATCATGACGTTGCTGGACCACGATCTGCGGCCGCGGCAGATCATGACCGCCGACGCCTTTCACAACGCGCTGGTGCTGCACGCCGCCGTTGGCGGCTCGACGAACACGTTGCTGCACATTCCGGCCATCGCCCGCGAACTGGGCATTAGCGTCACGCCCAAAATGTTCGACGAGATCGGGCGCACCGTGCCCGTGCTCGCCAATACGAAGACGTCGGGCCTGTATCCGGCGGAATATCTCTGGTATGCCGGCGGCGTGCCCGGCTTGATGCTGGAACTGGCGGACTTCCTGCGCCTGGACGCTATGACCGTCACCGGCAAGCGTCTGGGAGAGAATTTGGTGGACCTGAAAAAGACCGCCTTCTTTGCCGAGGGCCGCGGCTACCTGGCCAACCACGGCCTGAAGCCGGAGCAGGTGCTCTGGTCGCTTGCCGCTCCGCTCAAGACCGGCGGCACGATCGCGGTGCTGGAAGGTAACCTGGCGCCGGGCGGCGCCGTGATGAAGCACGCTGCCGCCGATCCGGCAATGTGGGAGCATATCGGCCCGGCGATGGTGTATGAGTGCGAGGAGGACGCCATCAAAGGCGTGCTGGCGCACGAGGTGACGCCTGGCACGGTGGTGGTGATCCGCAACGAAGGGCCACGCCAGGCCGGCATGCCCGAAATGTACTTCTGCACGACCATCCTCTCCGCCCGGCCCGAACTGGCCACCACTACCGCCATCGTCACCGACGGCCGCTTTAGCGGGGCGACCAAAGGGCCCTGCATCGGCCACGTCACGCCGGAAGCCGCCGCCGGTGGGCCTTTGGCGCTCGTCGAAGCAGGCGACCTGATCGAAATCAGCGTTTCTAAGCGCCTGCTGGCCGTCGTCGGCATCGCCGGCGAGCGGCGCAGCCCGCAGGAGGTCGAGCGCGTCCTGGCCGAACGCCGCCGCCGCTGGTCGCCGCCGGCTCCCCAGCATCCCTTCGGTGTGCTGTCGCTCTTTTCCCGCGCCGCGGCGGGAGCGATGGAGGGAGCGTACTTCTAGCCGCGCGTTTCGCGCCGTTGCAACGGCATTGCATTGACAATGGCCGGCCTGCCCTGTAGGATGCTCAAACGTTGGAATAGGGATGGCTTGCGGTGCAACGCAATAGTGCGACGATCAAGGATATCGCGCGCGCGGTCGGCATGGATTACTCTACCGTCTCGCTGGCGCTTCGCGACCATCCGCGCATCGCTCACGCTACTCGCCAGCGCATTCAGCAAGCGGCCGAACAAGTGGGCTACGTGCCCAACCGCGCCGCCCAGGCGTTGCGCCTGGGGCGTTCGCATACCATCGCCTTTGTGCTCTGGGGAGACAACTCCGAGCAGATTCGCCAATCGTTCCCCGATTACACCCTCGCCGCCACCGCCGCCGCTTTCGCCGCCGGCTACGAGTTGCTCCTCCTACAGGCGACGGCGGCGCGCCTGGCGGCCACTTCGATCGAACGTTTTCCGGAGCTGCGTCAGACGGACGGCGCCCTGTTCGTCGGGGAGACACTGGACCGCCCGGGGTTGGCGGCGCTGTGGCGCTCCGGCTTCCCAGTGGTCCATCTGGGGGAGCGCACGCTGGAGGGTATTGCCCTGCCCTGCGTTGGCGCGGACTATGCCCAGGGCGGAGCGCTGGCGGCGGAGCATTTGCTCGGATTCGGTCATCAGCGCCTGGGCGTTCTCTACGGGCCGCATGCCGACGTGCCGGAAATCCACGAGCGACGCATGGCAGGCTTTACGGAACGGGCCGGCGACGCCGTGCGGGCGGCCATCGCCGTGCAGCGCGAGACGGCGATCGAGCCCGTCCTGGCCCGGTTCCAGGCGGACGGCATCACGGCGGTCTTTGCCACCGAGCAGGTGATCGGCCTGCGCCTGCTCACCGCTTGCTCCGTCGCCGGCGTGGGTGTGCCGCAGGACATGAGCGTCGTGGCTTTCGATGACCTGCCGTCGGCGGCGCTCAGCACACCTCCCCTCACCTGCATCCGGCAGCCACGCGATCTGGCGGGCAAGCTGGGCCTGGAACTGCTCCGCGACCAGATCGAGGCGCGGGGCGTGACGACGGAGCGTCTTTTTCTCCCCTGCATGCTGGTCGCGCGGGCGTCGTTCGCACCACCGGCCAACCCCCGCGCCGCAGCCGCCGAGGAAAGGTAGCCCTTTGAACGTTGTCGTCGTCCTGATCGACACCTTGCGCCGCGATTACCTCAGTCCCTATGGGGCGACCTCGGTGGCCACACCCAATTTTCAGCGCCTGGCGGACATGGGCACGACGTTCGACCAGGCCTACCTGACTTCCTACCCGTGCATGCCGGCACGGCGCGATCTCTGGACCGGGCGCTACGAATTCCCTTGGCGCGGCTGGGGCCCGTTGGAGACCGGGGACCGGGCGCTGCCGGAAGTATTGAGCAATGCCGGTATCCATACCGGCCTTGTCACCGACCACTACCACCTGTTTGAGCATGGCTCCGGCAACTATCAGTTTGGCTTTGACTCCTGGGAGTTCATCCGCGGCCAGGAGAAAGATCCCTGGGGCCTGGCGGTGGGCGACGTCACCTGGCCCGGGCCGGAGTTCAGCAAGATTCATCGCGGCTGGCGGCAGTACTGGGCCAACACCGCCCGCTGGCGCGACGGCTTGCACTGGCGCTCGGAAGAGCACACGTTCGCTGCCCAGACGTTTCGCGCCGCCGCCAACTGGGTCGATGCTAATCGGAACGCCGAACCGTTCTTCCTCTTGATCGACTGCTTCGATCCGCATGAGCCGTTCGACCCGCCGGAACTCTACCGCCGGCGCTACGAGGATCAGCCCGGCGCTGAGCGCATACTCTGGCCGATCTACGGCCCGGCCGACCGCTACAGCGAGGCCGAACTGCGCGACGTGCGTGGCTTTTACGCCGGGGAGGTGGCCCTGGTGGATACCTGGCTCGGCCATTTTCTGGATCGCCTGGAACGCCTGGGCCGGCTGAACGACACCATGGTGATCGTGACCACCGACCACGGCCACCTCTTCGGCGAGCACGGCATGATCGGCAAACCGTCGACGACGCACGGCGATTCCAACCTCTATCAGGAGCTCGCCGCCGTGCCCTTCTTCGTCTCCTATCCCTGCGCCCCGGGCGGTCGCCGCAGCCAGGACTTGGTGCAACTGGTGGACATTTATCCGACGGTGCTCGCGGCGCTCGCCGGCGAAGGAGGTAGGGGCGAGCAGGCGGCGCAGAAATCGTGGGCGGCGAGGTTCGGCATCGCGCCCGAGCGGCTGCACGGCCATGACCTGACGCCGTTGGTGACGGGGGAACCTAACCCCCCCGCCCCCTTCCCTATGAAGGAAGGGGAGGAAGATGGGGATGGCGGTCATGTGCCGCATGCTCCCTTTCCCGCCCAGGGAGTAGGCTGGGGGAGAGGTTACGCCTTCTACGCCAAGTACGGGGAGGCAATTAATGTCACCGATGGACGCTACACCCTGTTCCAGTGGCCGCCGACCGATCGAAACGAGCCGCTCTATTGGTACGGCAGCGCGCCGCCGGGGTTCCTCAAGCCGCGGGGCGTTGGTCAGTACGCCCCGTGCGACCAACGTTTCCCGATTGACTGGGTGCGGGGGCCGATGGCGACGGCGCTCTTCGACGTGACGGTGGACCCCGCCCAGCGCCACGATCTAGCCAATGAGCAGCCCGCGGTGCTGCAGCGCATGCAGGCAGCGCTCCGCGACTGGCTCGTCGCCATTCAGGCGCCACCGGAACAACTCCAGCGGTTGGGGTTGACCTAACCGCCTCGCGCGATGTACGTAGGAAAGGTATTCCATGCCCCGTAACCTTATCGTGGTGGTTTTCGATACGCTGCGCTACGACGCCGTGGCGGGCGATCTGGCCCAGATGCCGCATTTGCGCCATTTCGCGGAGAGCGCAGTATCATTTAGTAACGCCTGGGGTGAGGGGTTGCCGACGATCCCCTTCCGGCGGGCCTTGCACACCGGCTTTCGCTCCTTCCCCTGGCGGTACCATATGGCCGACCGCGGTTCCCACCCCAACATTCTCGGCTGGCACGCCGTGCCGGAGGATCAGACGACCGCCGCGGAATACCTATTCGCTCAGGGCTATGCCACGCAACTGGTGGCCGACGTCTGGCATATGTTCAAGGCGACCCAGAACTTTATTCGCGGCTTTGTCGGTTGGGACTACGTACGGGGCCAGGAAGGCGATACTTATCGCTTCAGCGCCGACTCCCTGAAAACGGCGACGGCGCTCGACCCCACGCGCATGGGGCCGGCTGCTTACCTCAACCAGGTGCAGGATCGCCGCTCCGACGATGACTACTTTGTCGCCCAGGTGCTGGATCGGGCGGCCGGCTTTGTCGAAGGTATCCAGGGCGCCGGACCCTACTGCCTGTGGGTGGAGAGCTTTTCGCCCCATGAGTTCTGGGATCCGCCGCTGCGCTACGCCGACGCCTACTTCCAAAAGGAGGGGCTGAAGAATTTCATCGTGCCGCAGTTGCTCAATCGCATCCCTGCCGGTCCAGCGGGGCAGGCGATGGCGGAGCAGCGCCGGAGCGCGCAAGGCGCGCCGGTCCTCCAGCCGGGCGAGGAGCCCTCGCCCGACGATATCGCCCGCACCAAAGCCCTGTACCAGGGCTACTGCACGTTCTGCGACGAGCGCTTCGGCCGGTTCATGGAGCGGCTGGAGCGCAGCGGCGCCCTGAACGACAGCGTTGTTGCCGTGCTATCCGATCACGGCACGGAAGTATGGGACCAGGGACAGTTCGGCAAGTCCGGCGCCCGCATGCACCCGTACAATACGCAGATCAACCTGATGATCCGTCATCCCGAGGGGGAAGGCGCGGGCCGGCGCCTGGATGCCTTCGTCCAGAATCAGGACATCCTACCCACACTCCTCGGAATGCTGGACATCGCCCACCCCCGCCTGGATGGCGCCAACCTCTGGCCCCTGGTCTCCGGCGCCGCGGGGGTGGAGCAACTGCAAGCGCGTGACCACGTGGTGATCGGTTGGGACATTTACGCCTCCGTCCGTGACCGCGAATGGAACATGCTGATCAACACCAGCGAGCCGGGGAAGAACCTTCAACTGTTCCATCTCGGCGATGATCCTGACGAAAAGCGTAATGTTGCCGCCGACTATCCGCAGGTCATTCGCACCCAGATTGCGCGACTGGAAGCCGTACTTGGTGCGCCACTGCCGGCGAACTACACGCATCGACCAAAGGGTGGCTTTGCCGCAACCCCCGGCGGCCTGCGCCAAAAGCGCGCCCAGGCCGCCCTGCCCGGGGAACGGTGGGTGGGGAGTAATCAGGTGTAGGTAAGCGTTGGGGAGCAGACTGCAGTCGCGGCCCTGTTGGTCGCTTGCGAATGGTATCTGACCAATGGAACGACAGACAATTCCCCGCCGCCGGGCCCTGGTCCTCCTTGCCGGTACGGCTCTGGCCTCCCTGCTGACCGCGTGCGGGACGGCTACTACTGTTGCATCACTGACCGGAACCCAGAACGCAGCGACGTCCGGCACGGCGGCGTCGAATAGCGCCGTGGCATCCACCGCGTCCGCCCCCGCCGCGCGTGCCGCCAACCTGACGGTGCTGGGCGGCGGTTCACCCGAGCAGCAGGCGGTGATCAAGCAGGCCATTCAGCAGTTTGAGGCGCAGCATACCGGAACACATGTGGAGTCGGCCGACCCGGCCAACACCAACAGCAAGCTGGACACGCTGATTGCCGCCGGTACCCCGCCTTCGACCTTCACCTTGCAGCCCTTCGAGATGCCGGGCTATGTCGCTAAGGGGGCGATCAGCCCGATCGACGCTTACGTCGCCAGCACCGCCTACGACCTCACGGATTTCTATCCCAAAGCGCTCAATCAGTACTACTGGAAGGGCAAGCTCTACGGCTTGCCGCGCGGCTTCGGCAACCAGGACCTGTACTGGAACGTGGACATGTTCAGTAAGGCCGGCATGACGACACCGCCGGCGAAATGGGCCAATCCTGCCTGGACCACCGACGCCTTTCTCACAACGGCGCAACGCCTCACCATGCGCAACGGCAGCACCGTGAAGCAGTACGGCTATGCTCAGGGCTTCGGCCTGCGTCAGTGGGAACCGTGGATCTGGCTCTTCGGCGGTTCCGTGGTGAACGCCGACAACACGGCTTGCCTGCTGGGCGAGGATGCCGCGATTACCGGCCTGCAGTTTCTGGCGGATCTCATGCATAAGCACCAGGTCATGGTGACGCCGGCCGACCTGAAGGCCCAGGGTCTGTCGGCCCGCTTCGGGTCAAACCAACTAGCAATGGCGATGGACATCCCGGCCAACCTCACGACCTACCGCAAACTCAAGGCGCCGGCCTGGGACGCTGCGCCTTTGCCGACGCACACCGCCACCGTCACTAGCGGCGGTGGCCTCGCCTGGATGATGATCGCCGGGTCGGCCCAGCCCGAGCTGACCTGGGCGCTAGATGCCTGGATGGCGAGCAAAGCGGTCCAAGCCCTGGAGTGCGCGGCCGCGACAACGGCGCCGCCACGCCAGTCGGTGGCGACGTCGCCGTGCTACAACGACCCCCAGCAGCCGCCCAAGCACATGAATATTTTTCTCGAAGCGCCGAGCTACGTCCATTCCGATCCGCAGATGGTGAACTGGGACCCGGTGAACACCCTCCTACAGACCGGTCTGGGCGCCATTTGGGACGGGACGAAGAGCGCACACGACGTCCTGCCTCCCCTGGCGCAGCAGATCAACGGCCTGATCCAGACCTCCTGAGGCGTGAAGCACGACGATTGGACCAATAATGCCGGAAAGACCGAACCACCCCAACCTGCTCTTGTTGATGGCCGACCAGCATCGTTTCGACTGGTTCGGCGCCGCCGGCGCGAGTTGGGCCCGCACACCCAATATCGACCGTCTTGCCGCCGCCGGCATCCGCTTCACCCAGACGACCTGCAACAGCCCCGTCTGTGCGCCGTCCCGCGTCAGCCTGGCCTCCGGGCTGCAACCACATCGTGTCGGTGCGTTGAGCAATGCCGCCTTTTTGCCGCCGAGCACACCGACCTACTACCAGGCCTTGCGCGGCGCCGGTTACCGCGTTGGCTTCGTCGGCAAGCTCGACTTGCACAAGCCCGATCCGTATAACGGGCGGCGCGGCAACCTGCCGATCACGTATCACTACGGGTTCACCGATCCCGTGGAATGCGAAGGCAAGATGCACGCCGGGCAGGGCCCGCGTCCGAATGGCCCGTACAATCAGTACCTCGTCCAGCAGGGCCGCTTTGCCGCTTTCTGTGCCGATTACCGGCAGCGACTGCGCGAACTGCCCGTCTGGTATGCCGCCGACTCCGTCCTGCCGACGGAGGATTGTGAAGACAGCTACATTGGTCGGCGCGCCTGCTACTTCCTCCGCGACATTGCCGACGAGGAGTCACCGTGGCACCTTTTTGTCAGCTTCGTCGGCCCCCACGACCCCTGGG
Source organism: Chloroflexota bacterium (assembly GCA_051003235.1). Lineage (GTDB taxonomy): Bacteria > Chloroflexota > UBA4733 > UBA4733 > UBA4733 > UBA4733. The sequence continues at coordinate 10,175 of JBPCLN010000307.1, read as the reverse complement.
ACCCACCCACTGAATTTGCCGGCCATTTTCGTGGCGCAGCGATGCCGGCGGCGCTGGCCGACTCCATGGAGGGTAAGCCGGCGTGGCAGCGGCAGAAGGCGAAGCGCATGGCCGGCGCCACGCCGGAAGAGGTGGCCGTCGTCCGCCGCCAGTACAGCGCCTCCCTCGAACTAATCGACGACCAGATTGGCCGGATCTTGCAGACACTGGATGAGCGGGGGCTGACGGATACCACCTACGTCCTCTACTGTTCCGATCACGGCGAGATGCTGGGCGACCACGGCCTGTTCCAGAAGAGCGTTCACTACGAGGCGGCGTTACGCGTTCCGTTGATCGTGACAGGTCCCGCCATCGCCCCCGGCCGGAGCGACGCCCTGGTGGAACTCTCCGACGTCAACCCCACACTCCTGGAACTGGCCGGGGTGGCGCCGCGGCCGGGGCTCGACGCCCGGTCCTTCCTAGCGTTGCTGCGCGACCCCAGCGCCGGCCATCGCGACGAGACGATCAGCCAGCTCGACAACTGTCGCGCGCTGCGCACCCGCGACCATAAGTTCGTGTTCAACCAGAACGACCTGCCGGAGCTCTACGACCTGCGCGAAGACCCGAATGAACTGGTCAATTTGGCCCCCGATCAGCCGGAGCTCGTGGGTACACTGCAACGACGCCTGACACGGCGGCTGATGTGAGGAGGATGGAGGTTCCTGCCGCAGCGGCTGTCTCCGTCGTGCAACGAGCGGCTGCCGGCCGGCTCGCCTGCCCGTATTGCCAGGCCGCGCTGACGGCAACGGTGCTGGATGCGCGCCGGGTGCAACTGCGTTGCCCTTCTTGCGGCTTTGCCGAGGCGCCGGATCTGGTGGAGCGCGAACCCGAGCGCTAGTGTGGGCTGTCCATCCTCTGGGCATGCATGAACGCGCGCATCCGCTGCTCCGCGCCGGTGGCGTCGTCCGCCGCCAGTTCGTCGTCCAGCACCAGATTCAAGAGATAGGTTTTTATCTGGCCGATCGCCGGGCCGGGTTTGAGGCCCGTGAGGGCCATAATGGCGGAGCCGTCGAGCGGACTTTCCGGCTTGACGGCGTGCATCGCCTCGATCGCCTGGTGGCAACGCTCGATGAGGCGCTCCAGGCGCACCATGTGCCCGCTCACCTTCCGAGGATTGGAACTGGTCACGTCGGCGCGCGCCAGGTCAAAGAGGTCCTCGATGCGCTCTTCACCCACTTCGCGCACGAAGCGGCGGATGGCGCTATCGGTCCAGGTGTCCGTGTCCGACGCCGGACGCATATGGAACTGGATCAGCGCCAGCACGTCCCTGGTCGTCACCGTGTCGTAGCGCAAGCCGGTCAGGATATCGCGCGCCATGGCGGCGCCGACCCGTTCGTGTTCGAAGAAATGGACCTGGCCGTTGGTGACGCTGAGCGTACGCGGCTTGCCGACATCGTGCAGGAGCCCTGCCAGGCGCAGCACGAGCCTGGGCGGCGTATTTTCCACCACGCGCAGGGTGTGGGTGAGCAAGTTCTTGAAGCGTTGTTTGCCCTCGTCCGTGAAGCGCTTCATCGCGTCAACGGGGAGCGCGATCTGGGCCATCAGGTCTAGTTCGACCAGCAGACGCAGACCGAAGGCGACGCGAGACGAGAGCAGAATCTTGTCCAGTTCGTCGCGGACACGCTCGCGGGAAACGGAGGCCAGGCTCGAGGCAGTGTGTTGCACGGCTGCTTCCGTGCCATCGTCCAGTTGGAAGCCGAGTTGGGCGGCAAAACGCACGACGCGCATCAGCCGTAAGGGATCCTCGGCAAAACGCTGCGCCGGGTCGCCGGTGATGCGGATGCGGTGGCGACGAAGGTCTTTCAGCCCACCTGCCGGGTCCAGCAGCGGGCCGTCGGCAAGGCTGACCGCCAGGGAGTTGATGGTGAGGTCGCGGCGCACCAGATCGTCCAGGATATTGTCGCCGAAGGTGACTTCGGGGTGGCGATCGTCGCCCTGATACGTATCCGTGCGGAAGGTGGTGATCTCGATGGTTCCGTTGCCATGCCGTACCCCAATAGTCCCGAACCGTTTGCCGACTTCATAGGAGGGCCAACCGAGCGCGCGAACAAGCGCCAAGGTTTGATCAGGGTGAGCATTGGTGGCAAGGTCGACGTCCTTGTCCTCAATCGGCAGTTCGAGCAGGAGGTCGCGCAGGTAGCCGCCAACGACATAAAGCTGGTGGCCCTGGCGGCGAAACTGGGCTTCCAGGCGACGCAGGTCGGGCCACGCCAGGGTGCGGGCGCGTACTCGCTCGCCGAGGTCGCCCAGGCCAACCTCCTCGTACTCTGCTGCCATTACCCCGCTTGCTCGCACCGTCTTGACTGCCGCACCCCAGAAGCGACAACCCAACCCCCGATGGTAAGTGTAGCGGATGGGTAGGCGGGCCACCGTCCCTTGAAGGAAGAAGATCGTCGCCGGTCCGGTACTGTCCGGGCCGTCGCGCCACGTACAATAACGATACCGGGCGGCAGGCGCGATGGTCGCGGGATGCCAGGCAAGGAGAGAGGCGGCGCGCATGAGGCTAGTTGGGCGCCGTAATCCTGCCGACGAGGAAGAGTCGTACATGGACGATGAATCTTCCGAGCAAGCCCCGGCAGAAGAAAGCAACGACCTCCTGACCCTCTTGGATCGGTTGGAGCAAGTCCTGACGAACGCCGGCCGCGTCCCGATGACGGGGCGGTTGCTCGTCGACGAAGAAGCGCTGTACACCATCCTTGATCAGATTCGCACCTCCGGCCAGGCTGGCATCCGGCAGGCGCGCGCGATTGTGCGCCACCGCGATCAGATCTTGGATGAATCGCAGCAGGATGCCGCGCGCATCGTCGCTGAAGCGACAGCCCAGGCGGATGCCATGCTGGCCGGCGGTGGATTGGCCGATCGATCGGCCCGCCGGGCGCGGGAACTTCTGGATGATGCCGAGCGCCAGGCGCGTGAAGTGGAGGCCGAAGCCGACCAGTACGCCGGACAGGTGTTACTGGCGCTTCGGGAGCGTCTCCAGCAGATCCAAGCGTTGTTGCGGGAGGGCGAATTTGCTGGCGAGTAGCGCGAGGCGTTACCCGGCAGTGGAAGGAGTGCCCGGTTGTCCTATCCAGCAGATGAGCGTCCGGTTGGTACCGACGACGCCGAACAAGGTCCGGAAAGCAACGGCTTAACCGGAGAGACCGAGCGGGGCGCCCGGCCCCGCCGCCGCCGCGGCCGCCGCCCCACGGCGGCGGAGCGCCTGGAGAGTGCGAGCCAGGGCGCCGTCACCGAGGCGGGGCCGGCGGAAGAAGAAAACAGTGTCATTGAGGTCGAGCCGGACCTGTTGGATGCCCAACAGGTCGAGAGCATCGGCGTCGGCGCGGTCGACAGCGCAATTTCCAGCCGCGACGACGAGGCAGCGCGTTCGGGCGCGCCGCACCAGGAAACGCCGCCGGTCCAATCACCGCTCGCCCCGCGCCCGGCCGGTGTCAGTAGCAGCGGTGGACAGCCGCGCCAGCGCCAGAGCAATTATGGTCAGGGGGCGTCGCCGTCTCGCCCCCCGCAGGGCGGATCGCGGCCCGGCCAGCAACGTACTCCCCGTGTGCAGTCGCTACCGCCCGGTGTGCCCAGCGCCGCGGCGTTGGACGAGACTGAACCCAATCGCCTGGCACCGGCGCGCGCCGAACCGCAAAGCGACCTGGCGGTGTTGTTGCGCGGCTTTGAGGAGATCCAGCAACGCAATACCGATCGCATCCTGGCCGCCCTACGGCAGACCGGTGGCAATGACGGGGCGGCGCTGCGCACACAGGCCTCGACGGAGCGCGTCGGCGTCTTTGTCGATGTCCCCAATTTGGTCTATGCGGCCCGCTACCTCAATCGCTGGATCGACTTCGGTCGCCTGCTGGAGCGCCTGCTCGGTGGCCGGCGCTTGATCCGCGCCCACGCCTACAGCCCCACCGATCCAGACCCCTCCGCCGATCAGCAGTTCCTGACCCCGGTCAAGAGCCAGGGCTACCGCCTCACGACGAAGAATTACCGCACCTTTGCCAGCGGCGCTAAGAAGGCGGATATGGACCTGGACCTCTGTATGGATGTGGTCCGGCTGGTGGTGGCGAAGGCGGTCGAGTGCGTCGTGCTCTGTAGTGGCGACGGTGACTTCTTGCCGTTGCTGGATTTCTGCGCCGACAACGGCGTGCGGGTCGAGGTCGCCTCGTTCGTTGAGGCGACCTCGGACGAACTGCGCCAGGCCTGTGACCGCTTCTATAATCTTTCCGCCATGGAGGGCATCCGCCTGGCGCGACCGCTGGGACCGGCAAACTAAGCAGGGGTGAGCGGCGCGCCGGACGGTATACTGAAGAGGCGCCGCAGCCGGCGGAAGCGGCGGCGTCCGGCGCGGTGGAAGGCGGAGGCCGGCTTCGTCGGCGCGCCTGGAGGGGACGGTCGTATGATCGAACTGATCGTCGAGAGCGTTCGCGGCAGTCTCAGCACGAGAGATCGGTTGCTGATGCTGCGTGAGCGTGAGCGTGAACGCTATCTGCCGATCAAGATTGGTGAGAACGAGGCCCTCTGCATCGCGGTGGCCTTGCAAAAGTCACCCGTCGCGCGCCCCTTGGCGCCGGACCTGTTGAAGGCGGTCATTCAGCAGTTGGGGGCGCGCATGACGCAAGTCATCGTCACCGACCTGGTCGATGAGACCTTCCACGCCCGGTTGATCCTGGATATGCAGGGCCGTCATATCGAAGTGGACGCCCGCCCCAGTGACGCCATCGCCCTGGCCCTGCGCGTTCAGGTGCCCATTTATGCGGAAGAAGGCGTGATGGCGCGCGCCGGCTATACGCCGGAGCCGCGGCGTTTCGAAAAGAGCGGTCGGGGGCGAACGGTCGAGCAGGCCGGTGAGCCGGTTGATCCAGCCAAGCTGGGCGCCTTTGCCGACTTTATCGGTTCGCTTGATGATTTGGACGAGCTGGGCAAGCCCCACGAATAGGAGTGATGGGGTGGACTATGCTGCCGGGGCGGCAGATGATGGCGGGTATACTGTGGCGGTGAGGTGCCGATGGCAATGTCCCTGACGGAAATGGTGATTCGCGGCCTGGTTGCCGACTATAACGTGGCCTGCAGCGTCTGCGGCACGCGCTTTCGGCGCTCCGGCATGCGTGTCGTGCGTCGCGAGGACGATGTCTGGCAGATTAGCGCGCGTTGCCCCAGTTGCGAAAAGGTCACCCTCTTGATGGTGAAGCTCGACGCCTCCGGGATCGTATCCGACCTCGAATTGAATCGGGCCGAGCAGGAGCGCTTCGCCGGCGCGCCGGCGGTGACGGCCGACGACGTCCTGGATATCGCCGGCTATCTGGCCACCTTCGATGGCGACTTCAAGGCGCTCTTTGCCCAATTTGACGCCCCTCCAGCCGAGCTCGAGGCGCTTGAAGAGTAGCGGCGTCCCAACGGCTACAATGCCTTTCGTGTAGGCGAAAGGATCATGCCCTCGTGCGTTTACTGGTCTTTCCCGATCCCGGTCCCCGCTGGCGAGAATCGCTGGCCGGCGCCGCGCCGAGCATTGAGTTGCTGGTAGCGGGTGATGGCGCTGCCGCGGTGCGCCTGATCGCCGACGTCGACGCCCTATACGGCGCCCTCACGCCGGATATGCTGGCCGCCGCGAACCGTCTGCGCTGGGTGCAAACGTCGATGGCCGGCTTGGAACGCTACATGTTCCCGGCGCTGATTGCTAGTCCGGTCACGCTGACCAATGCGCGCGGGCTGTACAGCGACGTGATCGCCGACCACGTCTTTTCATTCGTCCTGGCGTTTGCCCGTGATCTACCCCGCTTGCTGCGCGCCCAGCAGGAGCGTCGGTGGCTACCCCAGCGGGAGGTGCGGACCTTTCAGTTGCAGGGACTGACGTCCGGCATCGTTGGCTTCGGCGGCATCGGCGCCGAGGTGGCACGACGGGCGCACTGTATCGGCATGCGGGTACTGGCCGTTGATCCTGCGCCACACGGCACGGTGGAGGGCGTCGAGATCTGGGGGCCGGAGCGACTGAACGAGTTGCTGGCCCGCGCTGATTTCGTGGTCGTCTGCGCGCCGGAGACGCCGGAAACGCGCGGTCTGTTCGATGCCGACCACTTCGCCCTGATGAAGCGCGGCGCTCGCTTCATCAATATCGGCCGCGGTCGCGTCGTGCAACTGACCGCCCTCACCGCGGCGCTGGAGAGCGGCCACCTGGCCGGGGCGGCCCTGGATGTCTACGAGACCGAGCCGTTGCCGGCGGACCATCCGTTGTGGGGCATGGAGCAGGTGCTGCTCACGCCGCACAGTGCCGCGTACGCCGTGCCGGTCGAAGAGCGCCGCCTGGAGTTGGTGGTGGACAACGTCCGGCGCTTCGTGGCCGGCGAACCGCTGCGCAACGTGGTGGCGAAGGAACGCTGGAGTTAGCGCCGCTCTCCGTTCTCTTACCAGGAGTCACTTCAGTTCGGGTACGTCCACCCACCGGCGTTCCTGCCACGATTGGCGGGCCAGTTCGGCCAGTTGGACGCCCCTGGCGCCTGCCATGAGATTCCAGGGGAAGGGTGTATCGCCGGCGACGTGGCTCAGGAAGAGCTCCCATTGCACTTTGAAGGCGTTGTCCGGTTCGCTGATGTCCGGCACGTCCAGCCACTGGTCGCGGAAGCGTAGGGGGTTAGCGAGATCGGGGTTCCAGATTGCCTTGGGAGTATTGACCCGATGCTGGGTGCGGCAATCGCGCAGCCCCGCGACGGCGCTGCCTTCCGTTCCGTCGACGTGGATCGTCAGCAGTTCGTCCCGGTACACGCGGACACACCAGGAAGAATTGAACTGAGCGACTATGCCACCGGCGAGGGCGAATGTGGCAAAGGCGGCATCCTCGGCCGTGCAGGTGTAGGGCCGGCCCTGCTCGTCGAGGCGCTGTTCGATATGGCGGACCCCCAGGCAGGACACGGCCTGGACGGGGGCGATGATCTCGTCCAGGACGTAGCGCCAATGGGCGAACATGTCCAGGATGATGCCGCCACCCTCTTCCGCCTTGTAGTTCCAGGACGGCCGTTGGACCGGTTGGGCATCTTCCAATACCCAGTAGCCGAATTCGCCGCGCACGGCGATGATGCGGCCGAAGAAGCCGCTCGCTACCAGCCGCCGCAGCTTCTGGAGCCCGGACAGGAAGAGTTTATCCTGGACGACGCCGTTCTTGACGCCGGCCTTGCGGGCCAGGCGGGCCAGTTCGACGGCCGTGGCAAGGTCGGTGGCGATCGGCTTCTCGCAGTAGATGTGCTTTTCGGCGGCGATGGCGGCCCGCAGCCCCTTTTCGCGCAGGCTGGTGGTCTGGGAGTCGAAATAGACGGTGTCATCGGGATTGGCGAGGCAGGCGGCCAGGTCGGTACTCCAGCGGGCGATGCCGTGCTCGGCGGCCAATGCTGCCAGGCGATCGGCATTGCGCCCGACCAGGATCGGGTCGGGCATGACACTGCTGCCGTCGGGCAATCGAACGCCGCCTTGCTGGCGGATGGCGAGAATCGAGCGAATCAGGTGCTGGCGAGTGCCCATCCGGCCGGTGACGCCGTTCATAATAATGCCGATCCGGCGGGTGGTCATCGTGGCTCCTCGTCCGGCCCCGCGGCCCCGTCGGGAGGGTTGTCCATATAGGACAGGTAGGCGGCGAGCGCCTCACGGTTGTGGTTGCGGGCGAGCGCTTCCAGCGCCGGGTAGTCGCGCCCTGCCAGTGCGTCAACGATAGCGTGGTGCTGGGCCTGAGAACGGGCCACGCGACGGACGAGGACGCCGGCGAAGTAGAAGCGGCGAATGCGGTCCCAGGCGCTAAACGCACGCCCCGTGACTTCCAGCAGCAGCGGCATGACGGAAGCGCGAGCGATAGCGACGTGGAAATCGGTGTTGAGGTCGCCCCAGCGTCGCGGTTCACCGGCCGCTATGGCGTCGTCCATGTCCGTGACGAGACTGCGCAAGAGGAATAGATCGTCGGCGGTCATGCGCTCTGCCGCGGTGCGCATGGCGACCGTCTCGATCCCTTCCATCACCGTGAACGTATCGGTGACCGAGGAGCGGGAGATCGGGGCGACGACAGCGCCGACGTGCGGCACGCTGTCGATCAGCCCTTCCGATTGCAACAGTTGGAGCGCCTCGCGGACGGGGATGAGGCTCATGCCGAGTTGGCGGGCAATCTCGTCAATGATCAGCCGCTTGCCGGGTGGCAATTCACAGCGCATGATTGCCTGGCGCAATACCTGATAGGCAAACTGTTGTTTGGTCTGATAGCCGGCCCCGCCCGTGGACAGGTGCATCGGCCGGCTGGTTTGTTCCGCTACGCGCACGTCATCGATCCGTTATTTCCTCCCTGCGGCCATCCGGTGGCCCAGAGGATCATATATTATCACGGATGACGGCAAGTGTGTTGCATGGCGCTGCCGGTTCCTAGCCGCCGGTGGCCTGGGGCCGCGGTGGGGGGTTGAAGGCAGCCGTCAGGTCGCTGTTCGGTAACTGGTTCGGGCGAGCCAGCCAACCCGGTTGGTCCGGCGCATACTGGGCGAAGTAGGGGCTGGCGGAGGCTTCCTGGGCCAGGTCGGTGGGCAGATGCTGCCCTTCGATGATGGACTTCAGATAGTCGCCGAAGAGTACACCCTGGGTGCAGGAACAGGACAAGTCATACATTATCACCCCCCGCTGGAAGCGCAGGTAGATAAAGCCCAGGTTGGTCGGGTCGTAGGCCGGAGCGCTCGTCGGCAACCCCCATACTTCCAGTTGGACCAATGGCAACAGCGCCTGCACCTGCGGGCTGTTCGCCGCCTGACCGGGAAACGCGGTCAGGGGCGTGACGGTCCCAAAAAAGATGCGAGCGAAGTGAACCGGCTGGCCGTTCCATTCGTCCGGCGCGTGCGAGCGGATGAACGCCAGGGCCTCCGCGCCGTAATTGGGATCGGTCGGGTTGGGCGCCTCAGCAATCAATTGCGGATCGGGGGCAGGAAAGGTCGAGAAATTGAAGGTCGTGTACGGCATGATCCTGGTGTCCAGAAGATTGAGGAGGTGGACGCTGCCGTCGGGCCACAGTTGCATCACCTGGCGCTGAAAGAACTGGGTCGAAAAGCCCTGCAAACGGAAGGTGCGGCTGATCGGGTAGCCGAAGGTGGCAACGCTGCCTCGACGCTGAAAGTAGCTCCAGAACTGATCCTGGTCGATGCTAAAGCCGGTCTGGGGAAAGTAGCGGAAAAAGAACGGTGGCGGACAGGGGGCGTTGCTGCGACAGGGGTAGGCGATTCCTGGTCCGACGCTGGTTCCTGTTTGGGCGAAGGCCGGCGTCGCCATCAACAAGAGTAGCAGTGCTACAACGATTCCTGGTCGGAACACTCGGAACATGGCATTCCCTCCGTAATCTGCGATCGCCGTTATCTATTCCATAGGAACGTCTTGGCAGCACCAGGTGTTCCCGGGCGGCAATGGGGAAGGGCGTATGCAATACGCCCCTACGAGGATCCTGGCCGATCGTAGGGGCGTATTGCATACGCCTTTCCTTGCTCCCCGCCGTCCAGGAGACTCAGCCGTTGCGGCGTGTACGGTGTCAAATCCCAACTCGGCTCCTGGCCCTGGAGCAGTTCGGTGACGAGCTTGCCGGTCAAGGGGCCGAGCAAGACGCCGTTGCGGAAGTGGGCGGTGGCGAAGAGAAGGTTACGGCACCCCGCCGCCCAGCCGATCACCGGCAGCCGGTCCGGCACCGCCGGTCGTAGGCCGCCCCACTGCGTCTCTACGCTGAGGCGTCCGAGCTCGGGCAGGAGCTCCGTCGCTCCCAGTGCCAATTGGAGCATGCCGGAGAGCGTGGGGCGGCGGTCGAAGCCGGCGCGTTCTTCCGTTGCGCCCACGATCACGAGGCCATCCGCTTTCGGCGCGACGTAACACTGGCCCGACCAGAGAATGTGCCGGGGCGCGTGCTGCAAGCTCCCAAGGGCAATGATCTGGCCCTTGATCGGTTCCAAGGGGAGATGCAGGCCGGCGCCGGCGGCGAGAGCGCCGCTCCAGGCGCCGGCGGCGAGCACGGTCGTCCCGGCCTGGAGCCGGCCGGCCGGCGTCTGGACGCCACGGATACGGTCGCCGTCGCGTTCAAGGGCCAGCGCCGGTAGCCCTTCCCGGAAGGTGGCGGCGCGGGGGAGCGCCCCCGCCAGGAAAGGCCGGACGAGGGG
>JBPCLN010000306.1:0-12688 GCA_051003235.1 Chloroflexota bacterium | reverse complement strand
GCTCGCCTGCCTCCCAGCTCGCCTCCAATCCCGCCGCCGTGGTGGGCGCGGCGCGCGCCTTCCTGGCGGGCTAATCATCCTTGATGCGCCCGCGCCGGAGGGGCCGCTCTTCCGGGTGGGACGCCGGTCCGATCCACTCGCCTGGCCCGACTAGAAGTATGTCGGCAACCAGCGCTTTGACGATCCCTTGCGCCTGTTCCGCGTCCGCTACATGGCGGAGCAACGGCTGGCCTGCTTCCTGGAAGGACTGGCGCCGCTGCGCGTGCCGCTTGACCGGTTGGCCGGCAGCGGCCCGCGTCCGTTGCCCCGGGTCCCGGCGGACTGGATGCGTGCCCGATGCGTTGCTCAACTTCGGCTGTACAGCGGGCAGCGCTGGCTGGATCTTCGCCGGCTGGAGACAGCAGAAGCGTTACGTATCGAACTCGCGCCGCTTCTGCGGCAACTGGCCCTGTCCGATCTGGATGTCCGCGTGCTGCGTGGTCCCAGCCGGCCGCTCACCCGCGCCGTAGGCCGCTGGGCGTACGACGCAGGCTATCGGAGCATCGCCTACCGCAGCCGCTTCCACGACGCCTTGGACTGCTGGGCGATTTTTGAAGGGGCCGGTTTCGACCGCGTGGGAGGCATTGTCCCCATCACACCGGCTGACCCCGATCTCCGGGCCGCAGCAGCACTCTTTGGCTTGGCGATTTGACGCCGTCTGACTGAACCTGGTCAAGAACGCCGAGGGCGGCGGACACGCTCTCACCGGCCAATGTCTTTGCCGACAAAGCGCAGCGAGGCTAGCGCCAGCGCCGCGACGGCAACCGCCAGCACGGCCAGCGTATCCAGGAGCGGCAGGCCATGCAGGAGCGGTGTGCCGTAGTAGTAGAAGGCGGAGAGCCGCAGCGCCGTATCCGGCCAGTTCAACCCCGGACCAATGAAGCTGATGAAAAACCAGATCACCAGCACAAAGCTCAGGAGGCCGGTATCCAACGCGGTGCTCAGCCAGCCGGCAAGCGCATAGCCGAGCGCAGCCATCAGCAGCCCCAGTGGAATGATCGAGAGCGTTGCGGCGACCAGATTGCCCCCGTCCAGCGCAAGCCCGGTGGCGGCCGAAGCCAGCGCCGCGGCAGCCAGTGTCAGCACGCCCATGACCACGGTGGCCGTAGCCAGGGCGCCAAAACGCGCTAGCAAGACGGTCAGGCGCGACTGCGGCGTTGTCAGCACCAATTCTTGCAGGCCATCTTCTTCATCGGCCGACCAGCGGTTGGCCTGGGTGACGGCAAAGGCCATGATTAGCAGCGGCAGTAAGACGAAGAGCACGCTAAGCATGGTGGCGTTGAGGCCGAGGTCGCCGCCGCCGACTTTGGTGAGAAAGTCTTTCAGGATCGGTGAGCTTTCGGCTATGGCGCCCATCTGCGCCTCCGTTTGCTTGACGATCACGACCATCCAGCCGGCAAACCCGGCGATGCCCAGGGTCCACCAGCAGGCGGGAACCACGATCGTCCCCAGGCTGCGGGTGTAGACCGAGCGCAGCGACCAGGCATTCACTGGTAGCACGCGTTCCGGCCGCCTCGCTCGCTCCGGCAGGCGCAAAAAGCGGGGCAGCGCCACCGTTCCTCCGATATCGCGCCGCACAAAAAAGGCCAGCGCCGCGCCGCTCAGCAGGATGTTCAGGGCCACCAGCACGAGCAGCGCGCCAGAGTTGACGCCATAGGCGGGGATCAGCGGCTTGCTCAGGTTGTAGTAGTACATCGGAGAAAGACGGCTGATCCATTCGCTGTTGGGGATGACCCGATGGACCATATCCAGCACGACGAAAACCAGCAACAAGCCGCCGGTCCATCCTGCCGCCGTGGCGCGCTCCGGCGTGAACTGGGAAAGGAGGAGGGCAATGGACCCGAAGACGCCGCAGATGAGCGCCACATTCAAGCCAAAGAGGACGGCATCGCCCAGGCCGAAGTCCGCCTTAGCGGTCTGGCCGCCGGCAAAGGTCAGCAGCGCGATGAGGAGACCCATCAAGAGCAGGGCGGTCCAAACAGCAGCCAGCTTTTCCAACGCAACGCGCCCGCGTCCACGCGGCAGCGAGAGCAGGGCATCCAGGGATCCCCGCTCCTCTTCGCCTCGCAACAACCGGCTGCAGGCCAGCAACGTCCAGATGGCAAGGAGCACGATCGTCAGGCCGTATTTCCAGGTGGCGTAGCCGCTGGGGGTGTCCACGGCGATCGGCTCGGCAACCCAGGCAAACGAGCCGGACAGGCTGACGACCGAGGCCCGCGCCTGGGGCGTGGCGATCAGCGAAGGAACGGCAGCCAGGACGGCATACAGCAGCAGGCCCATGCCGACGCCCCAGCCCAGAATGGCGATGCGGCCTTCGCGCAGCGTTTTGCGGTAGACGCTAGTGAACCACATGGCTCACCTCCTTCGCGGCGACCCCGTCGCGTTCGTAGAAGCGCAGGAAGATGTCTTCCAGACTGGGCTCATGACTGGTGAGCGCAACGACGGCATAGTGCGCTGCCGCCTTGACGACCCCATCCGCCGGACCCTGCATCCGTAGGCGCAGGGTGTGGCCGTCGGCCAGCGTTTCCACCTCCTCCACACCCTCCAGTCCCTGGAATGCCGGGCTGGGCGCTGCATCGGCAAAGGTGATAGTGATTTCGTGGCGTTTGATGTCCATCAGGTCCTCGACGCGGCCCACGCGCACGAGTTGGCCGTCGCGAACAATGGCGACGCGTCGGCACGTTTGCTCCACCTCGGTCAGGATGTGCGAAGAGAGCAAGACTGTGCGCCCGTCGTCGCGCACTTCCATAACCATGCGGTCAAACTCCTGCTGGTTCAACGGGTCCAGGCCGCTGGTGGGCTCATCGAGAATTAGCAGACGTGGGCGGTGCATAAAGGCTTGAATGATACCGATCTTGCGTTTGTTGCCGCTGGAATACTGGCGAAACTTGCGGCTGGGGTCAAAGTCCAGCCGGGCAATCAGTTGCTGCAGATAGGCCTGATCGATGCCGCCGCGCAGGTGCCCGAAGTACTCAAGAATTTGTCCGCCGGTCATTTTGGGGTCGAGCGAGAGCTCGCCCGGCAGATAGCCGGTCAGCCGCTTGATCGCCACCGATTGCTGCCAGACATCCAGCCCGGCGATGCGCGCCGTGCCCGCGTCGGCGCGCAGCAGGGCCATTAACAGGCGAATCGTCGTCGTTTTGCCCGCGCCATTGGGGCCGAGAAAGCCAAAGACCTCACCTTCTTCCACCTGGAAGGATACATCGGTAATACCGCGCTTGCTACCGTAGCGCTTGGTCAGGCTGTCTACTTCGATAATCGCGGTCATGTCACCGTCTTCTTTCTCCTCTGATGCTCCAATGCTCGATCTTCAGCGCCCTTCGTCCTATCCTTTCGTTCAGCAAAGGCCTGTGGTTGCCCCGCTTGTTCCTGCTTTCCAAAGGAGGGCGGGACCAGCCATGGCGCAAGTTCTACGCGCCAGTCGCGCTGCAAGCAACCCGTTGGCGCTCCCAGGACGCGCTCCAGCGCATCAGTGCACGCCTCGACGATCCGTTCGAAGCGAGTCATGTCGGAAGACGCGTGTTCCGCTGCGAGGAGAAGATCGACGGTGGCGTATCCAACGTCTTCAAAGAGGGAGATGATCATTCGCGCCGCCTGATCAGGATAGGGAGTCGTGAAGACGCCTTCGGCGACTCCTTCCTGGATGATTGCCTCCAGCCAGGCAGTGAAGCGTCTGATTCTGACGAGATAGAGTTTGTGACGCACGATGGCATTCTCATCGGCGTACCAGACCCGCAGGTAGGCGAGTACCAGCGCCTTATGCTCGAGTTTCCGGCGATCGATTGTGGAAAAGAAACGCTGCAGTTTCTCCAGAGCGGAGAGCTCGGCGTCGTGGACGATGGGCAGGACGAGTGGTTCTACTTGGTCTGCCATGCGTTCGATCAGCGTCACGAGCAACGCCGGTTTGGAGTCAAAGTAATGGTAGAACGCCCCGGAGGAAATCTGTAGCTCGCCGAGCAGGTCGGCGATAGCCATCTGCTCGTAGCCCTTGGTCTCGACAGCACGCTGGGCCGCGTCGAGTATGGCGTCGCGGCGGGCTGCATAGGCTGCTTTGTTGACGACACGCGCCATGGTTTCCGGTACCTAATCATAAACAGAGTCTCGGTTTATTACAAGGTAGAGAATAACGCATGCCGGAGTCATTGTCAACGGGAACACGTCAGGTCAATGCCGTCCATCCAGGGTGGTTTGTCGTGTATACTCTGGCAAAGTGATGCGCTGAATCGTCGGTGGGGAAGGAGGGTGGCGATTGGCTGCAGACGCTTCGATTGCGAATGGCAGAAAGCCGCGCGGGCGTTCCCGAATTCAGTCCGCCAAGCCTTTGGTACGCCGCAATCTGCTCCTGAACCCGGCAGACCTCGCTCGCTTGCGCGCGCTGTACGAGGCAAAAAGCGATTCCGACGCGGTGCGGCAGGCGCTTGATGCCATCCTGATGTGGCGCGATATCGACGAAGTCGCTAATCGAATAGCAGCGTCCGGTGGGCCCGACGATGTCAATCATCGAACGACGGGCGAACCGCCCTTGCTGGCGATGTTCGATCCGGCGAAGGTAACAGAGGAGGATAGGACTCGCGGTTAGGCGAGCACTAACTCGCGCGATCGCAACTCTTTGTCACGGGCCTTGGCGCGTTCGTTGTCGGTCAGGAAGCGCTTGCGTAGCCGCAAGTTCTGGGGCGTTACTTCCAGGAGTTCGTCACGGCTGAGGAAGTCCAGCGACTGCTCCAGGCTGAACTTGACAGCCGGCGTCAACTGGATCGTGAAGTCGGACGTGGACGAACGGACGTTGGTCTTCTGCTTTTCGCGGCAGACGTTGATCTGCATGTCGCCCTGGCGGGTCTGCATGCCCACGACCATGCCCTCGTAGACGGGCGTGCCGGCCTCAATAAAGGTGATGCCCCGCGCCTGGGCGTTGTTCAGGCCATAGGTGACGGCGGTGCCGGCTTCGGAGGCGACCAGCGCTCCAGCCCGCACGACTGGCAGGTCACCCTGGTACGGTTCATAGCCCAGCAGAATGGAATGGACGACCGCTTCGCCCCGCGTGGCGGTGAGCAAGGCGTTACGCAGGCCGATCAGCCCGCGCGTCGGTATGTCGTACTCCAGCCGCGTGTTGCCACGGCCATCGGCAAAAAGGTTGACCATCTGGCCGCGTCGCTGGCTGAGCAGTTCCGTGACCGCACCGACGTACTCGTCGATGACGTCGACCGTGGCCCGTTCCACCGGCTCCAGGCGCTCGCCGTGTTCGCCGGACTTGAAGATGACCTCCGGCCGGCTGACCTGGAACTCGAAGCCTTCGCGGCGCATCGTTTCGATCAGCACGGCCAGGTGCAGTTCACCGCGCCCGGAAACACGGAACACGTCGGGCTCAGACGTGTCTTCCACCCGCAAGGCGACGTTGGTCGCCAGTTCGCGGTAGAGGCGGCTGCCAAGCTGGCGCGAGGTGACGAACTTGCCCTCCCGTCCGGCCATCGGCGAAGTGCTGACGCCGACCGTGATTTCGACCGTCGGCTCGGAGATGCTGATCGTCGGCAACGCCTCCGGCGCCGTCGGGTCGGCAAGCGTCTCCCCAATCCCGGCGTCGTCGATGCCGGTCAAGGCCACGATATCGCCGGCCGGCGCCTCGTCCACTGGAATGCGCTCCAGCCCGAGGTGCGTGAAAAGGTAGGTGATGGTATGGCGGGTGATCTCACCGTCACGCTTGAGACGGACGATCGGCTCGCCGCGATGGATCGTGCCGCGGGTGACACGACCGATGGCGATGCGCCCTTTGTGATTGTCGTAGTCCAACGCCGTGACCAGCAACTGCAGGCCGCCTTCCTGCTGGACGTGCGGCGGCGGCACCACCTCCAGGATGGTGTCGAAGAGCGGACGGAGGTCAAGCTGCGGATCCTCCAGGCTAAGCGCGGCAGTGCCGTTGCGCCCGATGGCATAGAGCACCGGAAAGTCGAGCTGTTCCGCATCGGTCGCCAGTTCCAGGAACAGGTCGTGGATGGCTTCCAGCCCGTCGCTGACACGGGCGGAGGCGCGGTCGATCTTATTGATGATGACGATAGGGCGCAGGCCCAGCGCCAATGCGGCGCGCAGCACGAAGCGGGTCTGCGGCATCGGCCCTTCCACGGCGTCTACCAGCAGGAGGCAGCCATCGGCCATGTTCAGAACGCGCTCGACTTCCCCCCCGAAGTCGGCATGGCCGGGCGTGTCGATGATATTGATTTTGACATCGTGATAGACGATGGCCGTGTTCTTGGCAAGGATGGTGATGCCGCGTTCGCGTTCCAGGTCGTTGGAGTCCATAATCAGTTCGCCGACCACCTGATTGTCGCGGAAGATATGCGACTGCTTGAGCATGGCATCAACCAGGGTGGTTTTGCCATGGTCGACGTGGGCGATAATGGCGACATTTCGAAAGGCGGGTGGCGTGGTCATGACGAACAGGCTCCAAACACGAAGCGAAGGGACCGCCGCCGTACGACCGGCGACTGCCCCTTCGGAGGACATCTCTTCTCTTGTACGAATTACCAGTATACCGCGTCAGGCGGTCATTTAGGCCGGTAGCCTCCAGGCAAGTTCCGCAACGGCGATACGAAAACCAGGAAGAAGCGGCGTCTCTAACCAGTCACCGGCTCCTACTGTCCGTTCCAAGCGAAGACTTCCACCATCGCGCCGGTAGACGCTCACCTCCTGGAGCAGCCAGTCGATAATCCAGTATTCATCCACGTCGCTCCGCGAATGCAAACCAAGTTTGGCCCGGCGGTCGCGAGCCGTGTTCTTGGCGCCTGGCGATAGCACCTCAACGACGAGTTCCGGCGTGCCGTGGAGATGGCCATCGGCGCCGAGAATTGCCTTGAGGCGATCGGTGCTGACCCACACCACGTCCGGCGCGACGTCGTTATCCTCGGAAAAGATCACGCCCGGCGCCGGCACGGCACGGCCACTCTGATGATCTGTACTCCAGGCCTGGAGCGCCGCGCCGATCTGCTGACAGGCGAATTGATGTTCAATACGGGGCTGCTTTGACACAAACAACTCCCCATCAATGATTTCATAGCGTTGGTTGTCGTCCGGAAGGGCGCCCAGGTCCTGCGATCGCCAGCGTTGTGTCGTGACCATTGCGTTCACGTGCTCCATTTCCTGCGGGATGGCAGTTCGCCCTCAGTGTACCAAGCCCCAGACGCCGGCTGAGGGGGGCGCGGCACTGATGATCACGCTCGTTGTGCCGCTAGTTCCCCCCGCACAATCTCCTCGTCCCGCGCGAAAGCCAACTCCGGCAGCCCGTCCCTGGCGAAATAGCCCACAGCATCCAGATCGTCGCCGGCATGCGGTTCGCCACTGATGATAGTTGCCGCGTAGACGGCCAGGATCACTGGATCACCATTCGTGGAGTAGAGGCCGATCAGGCGGTTAATGGCGACGGCGACGTTCAACTCCTCCTGCGCCTCGCGGGCGGCGGCCGCTTCCAGCGCTTCGCCGCGGTCGACGTAGCCGGCGGGCAACGCCCAGAGGCCGCGCCCCGGCTCGTTGCTGCGGCGTCCGAGGAGCACGCGCCCGTTGGCGGTAATCACGACGGCCACGGCCACCTTGGGATCGGCGAAGTAGACAAATCCGCACGCCGGGCAAGTTGGACGGTCCTGAGTGCCGTGGCGTTGGGACGTCAGGGGCGTGCCGCAGGTTGGGCAGAAGCGCGGCTGGTGCTGCGTTGCCGCTGCAATCACCGCCGGCATCTGGGCGCACGCGATCGCCGCAGTACCTGGGGCTTTTCAGCGAGGGTAAATCGGCAGCGGCCCTCCGTGCCGCGCTGCACGGTGGGCGGGATCATGGCGCGATGGCGGAAGTCCGGTCGGCCAGGGGGAAGGGGATGTCCTGACCAGTCTGGCCGGAGCGATAGATCGCCTGGATGATTTCGACGGCTTTGCGTCCTTCTTCGCCGTTCACCAGCGGCTGGCGGTCGGCAATAATGGCGTCGAGGAAGTCTGCCAACTGCAACTGGTGATAGGAGGTCACCGCCGCGCCGGCGGCGGCGGACTCGAACATGAATTCGTTGCGAGTGGTGTCCTCCTGGTACCGGCGGCGTCCCTCCTCCTCCTCGCCCGGAATCTCCCAGACGTCGTTGAGTCCAACGCGTCCTTCCGGTTGCTCGGTGACGGACGCCCAGCCGCCGTTGCTACCATAGACGACGATACGGGCTACGCTGTAGCTGGTCTTGTTTGGCGACACGCTTGCCTCAATCGTACCGAGCGCGCCGTTCTGGAACTGCAGCGAGGCCACCGCGGTGTCCTCCACTTCGATATAGGGGTGGGTGAGATTGCTCCAGCGGCCGCTCAGGCGGGCCACCGGCCCCATGTACCACTGGAACATGTCGATGGCATGCACCGCCTGGTTGACGAGGACGCCGCCGCCTTCGCTCGCCCACTTGCCGCGCCAGGCGTCGTGCGCATAGTACTCGGGCGGCCGCGAAAAGCGCACATGGCAACTACCGAGGACGGGCGTGCCCAGTTTGTCGGCGTCGAGGGCGGCGCGCAGTCGCAATGCCGCGGGCCAGAAGCGCCGCTGAAAAATGACCCCTTGCTTGGTACCGGCGCGCTGGGCGGCGGCAATGGCCCGATCACACTCGGCCAGGGTGATGCCCATCGGCTTCTCGGTGATCGCATGGACGCCGTGCTCCGCCGCCAGCACCAGCAACGGCGGGTGGAGTGGATGCGGCGTGCATATCGACACCGCCTGCACGCCGGACTGCCGCAGCATCGTCGCCGGATCGCTAAAGGCGGTCGCCCCGAATTGGGCAGCAAACTGCTGGGCCCGCTCCGAAATGGCGTCACAGACGGCGACGAGCTCGGCCTGACCCAAATCGGCGTAGGCGGCGGCGTGGCGCCGCGCGATGCCGCCGCAGCCGATGATGCCGGTCTTCACGGTGGTCATGAGGGCGGGTCTCCTTCTTGCCGAGGTCAGCGTTCACCAACCGTGCGTCACCATCGCCGGTGAACTGAACCGGCGGCAGTATAGCATCGTCATAATAGGTACCTGCTGAGCCAGGTTCGAAGAGGGAGAAAAGATGACCAGACTACGAGACAAGGTTGCCGTCGTCACGGGGGCCGGGCCCGGCATCGGCCGGGCGATCCCCCAACTCTTCGCGCAGGAAGGGGCGCGCGTTACCCTTGTGGATATCCAGACACGAGCAGCCGAGGAGACGGCCGCCGCCATCCGGCAGGGCGGCGGCGAAGCGCTCGTGGTCCGCGGAGACGCTTCCAACGGCGATGACTGGCGAATGGTCGTCGAGCAGACGGTCCAGGCCTATGGACGGTTGGACATCCTCGTCAATAGCGCCTCCTGGACGCGAGCCGTGCCGGCCGTCGACCTGGAAGAGGCGGACTGGGACCGTTCTATCGCCGTCACCTTAAAGTCGGTCTATCTGGGCGCAAAGCACTGCATCCCGGAAATGCGCAAGGTCGGGGGCGGCGCCATTGTCAATATCTCCTCCGCCAATGGCCTGATCTCCAACCCCAGCTTTGCCGCCTATAGCGCCGCCAAGAGTGGCGTCATTGGCCTCACGCGCAATCTGGCCATCGATTACGGGCTGGCGGGCATCCGAGTCAACGCGATCTGCCCGGGCCTTATCGTCAACGAGCAGACGGAGGCGCGCATGTTGGCGGACGGCGCGGAGGCCCGCGGCAGTCGCGATCCCTATCTGGTGGGCCGGTGGGGCCGGCCCCAGGACGTTGCTTTCGCCGCCCTCTACCTGGCGTCGGACGAGGCGGCGTTTGTGACCGGCAGCGTGCTGGCCGTCGATGGCGGCCTCACCTGCCAATCGCCGGAAGCGACGATCCGACCTTCCTTCCGCCGCCGCTGGCGCAAGGATCTGGCAACGATTCAGGATGCAGAGTAGACTCTCTTCAACTACTCAATAAGTCGGACTTCGTTTGGGGAGGATGAATTCCACGCATGGCAAAGACCTACCGAGTTGGCGTGATCGGCTTCGCGCACATGCACATCAACGAACACATGCGGGCGTTTGCCGCGTTGCCCAATGTCCAATGGATCGCCTGCGCCGACACCGTTCCAGCGATGCCGGAATTGGTCAAGGCGCGCTTTACCCGCCAGTGGAACTTGGAACACGCCCAGCAGGATATCGGCATTCCCAAGGCCTACGCTGACTATAACGAGATGCTGGAACGGGAGGGCTTCGACATCGTGCTGTTCTGTCCGGAGAACGCCCGGCATGGCGAGGTGGCCAAGGCGATAGCGGCCCACGGGATCCACATGGTCACCGAAAAGCCGATGGCGGCATCGCTGGCGGAAGCCCTGGCCATGGCCGGCGCGGCGCACGCGGCCGGCGTCGAACTTATGGTCAACTGGCCCACCACCTGGAGCCCGGCGGTGCGCAAAGCCAAGGAGCTCCTTGATGCCGGCGCCATCGGTCGGCTGCTGGAAGTGAAGTGGCGGGCCGGCTCCATGGGACCGCTCTCCCACGGTTCTACGCACCCTGGTGTCAACGGCACGGCGCTGCCGATGACCGACGAGCAGAAGGGCGCCACCTGGTGGCACCAGAAGGCGACCGGCGGCGGCGTCCTGCTCGACTACTGTTGCTATGGCGCATGTCTGGCCCGCTGGTTTGCCGGCACGCCGGCCGAGGCTGTATTCGGCTATACCGCCAACCTGAACAGTCCCTATGGGGATGCGGAGGACAATGCGGTCGTCATAGTGCGCTTCCCGAGGGCGCTCGCGCTACTCGAAGCGACCTGGACGACGATCGATCACGGTATACCCACCGGGCCGATCCTGTACGGAGAGACCGGCACGATGGTGGTAGAACGCAGCGGCACGGACCAGATTGTTCGACTCATCCAAGGGAAGGGCAGCGAGGCGCGCCTGATCCCAGGCGACCCCTTACTGCCCGGTCGCGCCACCCTGGCCGAGGAGTTTGTCCATCACCTGGAGACAGGAGAACAACTCCACGAGACCCTGCAAGTCGGCTTCAATCTAGACGCAATGGCCATCCTTGATGCCGCTATCCGCTCGGCCGAGACGACGTGTTTGGAGGCAGTGGGGCGGGGAGTCACCCGCCCATAAATGGGCGGGCTAACCACCCGCTGCGGCGGGTACCCGCAAAGCCTGCTAAAGCAGGCTGGGTACGCTCGGCATACCGCTCCCCCCGTCGTCTACAGCCCCGTTCACGGGGCTTCGTGGACGTAGCCCGACGCTTTAGCGTCGGGTGTGGCCCACCAGACGGACATCCGCCGAAACGCTCATGGCGCAGTGACGCCTTCTGCGGCAAGGTGGACGTTCTCTGCGGCCGCGCGCTGGGCAATCTCGGTGTCGTTGAGCTTGTCGTGCCAGCGCGCGTCCGGGTCCGGCGCGGGCAGCGATGAGAGCAGCATCTGGGTGTGGGGATGCGTCGGGTGAACCAACACGTCGTCTACCGCCCCGCGTTCGACAATCTGGCCCTTGGAGATCACTAACGCCTCTCCTCCGACGTAGTAGGCGGTAGACAGGTCGTGGGTGATGAACAGGGTCGTCATGCCGTACTTCTGCTTGAAGTCGAGCAGCACGTTGAGGCACAGCACCCGCACGGCGGCGTCGAGCATCGATACGGGTTCGTCGGCAAAGATGAAAGACGGCCGGCACATGTAGGCGCGGGCGAGCATGATGCGCTGACGCTGCCCGCCGCTGATTTGATGGGGATAGCGCCCCAACACGTCGTTCGGACGCAAGCCGACCGCCTCGAGCGACTCCGCAATCAGATCGTCGCCGCCCTGATGCGATTTGGCGAGCTTGAATTTCTTGATCGCCGTCCAGAACACCCGATCCACGCGATAAAACGGGTTAAAGATGCCGTAAGGGTCCTGAAAGACGGCCTGCACGTCCCGCCGGTAACGCTGGAAGTCCTCGCCGTGCAGGTTGTAGATATCTTTGCCGTAATACGTGACGCGGCCGTTGGTCGGGCGTTGCAGTCCGAGTATTATCCGGGCAATGGTGCTCTTACCGCTACCGCTTTCACCGACCAGGCTGGTGATGTGCGGCGGGTCGGCCGTGAGTTGGAGGGAGACGTAGTCGACCGCCGATAATTCGCCGCCGACCTGGCGAAAAGCCGCGCCACGAAAGACCTGGCTGACAGCGCTCAGTTCGATCAGCTTCTCACTATCGGCCATCGGTTCGCCCCATTTCCGCTGCATGGTGATACAGATGACAGGCAACGAGCGCCGGTGGGGCCTGGGGATCGGCGGCGCGGTCCGGCGCCGGCAACAGCTCCGGATGGACGGCGTGGCAATACGCCGTCGCGAAGCGACAGCGCGTATGGAAGCGGCACCCTTCGGGCCATTGGGTCGGGTTGGGCGCGCTACCCCCGATACCCTCCAGGCGGATGCGTGCGCCGCCCACCTGAGGAATCGCGCCGATCAAGCCCTGGGTATACGGGTGTAACGGCTCCTTGAAGACCTGGCGGACCGGACGTACCTCCACGATCTGGCCGGCGTACATCACCGCCACGCGGTCCACCAGTTCCGCATGCACGGACATGTCGTGGCTAACAATGTATCACCTCAAAAAAGCGGGGTAAAGGAGTGGAGGAGCAGCAGGCGTTCGCTGGCTGGTGGTGCGATGGGCTTGTGACTGGGTGTCGGAGTAGCCTACACTGGGAGCATGCTGCCGGACATTGATC
>JBPCLN010000305.1:0-3802 GCA_051003235.1 Chloroflexota bacterium | reverse complement strand
GGTTGGGCCAGAAGTTCACCAGTTGGATGCTGTCGTTCGGCGAGCCGATGCGGTCGATGCGCCCGAAGCGCTGGATGATGCGCACAGGGTTCCAGTGGATGTCGTAGTTGATCAGCATGTCGCAGTCTTGCAGATTCTGGCCTTCGCTGATGCAGTCGGTGGCGATCAGCAGGTCGAGCTCTCCCTCCCCGGCGAACTCCGCCGGCCGCTCCTTGGCGCGCGGGGCGAAGGCGGTCAGGATGCTGCCGAGGTCACGGCGCAGTCCCGGGAGCGTCGTCTGGTTGGAGCCGGCGCCGGTCACCAGCGCCGTATGCAGCCCGAGTTCGTCGCGCGCCCAGGTGGCCAGGTGCGTGTAGAGATACTGCGCAGTATCAGCGAAGGCGGTGAACACAATCACCTTGCGGTTGCCGGCGTTCAGCGGCTGGCGGCACTTCTTTTCGATAACGGCGCGTAAGGCCGCCAGCTTGGCGTCGCGTGGCGTGCCCACCTGGCGTGCTTCGACCAGCAGGGCAGCGACGCGGTCGCGGTCCTCTGTCAGGTCCTGGCGCCAGCGCACGGTGTCGACATCGGCCAGCAGCACCTTGACTTTGTGCCCGACGAGCAGGCTCTCGAACGCCGGATCGTCGATATCCACCTCATCAATGAAGCGTTCTTCCATATCCTCGGCGTTCGCTGCGATCTTCGCCAGCATGGCATCAATGGCCGCGAGCTGCCGCTGGAGGGTCAGCGCGAACGAGGCCACTGAGCTTTCCATGCGCTTGAGGACGTTGACGCGGAGCAGATGCACCAGACTCTCTTCGCGGTCCAGTTGCCGGAACGTGCCCGTGCCGCCGCGCACCTTCTGGCTGTAGCGGGCGTTATAGGCGGCCTGTTTGCTTGGCAGCACGTAGCTGAGCGGCGCGTAGGCGGCAAGATGCAGACGGCGAATCTCGTTGTTCATGTCCCGAATAGGGGAGAACTGGCCGGCGCTATCAACGTCCGGTTTGATGTTGATCGGGCGAAGCCGCCCTGGAAAGCGGCCGGTCTCGGCGATGCCGTAGTACTTCTGAATGTGCTTGCGGGAGCGAGCGATCGTCAGCAGGTCGAGCAGCTTGAAGTAGTCGAAGCCCAGCATGTCCATCAACCGAGCGGGCCGCCGCTCCGCTTCCACCAGACCGAGCCAGCGGTTGAACTGCTGCTGCGCGCCGCGGATCGTGCTCTCCACGCTGGCGATGCCCTGCGCCGCCAGCGCCTTGTCGTTGCCCTCCGTCACGAAGGCGAGCTGGTTCTTGAGGTCGGCCAGCCGGTTGTTGACCGGGGTGGCGGAGAGCATCAGGACGCGCGTCTTGACGCCCTCCTGGATAATGCGGCGCATGAGGTGGTCGTAGCGCGTCTCCTCGCCCTGGCGTGGCGTCTTCTTGTTTCGGAAATTGTGCGACTCGTCGATGACCACCAGATCGTAGTTGCCCCACTTCACAAAGGCGAGATCCATGTCGCCGGACTGTCCACCCTCGCGGGAGAGGTCCGTGTGGTTGAGGATGTCGTAGTTGAAGCGATCGGACGCCAGCACGTTGCGGCGATCGTTCGACTTGTAGAGCGTCCAGTTGTCGCGCAGGCGCTTCGGCACAAGCACCAGCACGCGGTCGTTGCGCAACTCGTGGTACTTGATGACGGCCAGCGCCTCGAAGGTCTTGCCCAACCCAACGCTATCGGCGATGATGCAGCCGCCAAAACGCTCCAGCTTGTCGATGGCCCCGATCACGCCGTCGCGTTGAAACTTGTACAGCTTGCGCCAGACCACGGTGTCACGGATGCCGGTGGCGGACTTGACGATTCGCTCTTCATCCAGATCCCCAGTGAGGTCTATGAACAGGTGGTAGAGCGTGAGGAAGTAGACGAGCGCCGGTGGGTGATCGGCGGCGAGTTCCCGGAGCTGAGCCAGCAAAGCGCGCTTGGCCTCGGCGGAGGCAGGGAGGCTGTTCCAAAGCGAGGTGAACCAGGCGCCAAGCGTTGCGCACTCGTCGGCACTTTCTGCTACCTGAACAAGGCTGAGGCCATTGCCGGCTGTGAGCCCAAGGCCATCCGTGGTGAACGAGCAGGTGCCCGTGATGACGCGTGTCGGAGCCGCGCCGGCGCTGCCGACGCTGAGCGTCGATTGGGCGATCACGCCGGGAACAGCCCGCACGTCAACCTTCGCCTCCAGCCAGATGGCACACGCTCTGGCGAGCCACCGCGTCACCAACCGGTTACGATAGGCCCGATCCCCTTCCGCACCGAGCAAAGCTGGGCTGGCAACAGTCTGCGCTGGCAGGACCACGCGGCTATGGGCCAGCGTCGTTAGCAGGTCAAACAGTTCCGCGTAGGCAAAGAGCGAAAACGCGGGCGTCGCGATGTCCAACGTACTGCGCGCGGTGATGCACTGCCGGAGCTCATCGAGCACGCGGTCAGCGCCGCTATTATTGATTAGCCGCATGCTGAAAGGTTCAGTAAGAGGATAGGCGGCACGAACGGCCTCTTACCAAAGCGGTGAGGATTTCGGACTCCCTCCCTTTTTCATACGCCTTACCAGTCATTTCAATTCTTCACATGCTCACCAAACACGAGCCTCAGGCCGTCCCGGACGGGCTCGTACTCGGCCTCGTTCAGCCATCCACGGAGCCGATGCATCCTCTCAATGGACAGGGCTCGCGCTTGATCCAGTAGGCAGATAGACGGAGACCGGAGACCGGCGATGCCGACGGGAAAGCGCGGGTAGAGTCGTGGGCTGCGTAGCGCCCATTCCTGGCTATGATCGGTTGTAAACGGCACGACGATCACGGACTCGAAACGCGGCCTCCCCGCGAGCAGCGGCAAGCCAACCACAACGGCGGGCCGATATCCTTCCTGCTCGTGAGCACCAGGGTGGTGCTCTGGAAACAATGCAGTAACGATACTGCCAATCCTCAATCTATCGGCCATGAGTACGCTCCAGCGTCGGCGGCTCACCCTCATCGAGCTCACCAGCCTGCCACTGGTACGGCTCATAGCTCCCCAGGCGCGAGAGGTCGCTGCCCATCCATAGGCGATACAGCGCATCACCTTCAGCCGACTCTGTATCGAGTTCGCGATCGATGGCCTGCTCAATAAGCGCCTTGACCGACATGTTCCGCAGCGCCGCCGTTACCTTCAGCCGTCGCTTCAGTTCAGGTTCCACGTCAACCGATAGCCTCACCCGCATGGTTACCTCCATTGGGATTGTGGCAATGTGCCATGGCTACTCTACCACGCCAATACGGCCAGGCAGCGGGTATCTGGGTACCCATCGCCATCAGGCGTGAACTGTGCCTTGTCGCCAGCAGGTACTTGACGCCGTCGGGCTGCGCCAAAACCTGATCCCCCACGTACACCAGGGGCAACGGGACACGGGCGGACTCGCCACGCCCTCCTGAACCTGCGGAAGATGCGCCCGTCAGCGCAGCGCCGTGAGCAGTGGCATGAGATTGCGCTTGCGGCGATGGTGTTCGAGCAGCGTCTGAAGGTAGGATTGCCAGTCGGCCTCGCGGCCGGTCGCCTGGTAAGCGGTGCGCATCCGGCGCAGCCAACCGGCAGCAGCGACGTAGTATTGGGCCTTGGCGGCGTTCATGATCGCCTCCGCCTGCCGGCGGCTCATCTGGATGGCCCAATCCGGGTGGGTAGCGAGCACTGCATCAACCACACGTTCGACCAGTTCGTGCGTGGCTCCTTGATCGACGGCAGCGATGGCGTCATCGAGCAGCCCCTCGTGCAAGAAGATATCGACCTGACCGTGAGGGTAATAGGAGGAGGGGCCACGCAGGAGGTCGAG
>JBPCLN010000304.1:0-17427 GCA_051003235.1 Chloroflexota bacterium | reverse complement strand
TGCAGTTGGACCTGGCCGCCCAGCTATACCTTGCTCTTCCATATGATCTGCGAGAACGGCACGATCGACCTGAGCGGCAACGATGTGATCGCCTATCGCAATGGCGATACCGCGCCCCAGACGATCCGGATCCCGGAAGGCAACAACAACGCCGAACAGGTGAAGCATTTTCTGGCCGCCGCCCGGGGCGAGGAAGCGCCCTTTGTCACACCGGACGACGGCATCGCCGCGGTTCGCGCCGCGCTGGCCGCCTACGAGAGCAACGCCAAAGGCGTGACCGTCCCGA
The DNA here is from genome assembly GCA_051003235.1 of Chloroflexota bacterium. Taxonomy (GTDB): domain Bacteria; phylum Chloroflexota; class UBA4733; order UBA4733; family UBA4733; genus UBA4733. The sequence goes on along the minus strand of JBPCLN010000304.1, from coordinate 17,141 downwards.
TCTGACCGGTCACGCGGTCGCCGACCCCTCAGAGCCCGGTGTTAGCGGGCGGAGCTTTGTGTCAGGAGGGACGCCAGGAACTCGGCGTTGGTGCGGGTGCGTTCCATTTGCTGGACGATGCGCTGAGTGTTGTTCACCTGGTCGTTGCCCATGGCCAGGGCCCGGCGCAGGCGGGTGACGGCCGTCAGTTCATTCGGCTGGAGCAGGAGCTCTTCCCGCCGGGTGCTGGACTTCACAATGTCGATCGCCGGGAAGACCCGCTCCTCCGAAAGCCGGCGATCCAGCACCAACTCCATGTTGCCGGTGCCCTTCAGCTCTTCATAGATCACGTCGTCCAGCCGGCTGTTCGTATCGATCAGGCAGGTGGCGATGACGGTCAGGCTGCCACCCTCCTGTAGGGCGCGAGCGGCGCCGAAGAAGCGCTTGGGCGGGTAGAGCGCCGTCGTGGCCATACCGCCGGAAAGGCTGCGACTGTCGCCCGGCGCCGCCAGGTTATAGGCGCGGGCGAGGCGCGTCACCGAATCGAGGAGGACAACGACGTCGAAGCCGGATTCGACGAGGCGGCGGGCCCGTTCGATCGTGATCTCCGCCAGTTCTGTGTGATGGCTGATCGCCTCGTCGAAGGTGGAACTGATTACTTCGCCTTGCAGGCTCTTGGCCAGGTCGGTCACCTCTTCCGGCCGCTCGCCGACCAGACAGACGATTAGCTTGACGTCGGGATAGTTGACGTTGATGCTACGCCCGATCTCCTTCAGGATGGTCGTTTTGCCCGCTTTAGGCGGTGACACGATCATGGCGCGCTGGCCAAAGCCGATCGGGCAGACAATGTCGATCAAGCGCGCCGTGATCGATTCCGGCCTCTCCAGCCGTAGGTGACGCTCCGGATAGATCGGCGTCAGGTCGTCAAAGCGCGGCCGCTTCGTCGCTCGGTCGATAGGCACGCCGTTAATGCTCTGCACATCGAGCAGTTCGCCAAAGCGGCGGCCAGGGGCGGCGCTGCGCACGAGCCCGACAACCTCGTCGCCCATGCGCACGTCGTGAGCGCGAATGACGGCAAGGGGGATCGTGGCGTCCTGGGGGCTGGGTAGGTGGCCGTGCGTCCGCAGTTGCCACTGGTTCTGATTCTGGTCAATGGCGACGACGTAGCCACGGGTCACCACTTCCGTCGGGCGCACGGCCGGAACGGTCTCCGGGCCGCGGTCGCGGACCGGTGCCTCCCGGGGGGCGGCGTCGCGGTAGCCCGCCGGCTCTCGATAGCCGGCGCTATCGCGGGAGGCGTCCCGGTATGGTTGGTTGTCGCGACCTTGCTCGCGGTTGCCGCTGCTGTTCTGGCGGCCGTCGCGTCCTTGGACGTAACCCCGGTCTCGCAGGGGCATCTGTCGGTCACGTGGCTGTTGACGCTGGCCATCACGCGGCTCTCGGCTCTCCGGCTGCTCCCGCCAGTCACGCCGGTTGCGTCCATCGGAGCGGTTGGGGCGGTCGTAAGGCGAGCTTTGCCGAACCTCCCGACCATCCGCGCCGGAGGCATAGTCATTGCCATCGCGCCGTACCGGATTGCCCCGGTAGGTCGGTGGCTCCTGGCTCGGCGCGCCGTTATCCCGGACCGGGGCGTCGAACTCCGTTCCGGCATCGCGCCGGCCGTCCAATTGTGGTTCCGGCGACGCCGGCGGGGAAAGTCGCTCATCGGCGGCAAGTGAGCAGTCCGTACCGTCGGCGCTGATTTCCGCGTCGCCATCGTCGCGCGAGTCCGGCCGTCGTCCGCGCCTGCTTCGCCGCCGCCGTCCCGTGCCGCGTTCCGTCTCGACAGAGTCTCCACTGCCGGCGGCGGACTCCGCCGCCGTGTCTGCGATACCATTCAACTGTGCTTCGTGAGCGCTTGCTCCCTCTGCTGCGCTCGATACCGGCTGGCGAGTGTCTGGCGCTGGCTGCAACGCCTCCGCGATGGGTACCGGCGCCGCAAGCGGAGTTGGGGCATCGGAGGCCAAGTCGCCTGCGCCGCCGGCGTCGGGGAGGAGGGATGTCTGGGCACGACTCCGCGAACGGGAAGGGCGCGGTGTCGGCAGAGCGGCGGGAGCTTCAGGCGTCCCGCCGAGGTTGGTCGGGGCTGGTGTGACCCGGCGCAGGCGACGGCGAACCGGCGCCTCGCTCGCGGGGGTTACCTCCTGCTCACCAGCCGGAGCAAGCTCAACGAGCGGCGTGTTTTCGTCGTGTTGCATGCACAAAAACCTTCTCTAACTACGAGCGCTCGAACGACGAGCATCGTCGCTGGTCGGTGTCTCGTGGGTAGTCAAACAGGCAGCCCCAAAGGCGGCAATCCTCGTTCGGCAATCTCCTTTGCATCGCCCGAACGGGCTACGATGCACGGAGGCAAAATACTGCCGGATGTGCTCGAACACCTCGCCATCCGAAATTCGGGGACCGGGGGGAGCACGGAAGGGAGCGTCAAACGTCGGCGATCCGCTTCACTGCCTACTATACCCGATGTTGGCCGAGCATGACAGGGCCACTACGCCAATCTTGCCTGGAAAGGCCGGTATCGTGTCGCTTAGTCACGTCGATTGGCGGCGAAGGACGGGGACACGTGCACAGGATGCAGCGGTGGCTGCCCCTGGAGAGAACGTACTGCTTCCGCCACCGCCATCTCCGCCATGCGTCGTGCCGCCTCTTTGCTGATCCCGGCGATATGCGGCGATAGGAGGACGTTCGGCGCCGTCAGCACGGGGCTCGCTCGCGGTGGTTCCTCCTCGAACACGTCGAGAGCGGCTCCGGCCAGTTGCCCGGCGGTCAGCGCCTGGGCCAGGGCGCGTTCGTCGATCACCGGACCGCGGCAGGTATTGACGACAAAGGCGCTGGGTTTCAGCAAGGCGAGGCGGCGGGCGTCGAGAAGATGCCGTGTCTCGGGCGTCAGTAACACGTGAAACGTGACGACGTCCGCCGCGACCAGGAGGTCATCTAGCGGGACGTAGCGGATACCGTACTGGGCGGCGAAGGCAGCATCCGGGTAGAGGTCGGCAGCAAGGAGTTGGACGTCAAAGCCGGCAAGGCGCCGCGCGACGAGCTTGCCGATGCGCCCCAAGCCGACGATGCCGACCGTCTTGCCGCTCAAATCGACGCCCGGCCGGCGATTCCACTCGCCGGCGGCGGTGGTGACGTGATTATGCACGACGCCGCGCAGCAGCGCCAGCATACTGGCCAAGGTGTAGTCGGCGACGGCGTGCTCGTTAGCACCGGGCGTGACCGTGACGGTGACGCCGCGCCGGTGAGCGGCCTCGACGTCAACCGCATCATAGCCAACGCCGACGCGGGCAATCAGTTTCAGCTTCGGCGCCTCGTCCAGCACCGCCTCGGTCATCGGGTCCGTGCCGGCGAGCATGGCGTCGGTGTTGCGCAAGAGGGCCGCCATTTCGCCCGGTGCACGGCGACCGGGGAATGGCGAATAGGCGACAGTGGCGCCGATCGCGCGCAGCGGCGCCAGAAGTTCCTCGTCCGTGGGAGGAATTAGAATTGAGGTACTGAGCACGTGCACGCTGTCAAGTCCTCTGTTGTCGCCGTCCGTGATCGGTCCAGGTGGGAACGCAAAGAGGGCCAGGATGCACTATACATCCTGACCCTGACGCTGGACCGGGCTTCCGCTGTGCCTAACTTGCTGGGACGGCGGATGGCTGGGAGCCGGACTGCTCGCCCGCTTCCAATTCTTTCTGGCGACGGCGCACCATGAAATCATCGACGACCAGATAGCCAACCGCTGCCCCAACGCTGAGCAGCGTGCCGGCCCCGACCGCCATCAGCACCCATTGAATAATCTTACCCATAATCCCGTGTTCTCCTCAGTGGCGTTGCGGGCGCTGCCGGCCGCGCCTCGTGCGCCGCCAGGCCGATCGCCGTACCGGTACCGCCGCCAGTTGGCGGTCGAAGCGATTGACGACTATACCATGGGCATGGTATGGTGGCAGTGTGTCGACGGTTCCAAAAAGTCGACAACACTCCACTATGCAAGTGAGGAGGTGTGGTTCGTGACCCAACGGAAAGAACCGCAGGCCACACTTGGAGTCTGGCAGGTGGACTCCTGAGGCCCCCGTCCATCACCGGTGACGGTGGGCCCAATGCAGCGCCAGGTAGCGCCTCGGGTTTTGCAGTAACTCGACCAATAGAAGGCTACTAGCGCCGGGTCGTAGGGTATAAGACTCACACAGCCGTAGAGGCGGATCTCTGGCACAAACGTAACGGAGCCCGGGTTGAAAAGCCCGGGCTCCTGTCGTTAACCCACCAAAAGCTATTCGGCGCCGGTGAGGGCGCCGGCCGGGGCGACGATCTCCTCGTCCATGTTGACGTCAGGATAGAGGGCGCTGATTTCTTCCGGCAGACGGTCAGGATCCGTGAACTTCAGGCGGTAGATCGGATCGTTGGCCAGCGGATAGGCCGGTTCAATGATTTCCACCCATTGCTCGTCAATGCCCCGGGCGATCGCCCGCGTCACCGTATATACGAAGATGGAGTACGGCGTATCCTTGGGCGAAGTTGCTTCGTAAATCTGTTTGCCCATGCCGTTCGCGGTCCAGAGCATTTCCAGCACGTACATGGCGTCCGGCCGGACGATGTCTTTCCGCCACTTCTTGGCCTCGTACCACTGGTCGAGCAGTAGATTGAAACGCAGCCACTTCGTCATTGGATGATCGCACGTCGCACAGACTAGAGCTGCCTTGGGATCGGCGACGGAACTGTCCTGCCCGCACTGCGGACACGTTATTCGGCGCACCATGGATACGCATTGCCTCCTGCATCGGGATGTTCGGCTTGCAAGCGCCATCGCATCGGCGTGGCGTCCAGACGTAATTCTAGCATCCGGCACCGGGACGAACCAAATTGAGGTAGACCCTACCCGAGATCGTCGAGCTTACGGTGCAGATCGGCGATTTTAAGGCGGAGGTCGGCCAGACTAACGACGTCCAACTCCTCCATGTCCTCCGCCAGCGATTCATAGCGTTCTACTTCGAGCATGAGCGCATAGGCTGCGCCATCACTGCCCTTCGTGGCCCTGGCCGGTGCCGCGCCGGACGGTTGCGCCGTCGTGGCGTGATCCGTCGGCGAAGCGGGTCGCTCGGGGCGTGAGCGGCCCGCCCCGTTGCTGGTTCGCACTAACTGACGAAATCCAGGTGCGGCTTCAGTTGTGCGAGGAGGCGCTCCTTGGGCATATAGCCAACGATGCGCTGGGCCGGCTTGCCGTCCTTGAACAGAATCAAGGTGGGAATGCTCTGTACCTGATACTGCACCGCAGTATTCTGGTTGCTGTCGACGTCTAGCTTGTAGACCGCCAAGTCCTCCTGGTACTCTTTCGCCAGTTGTTCGACGATTGGACCGACCATGCGGCAGGGGCCGCACCAGGCCGCCCAGAAATCGACGAGGACCGGCTTCTCCGACTTGAGCACCTGGGTATCGAACTCGGCATCGCTGACCGGGGTGGCAACTGCCATCACATTTCTCCTTGCTGGTGGGCCCGCTTTGCCGGGACCATCAAAATGAACAGGGCTAACTGGCTTCGCTGAGATCTGCTGCTTTCAGCCGCAAGAACATGCGCAGCGCATCGCCCAATACCTCTTTCGTCGCGTCCGAAAGCTGGCCACCCGCCAGGCAGGAATCCATATGGTTCGTCAAGAGCGAAATGCTCACGCCGTCAATGGCCGCGCGCACCGCCATGAGCTGCGTCAACAAATCGGGGCAAGCGCGACCGTCGTCGATCATCCGCTGAATGCCGCGGACCTGCCCTTCGATCTTGCGTAGCCGCAAGGCCACGTCCGAATCCACTGTGCCTCCTACCCCTACGGGGTAGGGGTATTATACCCGCCGTGCCGCCTGTGTCAAGTGCGAATCGCTCGACCGAAGGGTAGTTTCATTGGCAACGGAGATCGCTGCCACGTCTGCTTCGGCGTGGCGCTCCTTTCGTGCTGTCACCGGCGTCTGTCCCGCGCCACCATTCCGAAGAATGGTCTCTGGGCGCTGCGCGCGGTGCTAGCGTCCCGCTGCTATCGTGGGTATACTCGCAGCAGTTCGGCCTCGCCGGAAGGTTAGGCAGGATGGGCCGCAGTGATTGGGCGGCGTGGCACGTGGGATGCATGCTCTGTCCCGCAGTTGGCGGGAAGCGCAATCGAGGAGGTGCTTACATGATTCGGCAAACCCTGGCGGGAGTTTCACTCGCCGCCCTGATGGCCGTCGGGCTGGCCGCCTGTGGCAATAGCAGCGGTTCGGCTACCACCGCTGGTGGTGGCGGCGGATCGGCGTACCCCGGCAACGGCAATGCCGACAGCGGCAAGACCCTCTTCCTTGGGTCCGGCGGCTGCGTGGCGTGTCACACGGTGGCCGGCACGGCGGCCACCGCCCAGGTCGGCCCCGATCTGTCCAAAGTCGGTTCTATGCTCACGGCGGACCAGATTTACACCCAGATTGCTGATCCGAAGCAGCGCCCGGCGCCCTATGCCCCGCCGATCCAGGCCGGCTCCGTCATGCCGTCGAATAGCTTGAGCGCCCAGCAGCGGGCCGATATTACCGCCTGGCTCGTGACACTGAAGTAGGCGTCGACATAGATCCGCTCGTTGTGGGGAGAAGGACGTGCCCCTTGGCACGTCCTTCTCCCCACCGTAAGCATTACCGGCCCAGACTAAGGCGGGCTGCCTCGACCTCCGGCAAGCCTGCCGCCCGTATTCGGGCCGCGGCGTCCGCGACATCGTACGCCACTCGCCGCCACTCCCAGCCGGGACCGTCGTCGTCGAGCAGCAGATAGCTCGCCCGCCAGTCACCATCGCGAGGTTGCCCTACCGCGCCGGGGTTGCAGAGCAAACGACGGTCGGCGAGAGGCTGACCCGGGCCGATCAGGTCGCCCATGACATTCCGCCCGCGGTCGTCATAGGCGGCCGCAACGTGCGTGTGGCCAACAAGGCAGTACTGGGACGAGAAAAAGGGAAAGTTCTCCAGCGCCTCCCGGCCCGTCGCAACATACTCCCAGACCGGATCCCGTGGACTGGCGTGAACGAGCGTGAAGCGGTCCCGCTCCAGGCGGACGGGTAATTCGGCCACTTCACGCAGAAACGTCCGCTGGTCGGGTTCCAGCACCCGGGCCGTCCAGCGCAAGCAACGGGCGGCATGATTGTTGAAGCTCGGGATGCTGGCCAACCCGATTGCCGCGACGTCGTGGTTGCCGGCCAGGACGACGCCACCGAGGTCGCGTACACACCGGACGCATTCGTTCGGATTGGCGCCGTAGCCGGTGATATCGCCCAGACACCACCAGGTATCCACCGTGCCCGCGTCCGCGATGACGGCCTGCAGGGCCGGAAGGTTGCCGTGGATGTCGGAGATGACGGCAATACGCATGCGTGTCTCGCGCGCTCCAAACTTTGGCCAGGCGGTCGGTATCCGCTCGTCGCTCAGTCGCGCCTAACCCGCGCGTACCGAGCGCCAACTAGGTTCCCGCGGAAGGTGCCGCACCGGGGATCAGTTTTGCTCCGGCCCCCGCAGCCGGCACAGGCGTCGATGCCGCGGCAGGAGTGGACGGAGGCAGCCGACCTTGCAGCACCGCGACGGCGGCCGTCAGTTGAGGATCCTTGGTCGCGGCCAGGTCGGCGAGCGTCAAGTCCACACGGACATCGGGGATGACGCCGGCTCCGTTGAGCACGCGGTGTTGCACCGGCGTCGACACCTTGTCGACGGCATATTCGATCGCCGACCCATCGGCCAGGGACTGAAACTTCCCAACGGCGACGCAGCCCGCCGTCCGCGATCCCACCACTGCCGTTGCCGCGCGCTCCTGCATCGCGGCGGCGAAGATCTCGCTGGCGGAGGCGCTATCCTGGTTCACCAACAGCACCACCTTCTGAGGCGACAATGTACCCTGCCCGGTAACGGTCAAGTCCTGGGACTGACCGGAGCGATCCTGAAAACCGGCAATCGGCCCCTGGGCAATAAAGAGGCTCGCCGTCTGCACCAGGGCCTGGAGTGTGCCGCCCGAGTTGTCGCGTAAATCGATAATCCATTGGGTGACGCCCCGCTGCGTAAACTGCTGCAGCACCTGCTGCAATTGCTGGGGCATGTCGGACGTAAAACCATAAACGTGGACGTAGCCGATCGGTGCACCCGCGCCCGTAGAGACGTTGCCGCTGCTCAGCGCCGGTGGCGCGACGTCCTGACGGGTGATCGCGAAATGTAACGTGCCCTGGCCGAGCCGCTGAACGTCCAGGTGGACAATCGTCCCCACGGGACCGCGGATGAGCGTGACGACAGTGCCGGCCGCCAGGCCCTGCACGCTCTTTCCATTGACGCCGGCAATGGCATCGCCCCGTTGCAACCCCGCCTGGGCGGCGGGCAGCCCCGCGAACACTTCGTTAATCAGGGGCAGGCCGCCCGGACGGTCCTTCAGCGAGGCGCCGATGCCACCGAACTGCACCTTGCCGGCCAATTCGGCTTGCTGCTCCTGATACTGCGCCGGGGTAAAGAAGTTGGTGTGGCAGTCGTTGACGCTCTGCGCCATGCTGGCCATGGCGTCGTGGGCGAGCGTCACCGCGTCGACCTGGGGATATTGCCTCCTGGTCGCCAGAAATTCTTGAGCGATCTGGCTGCGCACGGCAGTACTGCTGTCCGCAAACGTTGCAAAGGGGAAGTGTTCAGCCGCCGTATTGCCGAGTTGTTGCGCCACAGCATCACGCATGCCGGTGGCGACCGCCAGGCCAAGTACCGAAGGGTCCAACGGCAGCACGTAGCCGCCAAGCAAGGCGTCAAACTCACTCTGAATCAGTTGCGCCTCGGCGGGGGGACTGCCATAGCGCGGGACACTGGTGAGGACCGGGCTACACGCACTGAGCAGGAAACACGCCGCCAACAGCGGCGCGATCCGTCGGTGCATACTGACCTCTGCCCTGTGAGCCCGGTAATTCGATCGCCCAGTATACCAGGGGCATCCGCGCTGCCTCCAGGCCGTGACATTTTGCCGATCTGCCGCTACACTGGGGGCGAACTGAAGAAGTGACGCAAGGAGACCCCGGAGATTGTCGGGGCCACAACGGGAAATCCGGTGCGATTCCGGAGCTGTCCCGCAACTGTGAACGGTGGAACACTCCGCCGTCAGTCAGAATGCCGTTCCTTGCGGTGGTATTGCGCCTTCGAGTGAAAGGGTGCCCCGTGATGCTTGCTCCCCCCTGAGATCTCTGTCCAATCTCGTCGTCTGACGACTGCGCCACCTCTGGCGATCGCGTCTCGCTGTACTGTGAAAGGATCACTCCTCGTGCGTTTTTTGCTACCTCGTATCGCCACCCTGTGTATGCTTCTCGTGTTGTCAAGTTGCGGCGCCGCTGGTACTGCGCCGCCCAACACTGCGGCCGCTTCGGCAACGTCCGCAAGCTCAGCCGCGACGCTGACCGCCGCGAGCTCAGCGTCGTCCGCGTCTACCGCCGCCTCGGCCACGTCAGCGACATCGGTCACGACTGCCGGGACCTCATTCCCTACGAGCACGGCCGCCAGCACGTTGACGGCCCCCAGCACGGCGAGTCGTTCCTCAGCGTCTGGCGTTGTGACCAGTCTCGCCACCACGACGGGCGCAGCCCCGCCGACCGTGACGAGCTACCCGCTGACGGTCAAGGATGACCAGGGGACGAGTGTCACCTTTACCGGCAAACCCACGCACATCGTTTCTCTGGTGCCCAGCGACACGGAGATCCTCTATGCCATCGGCGCGGGCGACTACCTGATCGCCGGGACGCAGTACGACGACTACCCGCCGGAGGCCAAAAGTAAGGCTCTCATTAAGGGTCTCAAACCCAGCCTGGAGGTCGTAACGGCCTACCATCCCGACCTGGTGCTGGCGACGCCATCCAACGCCGCCGAACTGATTCAACAACTGCGGACGCTGCATATACCGGTATTCTACCTCGACGCCCACGACTTTCCGGAGATCTACCACGATATCGAAGTCGTAGGGCAGATCGTCAATGCCGTTCCAGCGGCGGAGAAGACGGTCTCCGGCATGCAACAAGAGGTCAGCATGGTGACGGCGAAGACGGCCAATGCCACCACCAAGCCACGTGTCCTGGTCGAACTTGATGCTTCCGATCCGACCAAAATCTTTACCGTTGGCCCGGGCTCCTTCATCGACTCGATGGTGACAATGGCCGGCGGCAGCAATATCGCCCACGACGCTAAGAGCGCCTACCCGCAGCTCGGCCTGGAGGCACTCGTCGCGGCCGATCCCCAGGTGATCATCCTGAACGACGCCGCTTACGGCGCAACCGCCGGCGCTGTCGCCAACCGGCCGGGCTGGTCGTCCCTGAGCGCCGTCAAGGATCAGCACGTCTACCCGATCGACGACAACCTGGTCAGCCGGCCGGGGCCACGCCTTGCCGACGGTCTGCTGGCGATGGCAAAGCTGATCCATCCGGCATTGTTTAAGTGAAAAGTGAACCAGAGCCGAACGCTCAGGATGTCGGCGACGCTGCATCTCCCGACGAGCCGTCAAACTACGACCTCAGCGAGGAAGGGCGCGCCGCCCAGCGGGCGGCCCAGGAGGAACACCGCCGCCGTGAACTGATCGAGGGTGGTCAGTATGACATTGTCATCTTGAATGAGATGACCTACTGCTTCAAGTTTGGCTGGCTCGATCTGGCGGAAGTGCTGGAGGCTCTGACGCGCCGGCCGCCCCATCTGCACGTGGTCATCACCGGCCGAGACGCGCTGGAGGAGTTGATTGACTTCGCCGATCTTGTCACGGAAATGCGGGAGATTAAGCACCCATACAAGAGCGGTGTGAAGGCGCAGAAGGGAATCGAATTCTGATGCCGGCCGCCGGCCAGTTTCTCTTAGGAGAATCTGTGGCGCTGCGTGAGGCGTTTCAGTTCCTGACCGTGCTGCCGGTCGGCACGGCCCGCCCGACTGTACCCGACGAATTGCACCGTTCCCGGGCCTACTTTCCGCTGATCGGCGCTTGCCTCGGCGTGGTGGCGGCATTGCTGGACCGGACGGCGCAGTTCGTGCTTCCGCGCCCGGTGACTACCGCACTGTTGCTGGGGCCCTGGCATTTCTGACCGGAGGGCTGCACCTGGACGGCTTGATGGACAGTTGCGACGGCCTATTCGTCTGGCGGACGCCGACGGAGCGGTTGGCAATTATGCACGACAGCCGCGTCGGCAGTTACGGTGTCATCGGCGGTGTGCTGGTACTGTTATTGCAGTTCGCCTGCCTCAGCAGCCTGACCGGCTGGCTACGGACCGCCGCTATCATCGCGGTCACGACCGCCGCACGTTGGGCGATGGTCTATGGCACCGTCTCCTTTCCCTATGCACGAGCAGAGGGATTAGGCGCCGCCTTCACCCAGGGTGCCGGCCGGCGCGAATTAGTCCTCGCCACGCTGCTGGTCCTGGCCATCGGCAACGCTGCGTTGAGTTGGCGCGGTCCTCTGCTCCTCGTCATCGCCTGGCTCACATCGTGGCTCATCGCTCAGGCCACGCTGCGGAAGCTTCCGGGACTCACGGGCGATATCTACGGTGCGATCAACGAAGTGGTGACAGCGGTAGCGCTTGTGGCGCTGTCTGCCTTTCAGGAACACGGGGTATGACCCGACTGCTCATTGCGCCGCGTTTCGTCGCGGCCTGTCACGAGTGGAGCCGGAGATGAGACGCAGCGCCGTCATGGACACCGCCCTCGCGCTCAACCTGGCCTTCGGAGAACCGCCGACAGCGATCCATCCGGTCGTCTGGTTTGGCCGCCTCGCTACGCTCCTGGAACGGCGCGCCCGGCGCACTACCCCGGCGGCGGAGTTATCCTCCGGGGTGGTGCTGGTGCTACTCACATTACTGGTGGCGTGGCAAGTGGCACGGCAGGCAGAAAGACTGGCGGCCTCCGGCGGTCGCCGGTTGGCGCAGACGGCCACACCGCGCCCGGGGCCGCAACGTTCCGCACTCCTCGCGACAGCCGCGACCCTGCTGGTGGAGGGTTGGCTGATGAAGACGATGCTCCCACTCCGCGGGCTGACCGCGGCGGCGGAGGCAGTACAGCAGGCCCTCGACCACGATGACCTTCCGGCGGCCCGCACCGCTCTGCATAGCCTCGTCAGCCGAGACGTGGCGGCCCTAGATGGGCCCCTGCTGGCAGCGGCAACCATTGAGTCACTAGCGGAAAACGCCGGCGACTCCCTCGTGGCACCGACGCTGGCGTATCTCGCCTTCGGCCTGCCCGGCGCGGCCCTCTACCGTGGGATCAACACCTTGGACGCCATGTTCGGCTACCGTGGCGTCAACGAGTGGTTCGGCAAGGCGGCAGCACGGTTGGATGATGCCGCTAACCTTGTGCCGGCGCGGCTGACTGCCTGTCTGCTATCCGTGGCGGGCAGCTTCAACGGTCGGGCGAAGGCGACCTGGCGCATGGCGCGCCGGGATCACCAGCAGACAGCCAGTCCCAACGCCGGCTGGCCAATGAGCGCCATGGCCGGCGCCCTGGGTGTGGAACTGGAAAAGATCGGCAACTACCGCCTCGGCGCGCCGGCCGCGGTCCGGCGACATTGGAACGGCTATTAGGCGTGTGCGGCAGGTTACCGCGCTGACACTGGCGCTCGTGGTCGTGATCGAGGGAACAACGAAGGGGCGATCGTGGTCCTTTCTTGGTAGGCGAACGGTCGTGGCACCGATCAAGGAATGGGGCCATTGAACGCCAAACCTCGCGTCGCCGTACTCCCCAGCGAGCGCTTGTTCGCCCTCCCGCCCTGCTCCCACGGCAGCGTAACCGACAGCGAGTTGCAGGCGCTCGGCCTAGAGCGCTCGACCGTGATCGACTTCAGTGCCAGCACCAACCCGCTTGGCCCTTCACCCCGCGCCAACCGATACTCTGGAGGTATTGACGAAGGTAGGCGGCTATGAATTTGGCGGCCTGGTCGGCGTGATCCTCGCCGCGGCGGCCCACCGCCTGCCGGTCATTGTCGACGGCTTCATTGCCGGCGCCGCCGCGCTCCTAGCCGCTGCAGCCTGTCCGAGCGTACGCGACTACCTGATCGCGGCCCATAGCTCGGTGGAGATTGGCCATCGTGTGCTGCTGGAGCATCTGGCGTTGACGCCCCTGCTCAACCTGAACCTGCGTCTGGGTGAGGGTACTGGCGCCGTTATGGCGATGCACCTCCTGGACGACGCGGCGGCGGTACTGGCGGAGATGGCGACATTCGGTGAGGCCGGCGTCTCTGGCCAAGACGCAGCGCCGCATCGTTGACGATAGCGACCGCTGCTCGTACACTGAGACATCACACCTTTCAGGCTATGCATACGTCCGTCCACTCGAATACTGTGGTCCGGAGAGGAGAATAGAGGCCGTGGCTCGTACCGTACTGGATACCGTACTCGATCAACTGGAGTTGACTCCCCCCGAATACTTTCAGCGCCTGAGTATCTCGCTGGATGAAGCCCGCCTGGAGCGGTTGCATCGCGCTTCGGTGAGCCGCGATACGGATTTGCTGATCCAGGATGAGGTCGGGCCGCCATCGCTGAGCTTGCTCCCGGATCTTGACGTCGATGAACTGACCTTGGTGGAACCGGGCGAGGAAGAGCCGTTGACCGCCGCTGGCGCGGCCGCCAAAGCGCGGGCCAAGAAGCCCAGCCGTGTTCGTACTCCCCGGCCCGTCGGAAGCGAAGAGGAAGAGGACGAGTTGGCCGAATTCGGCTTGGAGCCGCTGACCGATGACGAAAGCCAGTTCCGCCAGGCCTATCGCCGGGCGCTGCGCACTAACCGCCGTCCCTTCCGCGAGCGCTAGCACGCGATCGTCGCCATCGTGACGATCAGCGATAGTATTCTGGCGACGATTGGGGCGACCCCCCTGGTCGCCCTGGATCGTCTGGCTGCCGGCTTGCCGGCGCGCGTCCTCGCCAAAATCGAGTTCGCCAACCCTGGGGCCAGCATCAAGGATCGCATCGCTTTGCAGATGGTGGAGGCGGCGGAGCGATCAGGACAGTTGTTACCGGGCGGGACAGTCGTCGAACTGACCAGCGGTAACACCGGCACTGGCCTGGCAATTGTCTGCGCCGTAAAGGGCTACCGCTTCATCGCCGTTATGAGTGAAGGCAACTCCGTCGAGCGCCGGCGCATGCTGGAAGCGTTGGGGGCGACGGTGGAACTCGTAGCCCAGCCGAGCGGCCACCATCCCGGCGAGGTATCGGGCGACGATCTGGCGGCGGTCGATCGCCGCACCGCCGAACTGGTGACCGAACTGGGCGCCTTCCGCGCCGATCAGTTTCATAACCCGGCGAATAGTGCTGCGCACGAGAACGGCACCGCCGAAGAGATCTGGCGCCAAACCGCCGGTACGGTGACGGCCTTCCTCGCGACGGTCGGCACCGGGGGCACCTTCGTGGGCGTTACGCGCGGGCTGAAGCGCCACAATCCAGCCATTCGCGCCTACGCGGTCGAACCGGCGGGTGCCCCCGTCCTCGCCGGCCGTGCCGTGAGCCAGTCGCGGCATAAGATTCAGGGTGCCGGTTACGGCGAGGCGCCCGGGCTGTGGGATCCTTCCCTGGCCGACGGCTACTTCACCGTGACCGACGACGAAGCAATTGCCTGCGCGCGGGCGCTTGCCCGCCAGGAAGGTATCTTTGCCGGCTTCTCCTCCGGCGCCAACGTCCACGCCGCCCTGCAACTGGCCCGCGACGACGCGGGAGGGTTTATCGTCACGACGATCAACGACAGCGGCCTCAAGTACCTGAGTACCGATCTTTTCTCTTCGGGCGCGTTGTGAAGCTCCGATGCACGACCTGATTATTGGCCTCGTCTCGTCGGTTCTGGTGACGATCGTGGCGGTCGCCTTCGCCTGGCTGGGCGGGCACGTCATCGACTGGGTGCGAAAACACAACCGTGGCTCGTAACAGGTCCGCGCCCAGTCGCCACCCAATCGACACTCTCGTGCACTTCGGTATACTCTGAACCGGGTGACCGAGCTGGAGCAACGAGGGGAGTAGCGTGCATCTTGCCTTCTATGGCGCCGGCGCGATCGCCGAGCGCCACCTTGACGCCATCCGGCGCACGGGAGCACTCGACGTCACCTGGCTGGTGAGCCGCACGGAGGAGCACGTGCAGGCGTTGGCGATGAAAACGGAGATTGTCCAATCGACCACGGACGAGAATCTCCCCCTGGCCGACCCGGACGTGGAAGCGGTGGTGATTGCCTACCCCACATTTCGCCATGCCGACCTCGCCCTACGCGCCTTCGCGGCCGGCAAGCACGTGGTCTGCGAGAAGCCGCTGGCGAGCACGACCAGCGAGGCCGAACAGATCGCTGCCGCTGCCAGGCAAGCAGACAAGCTGCTGCTGGTCATGCAAATCCGACGCTTCTGGCCGGCGTTTCAGGCGGCACGGGCGTTTGTCGCCTCCGGTGAGGCCGGCGGGTTGGTGCGAGCTACTGTCGACTTCCAAACGGAGTGGGATTGGTCCAAGCGTGGCTGGCGTCTGGAAGAAGCGGGCGGATACCTCCTCGACATGCATGTACACGACCTTGATCTGCTCCTCTGGTATGCCGGCCACCCACCGGAACGGGTGTGGGCCAGCGGCGAGAATCGTGCCGAGCGTGAGGGGACGGTGGTCCTCGAATTTGCTACCTCCTTGGCGCGGCTCGATTGGTCCGGTCGGATCAGTGGTCGCCCATACCCTATCGGCGCGCGCACCTGCTACCAGGTGGCCTGTGAGCGGGGCCGGCTAGAAATTGAGATTGCCGGCGACGTGACCGTTGATTCCTTTATTGATGGCAAGGCTCTGGAGCAGCAGCGGAGTGTGGTAGGTGACCAGATCCGCGCCAGTTGGGATGGCATGTGGTCGGCCCAAGCCGCGGCGCTACTTGGGCATGGTCCCCTGCCGGTGCCACCCGAGGCCGGTATCCTCAACGTGCGCGTGTCGATGGCCGCCGTGGAGGCGTTGCAGAGCCACGCCGTACAGAGGATATAAGTTGACGGTTCGAAGGCGAATTGCTACAAATAGGCCCGTGAAGGTCAGCGTCACATTTTCCCATTATTCGTGGAAAGAGGATTGGGCCACGCATGCCTGAGCAGGCCATGGTCATGACGGAAGTTCAGGACGAACTGCGCTACCTCTTCGATGCGCCCTCGTTCGCCGACGTACGAGGAGCGGGCGCCCTGTTGGAGAGTCTGGCCCGCTTCACGCTGCCGTCGCTCGCCCGTCGTCGAGAATTCAGCGGTGCCGGAATCGTGACGGGGGGCCGGCACTACGTTGCCACCTTTCCGAGCGCGGAAATCGGGCAGCGCTTCGCAGACGAGGCCCGCCGGATCTATCGTCAGCGCACTGCGGCACTGGCCCTGCGCACGGGCCAGGAGGAGGTGAGTGCGGACGAGCTATTGACCGCCTTCGGTCCGCATTTGCGTCGTGTGCGCGCCCGCTTGGAATACGACCAGGTCGGCGCTGCCGCCCAGGCGGCCTACAGCCCGGAATTACGCTGGTGTGACGCCTGCCACCGCTTCCCAGCGGTCCACCTCCGGGCCGACGTGGTCCTTTGTCGCGCCTGTGCCAGCCGGCGCACGCACCTCGCCGATCAAGACGCGCGCCTGGAGATTCCTGGGTATCAGACCGGCTTGGCCGACACCGGAGAGGAGGATGTGGCAGCGAGACCGGTGTGGGAACGGCAGTTGCGCTGGCTACGCGATAACGGCGTCCAGCAGAGCAGCGACGCGGCCGGTGACATCGCCTCCTTGCTGCGCCACCGGCCGCAGGGCGACGAGTCGCTGGCCGACGCCGCGGGCAGACGCGCAGTGGTGATCGCGGAAGTGAATGACTTCTCCCGCCTGCTCGACCAAGCCGGAGACTCGCAGCGGGCGCTACGGATCAGTATGCGGCTCAACCGTCTCCTGGATGACGCCTTGTTCGAGGGCCTGACCAGCACCGCCTGGCGTGATCGGAGCCGTCCACTCAACTTCGAAGTCTTGCTGGCCGGTGGCGACCGGCTGGTCTTCCTGTTGCCGGCGGACCTCGCCCTGGCGGTGACGGCGCGGGCACTGCGTACGTTCGAGTCCCAATCCGCCTTCGCTACCGACGGGCGACGACTGAACTTCGCTGCCGGCATCGGTCTGGCCTCGCAGGCGGTCAGTTGGAGCGCCGCCGCGTTCCAGGCCCAACAGGCGCTGGCGGCG
>JBPCLN010000303.1:0-7360 GCA_051003235.1 Chloroflexota bacterium | reverse complement strand
CAGGCCGGCGCCGGCGACATCGTGCCGGAGCTGGCGGAAGGATACGACACGCTGCTGGGGCCGGACGTGGGCGGCGTGGACCTCTCCGGCGGGCAATGGCAGCGGGTGGCGCTGGCGCGCGCCTTTTTCCGTGAGGCACAGGTGTTGGTGCTGGACGAGCCGACGGCGGCGCTGGACCCGCTGGCGGAGCTGGCGCTGTTCGAGCGCTTCGCAGCCCTGGCAAAAGGAAAGAGCGCGCTGCTAATCTCGCACCGTCTGGGCATGGCGCGCCTGGCGGATCGCGTGCTTGTGCTGTCCGAGGGCAAGCTCGTGGAAGCCGGCACGCACACGGCGCTGGTGCAAGCCGGCGGCGCTTACGCCGAACTCTTCGAAGCGCAAGCGAGGTGGTATCGATGACCATGCTGACGGCGCCGGGCGGGGTTGCGGGACGGTCACGCCTGCGGTTGTGGGGCGATATCTTTGCCTTACTCAAGGAATTATGGCTGGCCCAGCCACTGGCCTGGCTCGGCACACTCGCCCTCCTCGCCATCGGCAACGCCCGCACCGGGCTGTATGTCACGGCGATGGGCGGCGCGGTGAATGCCCTGATCAGCGGAGCGTCCGGCGGCCACTCCGCCCTCTTCTGGCTGGGCGCCTACATTTTCGCCGGGCTGCTGGAAGATTTCTATTGGGCGGTCTACCCGATCCTCTCGCGCTACCTGCTTGATCACGCGGCGTACCGCATGCAAGCGCGGGTGTTGCAGCGAGCGGCGGCCGCACCGCTGCTCCAGTTCGAACAAGGGGACTTCTTCACGCACTTGCAGCGGGCTACGGCCGGCACGGGCGATCGCCTGATCCGTGTCTACAATCAGCTCACCCAACTCGCTAGCTCGTGCTTCATGGCCGGCTCCATCGCCGTGGCCCTGTTTGCCGTGCAGCCCTTCCTGGCGCCCTTGCTCATGGTCAGCGCCGTGCCCACGATCTGGCTGCAGACGCGGGTGGCGACGGCAACCTATCAGGCACAGCGGGCGCACACGACGCGTGATCGCCTCCGCGCCCACCTGGAACGCCTGCTCACCGGTCGCGACGCTGCCGCCGAAGTGCGCCTGTTCGGCTCGGCCGACCACCTGCTCGGCCAGTGGCGCCGCCTCCGCCAGCAGCGCGCCGGCGACGTGGTGGGGGCGGAACACCGGCGGGCCTGGTCCGGCACGATCGTCGGGACGTGCGCAGGAGCGGGCTACGCGGCCGCCCTGGCGCTGGTGGCCGTCCTCATCCTGCACGGACAACTGTCCATTGGCAACTACGTCACTGTGGTGACCGGCGCGTTGTGGTTCGAAGGAATCTTCGGCGAACTGATCACCGGCGTGCGGACCTTGGAGGAGGAATCGCAGTTCCTGGGCGATCTGTTTGATTTTTGGCGGGTGGCGCGGGGAGAGGCCGCGGCGTCCTCGCCCTTGTCGCCTGCCCACGGCGCAGACCACACGCTGTCTGATGGCGACGACCCTGACGCGCCGACGCCGAGGCTTCGTCCGAGAGCGCAGCGCGGCCAGGACGAGGGCAAACGGGGCGCCATCGCCGTGCGCGGCATGAACGTGGAGGCGGAAAACGTCAGCTTTGGCTACCCGGGCGGGCGGCCCGTGTTGCGGGACGTGTTCCTGCGGATCGCGCCGGGCGAGCGGATTGCCATCGTCGGTGAGAACTGGGCCGGCAAGACCACGCTCGTCAAGCTGCTCGCCGGCCTCTACCAACCGACCGGTGGGGTAGTGCGCCTGGACGGTGTCGCCCTCGGGCCGGAACAGGCGGTGCGGGCGAGAAGGCGAGTGGCGGCGGTGTTCCAGGACTACGCTACCTTCCAGCTCACGGCGCGGGAGAATATCGGGTTTGGCGATCTGCAGCGCATGGACGACGATGGGGCATTGGCGGCAGCCGCGGCACGCGCGGATATCGCGCAGTTGATCGCGGGCCTACCCGAGGGTTTCGACGCCTACCTGGGCCGGGAGTTCGGGCAGACAGACGTATCGGGCGGCCAGTGGCAACGACTGGCGCTGGCGCGGGCGTTCTTCCGGGACGCCGACCTGCTGGTGCTGGACGAGCCGACGGCGGCCTTGGACCCGCTGGCGGAACTGGCGCTGTTTGAACGATTTGCCGAGTTGGTGGAGGGCCGAACGGCAATCATGATCTCGCACCGTCTGGGGATGGCACGGCTGGCGGATCGGGTGCTCGTGCTCGCCCACGGGGCGATCGTCGAGGAAGGGCGCCACGAGGCGCTCATGGCCGCCGGCGGACGCTACGCCCGCATGTTCGAGGCTCAGGCGCAGTGGTACCGCGCCTAACCGGCGGGCAGCCTTGCTCCTGCGGAAACTCCTCCGTATCGCCGGCGATGCTATGCTCCCCACCTTGGCAGACGGGGAACACGGAGGAGGAGCGGGCCATGGGCAGCCGCGTCGCGGGAAAAGTTGCGATCGTCACCGGCGCCGGTACCGGCATCGGGCGGGCGTCGGCCGAGACACTGGCGCGCGAAGGCGCAAGCGTCGTGATTGCCAACCGCAGCGCCGAAACCGGTGAGGAGACGGCGCGCCGGATTGCGGAGCAGGGCGGTCAGGCCACCTTCTGTCGCACGGACGTCGCCCGGGAAGCCGACTGCATCCTGGCTGTACAGACCGCCGTCGAATGCTATGGGCGACTGGACATTCTGGTCAATACTGCCGGCATCTTCCCGCGCTACTCTCTGGCCGAGACAACGCCGGAGGTACTCGACGAGATCATGCACACCAACTTTGGCGGTGCGTTTTTCTGCTGCAAGCACGCGATCCCCGCCATGGTGCACGGCGGCGGCGGCAGCATCGTCAACGTCGGCTCGCTACATGGCCTGCTCGGCTCGCCCAATCTCGTCGCCTATGCCGCCTCGAAAGGCGCGCTGCTGAATCTGACGAAAACACTGGCCGCCGCCCATGCCCGCCAGCAAGTCCGCGTCAATTACTTGATCCCCGGTTGGGTGATCAGCGAAGGCGAGATCCGTGTGCAGGCCGCCGAGGGGCACGACGAGCAGTGGTTGGAGGAGATGGGCAAGCGCATGCCCATGGGCCGCATGCAAGAACCACAGGACGCCGCGAATGCCATCCTGTTCCTGGCAAGTGACGAGTCCTCCCAGATCACGGGAGCCGTCATCAACACGGACGGCGGCTCGTCGGTCTTTCGCGGGCGCGGCTAGCCGCGCCCGATATACAACTGCCCCATCGGCAGCACGATCGCTTCCAGCATGTTCACGTTGGGTGGCAACGTCGCCATCAGGACGGCGGCCTGGGCAATATCTGCTACCTCCATCATCGGCTCCTCGTCCGCGCCGCGCGTGCCGCCCTGGCGCCGCTCTACTCGGACGTTGCCCGGATGCAGGCAGCCGCAGGTGACGCCGTAGTTTCGCCCTTCCAGGGCCGTCGCCTGCGTCAGCCCCCACAGCCCGTGTTTGCTGCTACTGTAGGGCGCCGAGTTCGGGCGGACCCGTTGGGCCGAAATGCTGCCGATATTGATTATCCGCCCACTCCCTTGCGGCTTCATAATCCGCAGCGCTTCCCGCGTGCAGAGGAAGGGGCCGGTCAGGTTGACGGCGATGACGTGGTTCCAGGCTTCCAGCGTGAGCTCGTCCAGCGGCCCGCCATCGAAGGCGCCGGCGTTGTTCACGAGCAGGTCCAGTTGATGAAACCGCTCCATGGCGGCTTGGAAGAGCGCTTCCACCTGCTCTTCATCGGCCACATCGGTCGGAATTGCCAGCACCGGCGTCCCACCTGCCGTCAACTCCTCCGCCGCGGCAAAGAGTTGCTGGTTGCTGCGCGCCGCCAGGACGAGCGCCGCCCCCTCCGCCGCCAGACCACGGGCGATGCCCCGACCAATCCCTCGCCCGCCGCCGGTCACCAACGCCACTTTGCCGTCGAGTTTACCCACGTTCACGCTCCCTTGTCGTTCAAAGCTCCAGATAGGACGAATGATAGCGTCCAGGCAAATCCATTAGGGATGCGCTTCGGGTACAGTGGATTGAATCAATACGCAATCAATACGCAATCCATCCCCGACGCCAAACTATTCTCCTCTGCGGAACAGCTCGGGTCGATAATTCGAACGGACGGGCCATGCCAAGTATTCGTGAAGTGATGATCGTCAATGTCGACGGAGTGCCGATCGAGATCATCCTCTATCGCACCTGAACGGACTGTTGGAGCGCAGTCGCCCGCGTTGACGGACGCGTAGTGGCGGCGGCCTCCGGCGCCTCCCGGGAGGAAGCGCAAGAGCGAGCCGTGGCCCAATGGCAAGCTCGCCGGCCCGGCGTCGGCGCCTAACCTCCGCCACGTCATGTGATGCGACCAAGGTCCGCCCAACGCTTGACAACGCGGCGGCGGTATTGTATAGTACGGGTGTTCTAAGGGACGGCTGGTCTGACGGCGCGCCATTCGCGTCGGGCGCGGCGCCTTTGCCCTCCGCCTGTGGCGGACGGCAGGTGCTGGCGACGGCGGCAGCGGTGGGTGGCCCTGCGCAGATCGTGGGTAGAGGCCGTCGCTCCGTTCGGGTACCGTACCCGGCGGACAGTGGAAAGGATGGGTCCTCGTATGGCTGCTCTTCCGGTATCCGACCGCTCCAAGGCCCTCGACCTCGCGCTCTCCCAGATTGAGCGCCAGTTCGGTAAAGGCGCCATTATGCGCCTCGGTGATCCGGCCTCCCGGACGCCGATGGAAGTGATCCCGACCGGTGCGATTTCTTTGGATATCGCCCTGGGTATCGGCGGCGTGCCGCGAGGGCGTGTCGTCGAGATTTACGGTCCAGAATCGTCAGGCAAGACGACGCTGGCCCAGTGCATCGTTGCCCAGGCCCAGCGTCTGGGTGGCACCGCCGCCTACATTGATGCGGAACACGCGCTCGATACCAGCTATGCCGAGCGCTGCGGCATCAACACGGCTGATATGCTGATCTCGCAACCTGACACCGGCGAACAGGCGCTGGAAATCGTCGACATGCTGGTGCGCTCCGGCGGGGTGGACGTGATCGTCATCGACTCCGTGGCCGCCCTCGTGCCGCGCGCGGAGATAGAAGGCGACATGGGCGACAGCCACGTCGGCGTGCAGGCCCGCCTCATGTCGCAGGCGCTACGGAAGCTCACCGGCGCCATCTCTCGCTCCAACACCGTCGTCATCTTTATTAACCAGTTGCGTGACAAGATCGGCGTCATGTACGGCAGCCCGGAGACGACGACCGGCGGCAAGGCGCTGAAGTTCTATGCCTCCATCCGTCTCGACATTCGCAAGGTCGAGACACTGAAGCAGGGCAACGATCTGGTGGGCATGCGCGCCAAGGTCAAGGTGGTCAAGAACAAGGTCGCGCCGCCCTTCCGCGTCGCCGAGTTCGACATCATGTTCAACGAGGATGGTGTAATCTCCCGCGCCGGCGCGCTGATCGACATCGGCCTGGAGCAGGGTATCGTCAAGAAGAGTGGCGCCTGGTTCCAATATGAAGAGACGCGCCTCGGCCAGGGCCGTGAAAACGCCAAGCAATTCGTGCGCGAACACCCGGAGGTTGGCGCGGACATCGAACGCCGCATCCGCGAATACGGCAAGCCCACGATCGTGCCCCCGCCCGATGACGACGACGGCGAGCCGGAGTTGTAACAGCCGGGTACCTTCCTTGATGGCGAGGAAGGTACCCGATTTTGTCCGGTGCACGCACCGAATCCGTTGGAGCCAGACGGCGTGCTGCGCCGCGTTTACGATGGTGCGATTCCCGGCAATCCTCTGGCCATACGAGGCAGGGCTTCGTCCGCCAGCGCTATCTACGGACGTAACGAAAGACGCGTTGCACGGGCAATGTCAGGCCGGGAAACAGCGGGGACGTCAAAGTGTCGCCCTCACGCAGGATGACTGGATCATTGTAATGACCTTCCACGTAGGCTTCACCGACGAGGGTGTACTGCCGGATCGTACGCGAGCGCCAATCGGCCAGCCAGTAGTGAGGAACGCCATTGCGCTCGAACATCTGCCAGTGCGTACCACCGGGAAAATGCCGCCGCCGGGTGCTGGGTGAAAGAATCTCGACAATCAGATCCGGCACCCCCTCCCAGCCGCGTTTGCCGCGGATACCCAGACGATCCTGGCGCAAGAAAAACAGATCGGGGTGCGGCACATCCTGCGCCTCGTCGCCGTGCTGGGCATAGTCCAGGGCCACGGCGCTCGAGGTGGTGTACATCCGACCGTAGCCGGCCTCTTGGGCCGCAATGAGGAAGGTAATCAGTTCCGTGAGGACCTCGGCATGTTCCGGCCCGGGTGCGTTGCGCACGATGAGTTCTCCCCCGACAATGTCATACATCTGGTCGTCGTCAGGCAAATCCTCCAGGTCGGCATAGGTCCATCGACGCCCGGTTGTCGCTGCTGCTACCATCGCCGTCACCGCTTTCTTCGTTCCACCACGCCAGGGACCTTCTCTATCGATGCTACCAGTAAGCACCGCCGCCACACATTTGACGCCGAGTTACGCCAAACAAGGTCCGGCATGTTCGCTCACACTGGCAGAAATTATTGCATTTGCTTACGTGCCGAGGATTAGATCTGCGTGACCCTACCAGAGGCGGCGGCCTCGTGGCAGGCGAAGGCGACGCGCAATGTCTGCACCGCGTCGTCGTAGGGGACCAGCAACTGGGAGCGCTCGCCGGTGCGCACCGCTCCCAGGAAGGCGTCAACGGCGGCGAAGTCCGGCGGCTCCTCGATAGCCCAACTTTCCAGACCATCAGCGGTCACAACTTGCAATTCGGCGCCGGTGAAGCGCAAGAGGAGCGAACCCTCAGCGACAACGTCGAGCGCCAGGTGCCCCGGGATCGGCAGCGGCAAGGCCGCGGTCAGACTGAGTGTTCCCGCGGCGCCGGAGGCAAATTGCATGGCCACCGCGCTGCTGTCGGTGCCCTTCCAATCGGCATTGTCGGGCCAGAGAGCCCGTCCCCCAAAGGCCGCGACTGCTGTAATGTCGTCCACCAGAAAGCGGCACAGGTCGAGTAGATGAAGCGCCTGGGCCACCACCTGTCCCCCGGTGAACGCCGGGTCACCGCTGCCCTCTTCTTCCGACACGCCGCGGTAGAGATGCGCGTGCACCAGGGACACGGCGCGTCCCTCCAGCGATTGATACCAGGGCGTGACGAGGCTACTGTAGCGGTGCTGGAAACCCACGTGGACGATGCGATCCTTTGCCAGCGCCGCCTCGCCAATGCGCAGGGCCATGCCCATTTCTATTGCCGGCGGCGGCTCGATATAGACGTGCATTCCCTGGTCCAGGGCAGTCAGCACTTGCTCGGCGTGCAGCGCGGCCGGCGTCGCAATGAAGATGGCGTCCAACTGTTCAAAGATCAGCATGC
>JBPCLN010000302.1:0-3798 GCA_051003235.1 Chloroflexota bacterium | reverse complement strand
CGACCTGTTCGCCTTCATTCACGGCCGCACGCCCCTCCTCGCGCCAGCCCCTATGCTACCCTCCCTACAGTCGCCGCCAGCCTCCCACGAAGGGAATTGTAAGGTTTATTTCTCCGGGAGCCCTTAGCCGCGGTCGCCAGCGAGCATGCGGCGGCTCCGGCCGGTACTGACGTGCTACCGGCCGACGAGGCCCGTGCGCTTGTAACAGAGCCGGCCGGAGATGCGCCAGCGGCCACTGGCGCTGCCGCTGGCAGGCGCGAGAGTGACTTCTGGGCGAGCGTCTTCAAGGGATCTAACTTGAACTCGTACTGCTTGCGCGGGTCGAGGCCAAACAGCGAAAGAAAAAAGTCGCCCTTCGCAACATCTAGGGTCTGCAGCGAGGCGTCCCAGAAAGCAGCGTCACCGAGCCCGCTCACCGGCTGGCCGCCCCCGGCGATAGTCGTCCATTTCTGGATCGAGATGCCCCGATCCGCTGCGAACTCCGCCCCGTTCATGACAAGGAGTGTCAAGCTAGGATCCTTTGGGTTGGCGGTTCCATACTCGCAGTCCGCTCCGTGGCCGCCTATTGCCGCGCCGCCATGCGCTGCCGTTGCGTGGTCGAACGTCAAACCAAGCGCTGCTTCGGCCTCGTCTTTGGTCACCAGCGAGCACGGATCGATAGTCGCGCCGGCAACCACCGGCCCGGCAGGGTTGCCGGCGGCCACCGGCGGGGCAGATGCCGGGGGCGGTGCACTGACAGTAGCGGAATGCGCGGACTGACTCGCCGGCGCAGCACTGGTCGGCGCGCCGGCGATGGACGCGGTGCTGGCGATGGATGGGGTGCTGGCGATGGATGGGGTGCTTGGCGCGCCTGGCGCTGCGCTGCCCTGGCCCCCACAGGCTGCCAACAGGCATAGTACGGCAACGACAAGCCCGCTGATGTGTCGCAGACTGATTCCGCTGTCGCGTGTATCGCGCATCCTTATCTCCTGCTTCGATCCGGGCCGAGTTTACAAATGCCTGAATGGATTGTCAAAATGCTGCTGGCGTATGGCGGATGGCGGATGGCGAACGGGCGAATGCCCTCCTTTTCGCCGAGGGCGACGGTATCCGGGTGACGGCGGGCGGAGTGGACGCGGCAGCAAGACGCCGCCGCTGACAGGCGGCGGGCCTGCAGTGGCGGCCGGAGCAAGGTGCCGTAACGATCAGGTCGGGTTGGCAAGCACCGCGTTCGCCAGTTGGGCTGCCTGCTTGATGGCGTCGGACGCCGATAGCTTCCCAGTCGCACCTTGAGCCAGCACCGGGCTTGCCACTTTGTTAATCTGTGTCCCCTCAAGGAAAGGATAGGCGCCGCCAATTTCGCCATACGGTGCTACGTACTGCAGATTGGGGATTTTCTTCACCATCGCCTGGTACTCCGGTGAGGTATAAAAGTCGAGGCGGGGACCAACGCGGTTCGTCGTGGCGAGGCGGGTCAGGAGCGCTTCCTTGCCGCCATAGTAGGTAGCAAAGGTCCAGCCGGCATCCGGCTGCTTGCTGCCCTTGGGCAGCGCGATCATATTCTCCCAGCTCATGGTGCCGTTCGCCTTACCGCTCGGCCCGCGCGGTAATAGCGCGATCCGCAGATCAAGATTTGGCGCGAAGTCCTTAATCTGTTGCACGTTCCAGGTGCCGGCGAGGGACATGGCGACGGTGCCGTCGTAGATGCGACCGTTCTTCGTGGATGGCGCTGGCTGGCCTGCTGCCCGGGTCGCACTGCCCTGCCACTTCGTGCTGTTGATGTCCGTCAGGAGTTGGAGCGTCTCGATCCCCTGGTCGTTGTTCCAGCCCACGGTCTTCTCGTCCTGGCTATACATGGAGGAGCCGTTGCAGTAACCGAACTCGGAGACGCTATAGATGTCGGCGCCGACGCCGTCGAAGCCGGCGACGCTGACGGTAGTACCGGCGTGTTGGGTGAGTTTAACTGCATTGGTGTGGAAGTCATCCCACGTCCACTTGTTCACCACATCAATCGCCGGGTCGAGGCCGGCTTTCTGGAACATCTCGGCGTTATACATCAGCACTTCGCTGTCGGGACCTTCAACCGGCACGCCGTAGACCTTGCCCTGGTACTGGTTATAAAACAAGGCCGACTTGACGAACTGATCCAGGTGCATCGACGCTGTCTGGTTCATCTTGGCGCTCAGCTCCTGGAGGACACCTTTGACCCAGAAGCCGCGTGTCCAAGCAACCGACGTGTGGATGACATCCGGAACCGTCCCGGAGGCGGCGGCGGTGAGCATTTTCTGCTCGTAGTCCCCGAAGGCGGGGTACGTACTGTTGAGCTTCAGCGTGGGATTGGCCGCCTCAAAACCGGCGGTGATCTGATTGAAGTAGGCGATAAGTGATGGCTGGCCCGTCGGGTCCCACCAGTCCCAATACTCCACGGTCGTCTGCCCCTTCGCCACGGCGGCACTGGACGCGACAGCCGAGGTGCTGGAAGTTGCGACGGCGCTGGACGTGGCCGCGGCCGTCGTCGTGGCCACGGCGGTCGTCGTGGCGGCCTGGACAGCGCTCGTGGTGGCGGCCACACTGGGCGCCGGTGCGGCGCTGGCGGTGCTCGCGACACTGGCGGTTGCCGCGGGGGCGGATGTTGTCGTCGCTGTCACGGCGGCGCTGCCGCCACAGCCGGCCAGGGCGAGCGCCGTACCGGCAACGCCGCTCACTCCAACGGCCCGGAGGAAGGCTCGACGCGAGATGAAGACTGCCATGCCCGCTATTCCTCTCTCTGAATGTAGCAAACAACTCGACGGCCAGGCGGATACGCCCCCAGAGACCCTGCGGCGATGCGGTGGAAAACGTGCACCACACCCATAACAGTAGACACCCGCAGCCTCCTTGTCAAGGGAATGTGGCGACGCGGCATGGATGTGCTAGATTGTGAGCGAAAAGGACAGGACACATGCTTCTCCCTTCCCGTTCGCCATCCGCCACCCGCTCCAAGCTCAGCTCTGAGCGCCGCCAGGCCTACGAGCGGGATGGCTTTGTCGTTGTGCCGGACATCATTCCGGCGGACGAACTTGCCGTCTTGAACGAGGAATTGGACCGGCTGAGCGCCATTCCCGCCAACGGGGCGGGACCCACCAGGGGCGGCTGGATCTATGCCGTCGCGCAGCGTTCCGAGTTGACGCGGCGATTTGCCGCCGACACGCGCCTGCTCGATCTGCTAGACGACGTGGTCTATCCCGGTATCGCGATCCATTCCTCGAAACTGGTCACCAAGCTACCGCAGTCCACCGATATCTGCCATTGGCATCAGGATGAAGCCTTTTATACCAAACCGGATGACCCCACGACGTATGCCCAACGGCGCATGTCGGTCTGGGTACCGCTCCAGGACACCGACGAGCGCAACGGTTGCCTTTGGGTGGTGCCGGGTAGCCAGCGCTGGGGCATTGATCCCTGGACGATGCAGGAGACGGGAACCTGCCAGAAGCGAATTAATCGAGTGGAATACGCCGACGAGCATGCCGTCCCGGTGGCCGTGCGAAGCGGCACGGTGGTGCTTTTCAGCGCCTACACCTGGCATCATTCCAAGAATAATCACACCGACCAGACGCGGCGCGCTTTCATCGTGTCTTACCAGGAGGCGACCGCCCCCCGCGGCGCCGGGGACCAGCGTGTGATCCTCCGCCCAGCAGAGGCGCCGCCCTGAGCGCTGGGAATCTTCCGTCAAGCATCTTCGGGAGCAGGCCATGATTATTGATGTTCATGTTCACACCCACTCGCCGGGCCACCGCTACGACCCGGAGGAGATCGCCACCTCCATTCGCCTGGCAC
>JBPCLN010000301.1:0-8533 GCA_051003235.1 Chloroflexota bacterium | reverse complement strand
AAGGCCGGCAAGGACGCGGCGCACTCGCTGGCGGCGGACCTCGTGGTGGTGGACGAGGTGAGCATGCTGGATGTGCTGCTCGCCAACCAGCTGGTCAAAGCGGTCGCTCCCGGCAGCCACCTGCTCTTGGCGGGCGACCCGGACCAGTAGCCCAGCGTGGGGGCCGGCAACGTCCTGGCCGACCTAATCACCGCAGAGTGTTTCCCGATCACCCGGCTGGACCAGATCTTCCGCCAGGGCCCGGGCTCCGGCATCGCCCAGAACGCCCGGCGCATCAACGCGGGGCAGCTCCCCCGCTTCGGCGGCGGCATTGACGATTGCTTCTTTGTCCCGACCGACGATCCGGCACAAGCAGCGGCACTGACCGTCGATCTCGTCGCCCGCCGCCTGCCGGCGCGCTACGGCTTTGGCCCTGGCGAGGTGCAGGTACTCTCACCCATGCACCGGGGGGAGGCGGGCGTCGCCGCCTTGTACAGCTTGCTCCAGGAGCGGCTCAACCCCGGCCGGTAGAGCAGGAGCTGGCGCCCTTCCCGCCGAACACGCCGACCGTCCTTCGGCGCGCCGGACGGCATCCCAAAGGAGGGCCGGAGTCACGCCTCAAGCACGGGCGGCGGGTCAGCGCAGGTCGTGGGTAATCTGGCGGAACTCGTCCGGCGTGAAGGCGCGCATCGTTACAGAGACGGTGTGCCCGCGCGCCAGGATCTGGGCGGCGGCCTTCGCCACCCTGGCATCATCCGGCGCCTCGACGATCGTGATGGCGTCGTACTCACCCATCGTGACGTACTGGCCCAACACGCGGATGCCGAGCTGCTCGGCGTTGGCCTTGGCGGCGTCCATTCGGTCGGCAAAGGTCTTGACCTGGTGGCGCCCTTCCTCCGTGAACCGGTAGAGTCCGATGTAGACAGGCATGGTCTCCCTCTTTCTGTGCTGCAGCGACGACGGCCCTCAGCATAAGCGATCGGCAGGCGCCGGGCAAGCCCGGCGGCCCGTCAGCGGCCGCAGGCTCTCGACTTCCAATCTCCTCTGGGTAGCCGCTGGGTTCCCTATCGTACGCCGGCGTCACCAACCCCATGCATGTCTCGTCAATCTGACTCTACCGGCCTTCGGTTGCATACCGCGACGTGTGATGCGCGGCATCACACGGTGGCCAAGCCAGGCCAACCCACCGACGGGGGCGAGGGGGGACGCCCAGCAGCCGCCGAACACACATAACCGACCCCAACTGAAATGGACATAACATCTAGCAACGAGATGCCCTCGCCTGGCGGCGAGCGAGTCCGTCCAGTCCTGCCCCACGCTATTGGAGCACCGCCCTGCTGTGCTTGTGGCTGGTCGAGCTGGCCGTCATGGAGTACGGGGGCACGTTAAGCGCCCCCAGAACGCTGCCACTATCCAATCACACGGGGGCAAGCGGGTCGTGGTTGCGGGCTGCGCTGACGATATGCCGTGAGACCGCTGCGACGGCGTCCAGAGTGTCCGCCGCGTGCGGACGGACGTGCGGATCGTGGCACCCCCTCTTTCCTTCCCAAGGGCTACACTCTGCATGGAGCGCACGGTGTTGCGAGAGGTTCCACTATGGACAGCGCATGTCCCCAGGCCGCACGTTGGGGAGTGCTATGACTGATGACATGACCTTCGGGACTCGACTTCGCAGACACCGTTTGGCTGCTGGCCTCACGCAGGAAGCGCTGGCGGAGCGGGCGGGGCTGAGCGTAAGTGCCGTCACCGCCGCCACCAGTGGCGCCGGCAACACCAGATCCCGCTCTATGATTCTGGGTCTCCGTCACGGTGTTGTCGCAATACGGGCGATTGTACGAGTGAAAGTACGGATTGTCCGTGGTCCGAGACAACGATGTCGCCGATGATGGGGTGGATCGTACGTGCGCCAACTCCGTCAGAGCGGCGGACGCGATCCGTGGTCATCTGCCGCGCTGACGACATCCGATAAACGAGGGTGGAGTGATCGTCTCTTCTCAGCGTATCCCAGGTTTACAGCAGCACAGTTGCAGCCGACCAGCAATGCGCCCGTGGCGCTCTTCTACAACCTCGACCGTTTCCAGGAGGCCGGCATCGCGCCACCACCCAAGCAATGGGGAGGGAAGGGCTGGGATACTGCTGCCCTCCTCGATGCCGGCCGGAAACTCACCAGGACGGTGGGGCAGCAACAAGCCCAGCCTGCTGCCGCTAATACGCGCGCCAGGGCAGGGGGCGAGCAGGCACAATGGTTTTCCTCGTTGAGTACCTGGTGGATTCTGGCCCAGCCCTGGGTCTGGGGCAACGGCGGCCACTTCCTTGATGCCGCGATCACCAAGGTGCTGGTCGACACGCCGGAGGTGGTGTCGACGCTCCAATGGCTGGCCGACCTGACCTGGAAGGAGCACGTGCAGCCGACCCCGGACGAGGCGAAGGCCACGAAGCCCTCGTTCACCAATGGCATGCTGGCGGGCGAAGGCACCTCAGCGAACCTCGCCAGTTCCTTCCAGCAGCAGATCAAGAGTTTCCGGTGGGATGTCGGCGTGCTGCCGACCGGTACCAGTGGCGTCTGGACCCGCCATCCCTCCGCCTCAGCGCTCATCTGGCAAGGGACCAAACAGCCCGACGCTGCTTGGAATCTGGTGGAGTTCTTGGGTGGCGAGACGGCGCAGCTTGTCCTCGGCTTGGGCGGCCAGGGCGTCCCGGACCGCATGGCCGTGGCGCTCTCTCCTACGTTCCTCAAGCAACCCAACGGCATCGACTGGCAACTGCTTGGCACCAGCAAGCTTCGCCGGGACCGTACTCCCTACTGGCAGGAACACGGTTGGACGCGTGCGGGCACGTAGGCTCTCGCCGATAGTCAGCACAGACGAATGCCGGATGAACACACCGTCCGCTCCTTTGTCCTGGTCAGAAGCCGTCCGACAAACGGTGCTGCAAACGGATTCTCGCACGTTGATAGTGGGACGCCTTCTGGCACGCCGCGCCACGCCTGCGGCATGCCCCACGGCGTCTGGTTGCTAGGCCGTGTCAGAAACGGCCCCTATAGCGACACTTTGGTTGCCGCAGTATCCTTCCCAGAAAAACGGAGGGGAGGACTATGTCGCGGGGCGGTGGGAAGCTGATCCTGGTGAATCGCAGGTCCTCGACGAAGGTGCAGCTGCGTGGGAGCGGCTGCACGAGCGGATTGCCCACCGTTTTGGACGTGTGGAAGTCCGACGGCGGGTGCGACGCTATCTCGCAGGGTTGTTGGCCCGTGTCGATCGGAAGAACGGCTGCCAAATCACCGAAGCCATCGGCGAAGCCGGGCCGCAGGGCGTGCAACGACTCCTCGATGCGGCCGTGTGGGGAGCGGATGAGGTGCGCGACGACCTCCGAGCGTACGTGATGGAGCACCTGGGCGACGCTGACAGCGGGGTGCTCGTCATCGACGAGACCGGCGTCCGCAAGAAGGGCGACGCGTCGTGCGGCATCGCGCCGCAGTATTGCGGGACGTTCGGTCATACCACAAACAGCCAGGTCGGCGTGTTCCTCGGGTACGCTTCCCGTCACGGCCTGGCCTTCCTCGACCGCGCATTGTATCTGCCGCGCGTCTGGGCGAACAACCCGGCGCGCTGCATCGCGGCCGGCGTGCCCGAGGGGGTCGGGTTTGCCACCAAGGTGGCGCTGGCCGAGACGATGCTCGTGCGGGCATTCGCCGCGAAGGTGTCCGCTCGGTGGCTGGTCGCGGACAGCTACTATGGACGCGCTCACCACTTCCGTCGGTGGCTTAAGGAGAAGCAGCAGGCCCATGTGGTTGGCGTGCTGCCGGCGCAGGTGGTCGAGCACGACGGCCAGCGACGGCGGGCGAAGGCGCTCGCCGAACGATTGTCCGGCGACACGTGGGTCCGCCGCTCGGCCGGTGAGGGGAGCCAAGGCGCACGGATCCACGATTGGGCCGTCATCGCGCTGTCTGAGGCGTGTGCCGCCGGGATGCGGCGCTGGTTCCTGGTGCGGCGCTCACGAACCGACCTCGCCGACTGTGCCTCCTTCCGCGCATTCGGCCCGGCCGCTACGACGGCCGAGGAGTTTGTGCGTATCGGGGGCATGCGGTGGGCGATCGAGGAAGGGTTCGCCCAGGCCAAAGGCGAGGTGGGGCTGGACCAGTACGAGGTGCGACGTTGGGATGCATGGCACCGCTCTGTGACGCTCGGCCTCCTGGCGCACGCCTACCTGGCAATCGGGAGCGCGCGTGCGCGACAGGATCCCGCGGGCACCGGTCAAAAGGGGGCCCCCAACCCGGTCCGGATCTGATCCCGCTCACGGTCCCGGAGGTCCGCCGCCTCGGCTGGTCGCGTTGGTGCCGCGCACACCGGCGACCTTAACCTCCCCCCTACGTCGCGGATGGTCTGCTCTGGAGGCCGAGGCTGGCCAGGGCGGCACCGGCCGCCGCTAGCACGACTAACAGAAAGACATGTTGCACCGTCATCACGCTTGGGACCGACGCGGTGAACAGCAACGGCAGGACACTCGAGCCGACGATGCTACCCAGGTAACGGCTGGTGGAATACATCCCGGAGGCGGCTCCGGCCTGCCGCGCTGGGACGGCCTCGACCGCCGCCGTTTGCATGCCGGGACTGGCAATGCCCAGGCCGGCACCCGCCAGGGCCAGGGTCAGGGCGAGGACACCGCCCGACCAGGTCGGCGCCTCCCAGAGCAGCGGGGTGAAAGCGACGGCAGCCAGCGCCAGGCCGGCGACTACCGGCCAGCGCCGGCCGAAGCGGTCGGCCAGTCGGCCGCCGACGGGCGCGCACAGCACGTTTGCCGCCGAGAGCGCCGTGAGGACCAGGCCGACTCGTCCGGTGGTCCAGTGGGCCTGCCGGGTGAGGATGACCGGCAGCGCCAACAGCGTCGAATACATCGCCAGATTACTCAGGGCTACCGCCGCCGTGGCGGCGGAGAAGGAACGCCGAGCGAAGAAGCGGGGGTGGAAGACCGGTTCACGACAGTGCAATTCGCGGTAGACAAAGAGCCCGCCCAGCAGCACTACCCCTGCTGTCGCCAGCGCGGAAGCACCCAACGGGGCCGCCCCCACCTGCCGTAAGAGCAAGGAAAGCCCGACGAGCACGGCGCTGAGGAGACCCGCGCCGATGAGGTCGAAGGGCTGGCCCCGCGGCGCCCCGGTATGGCGCGGTAGCGAACGCCAGCCCAGCAGCAGTGCCGCCAGGATGATCGGCACGTTCATGTAGAAGATCGCCTGCCAACCCGCCGTGCTCACCAGCAGCCCACCCAGGGGCGGACCAGCGGCCGCCGCGATGCTGATGACCGCCCCGATCAGACCGAAGCTGGCTGCTCGGCGCTGCTCGGGCACTACCTCCCGTACCAGGGCGACGCCGTTGGGTAGGGCGATGGCGGCGCCCAACGCCTGGAGCAAGCGAAATGCCGTCAGTACGGCCAGCGTCGGCGCGATCAGCGCCCCCAGCGTGGCCAGGCCAAAGCCGACCAACCCCCCCAGGATAAGCGACCGACGCCCGAGCTGGTCGCCCAATTTGCCGGCCGCCGGTTGTACCGCCGCCATGACCACCAGATAGGAGGTCACCAACCAGCCGGCAGATGCCAACGAGGCGCCGTAGGCCAGCATGATCGCCGGCAGGGCCACGGCGATCATCGTCGAGTTGAGCGGCGCCAGGGTGCCGCTGATCGCTATGGTCGCCAGCGCCGCCCGCTCGCCCGGACTTCTGGCCGAGGTCAGACCGACGCGATCAGGTGGCGCTGAGGATACGGACGCTACCGGCGTTGCCATCAACCTCCACCATTTGGCCGTCGCGCAGCGTTGCGGTCGCGGCGGCGGCGCCAACGACCGCTGGTATACGGTACTCGCGGGCCACCACGGCGCAATGACTCAGGATGCCGCCGGTATCGGTCACGACCGCTGCCGCCGTCGCAAAGAGGGGCGTCCAGGCCGGCGCTGTCGTCTCCGCGACCAGAATGTCGCCGTGCTGGAGCTTGCCGGCGTCCGCCAGCGAACGGATGACGCGAGCGGGACCCCGGACGACGCCAGGTGAGCCGGCGTTGCCCTGTAACACGTCGGCATCGGCAGTCGGCCGGGGTGGCGCGCCGAAGAACTTGCCCATGGCCCGTGTCAGCGGGTTGTTCGGTGGCGGTCCCGGCGGCAAGGTCCCCAGCGCCGGCGGCACGTCGAGGCCGCTGAGGCGAGCGTGCTCCGTCCTGCGCTCGGCGATCAGCGCCTGCCGCGTCAGTGCCGGCAGCACTTCGGCTGTGGCGCGGATCTCCGGGATGGCCAACAAGAAGATATCGTCAGCGCTGTCCAGAATCCCGGCTTCCCGGAAGCGCCACCCGAACTCCATGAATACCATCCGGGCGCGATACATGACGCGCTGGTCAATCCAGAAGTTGTGATCCTCGTGCAACCGGCTGCCGACCTGGGCCGCCTTCAACAGGAACTCAAACTGCCCCACCACCGGCTGCGGATAGCCCTGGAAGCGCGCCTGGGCCTGGGCAATGGCGTGCTCACGCTCGGCTGCCAGCGCCGCCCGCTCCTGCTCCGGATCCGGCCCACTCCGGCGACAATAGTCCTTCAGCATGCGGAGCACCGGGCGGGGATCCTCGATCCAGGAGGGCGAACTGACCAGGTACTTATCGCCGCGCTGACCGTACTCCTGCAAATATGCCTGGAAGGCCCGTCGGAAGTCCCGCCCAGCAGGCGTTCCCTCGAGAGCGGCCATCACGTGCTCGGCGGACGTTTCTTCCAGAATCCGGCGCACCTCCGGCTCGGCCACTGCCCGCCGACTCAGCTTCCAGAGCTCTTCACCGGCCTCGACGGACTTGTCGCCCTGGCCCTGGAGCAACGTATAGGCCTCGAAGTCGTTCTGCGGGGAGAAGAGGTCGTGATACAACTCGACGAACAGGTTGATCGCCATGAAAGCAGGCAAGACGGTAAAGAAGTGGATGGCCCAGCAGCGCAGGACGCGCGCCACGGTGTCATCCAGGTGATTGAGCAGATCAGCCATACTGGCGCCCTGCAGGTCGAATGACGACCAGTGTTCGAGGTGACGCTGCAGTTCTGGGAGGTACTCTTCGCGCCACTGGCGATCCAGGTCGGCGACTCGGGCCGCCATGCGCTCTTGCATCACGGTATCGGCGGCGTGCAACTCTTCCGGCACAAAGGTCACCGGCGCCAAAGAGGTGTACATGCGCCCATTGATCGTTCGAGCATGCATGCGCACCGGCGCCCCCAGTGCCTCGAAGGGCCGGTTAATGCTTTCGGCGTGGATCGGCACCATCAGGGCTTCGTCAACGGGCGTGAGCACGTCGGGGAAATGCATACGATCCTGCGTCCAGAAGAAACGCTCGTGTTCCGGTCGCTCCCATTGCACCGGGAAATGCGCTGGTACGGGGAATGGTTGAGGCACAGACGGTTCGACGGCGGGTGCGGACATGGGTTCCCTTTCCTTTGTTCTGCCTGGAAATCAACTGGCGCGCGCGACGCCAACGGGCAACGTGGTAATTGGACGGCACTGCAACAGGAAGAGCTGGTCGCCGCGGTAGGCGCACTCGACGTCCACGGGCCAGCCCATGGTGTTCTCCAGCGAGCAGGCCAGGCGGGCCATGGTGGCGGCCTGGCCTGCGTCAAGACAGGGCACGTCGCGCAGCAATCGCGGCACGTCAACTTCGCGGGTGCCCTCAGGTACCGCTATGGTCATGCGCTGCTTGGCGCCGATCACCCGCGAACGGACCGTGAATTCCGACTTCGCGATCAGGAATGTATCCGGCGTGACGGAGCCGCCCACGATGCTTTCGCCCAGCCCCCAACTGGCGTTAATCATCACCTCGTCGCGACTCCCGGTCACCGGGTTACAACTGAAGACGACCGCCGCCACATCGGCGACCACCAAGTGCTGCACGAGCACGGCCAGCTGTACGGCGCTCGGTTGCAAGCCGTGCCGCAGCCGGTACTCCAGCGCGCGTGGGGTAGCGGCAGATTCCCAGCACTGGCAAACCGCAGCCACCACGGCATCGAAACCTCGCACGTTCAGGAACGTATCGTGCTGCCCGGCGAAGGAGGCGTCCTGCCCATCTTCGTCGGCGGCTGAAGAGCGTACCGCCACGCAGGGATCGGGCATGCCGAGCCGTTCCCCCAGGGTGCGATAGGCGCCAGCCAGCTCCGCCAGAAGCGGCGGCGGCAAGGCTGGTCCAGTGGCACCGTTGGCCGGCGATGCAGTCGCCAGGGCCCGACGCGCCGCCTCGGCCGTCAGACAAAAGCCCGGCGGAACGGGGTAGTCCCCGGCCAGCCGGCTGAGGTTCGCCGTCTTTCCGCCAACCAGCTCGGTACGGCAACACGCCGGATCGCCAAGCCAGAGGATCTGCACCGTCACTCCTCCCGTTATGGTTATGCACCATTACCGCTATG
Source organism: Chloroflexota bacterium (assembly GCA_051003235.1). Classification (GTDB taxonomy): domain Bacteria; phylum Chloroflexota; class UBA4733; order UBA4733; family UBA4733; genus UBA4733. The sequence goes on along the minus strand of JBPCLN010000301.1, from coordinate 150 downwards.
TGGCTGCCGACCTCTGTTGCAGCGCTAGAGGTCTTTTCCAGGTCAACTCGTTGCGAATGCATCAAGTTTGTCAGGCGGAGAGTTTGGCTTGATCGACAAAGTGATCGATGGCAGCATCGAGCTTGTCGAAGGCAGGTTGCAGGAGGCGGT
>JBPCLN010000300.1:0-14693 GCA_051003235.1 Chloroflexota bacterium | reverse complement strand
GCCTTGGCGATTGGGGTGAAGTCGTAACAAGGTAGCCGTACCGGAAGGTGCGGCTGGATCACCTCCTTTCTAGGGAGCGCTGCCCGTCTTGTCCCTCAAGACCAGACGACAGCCTTCTACGGTCGATAGGTCAATACAACCGTTGGCCTTGCCATCCAAACATTCCACTTTTCAGCGGTCAGGGTGCGGCAGCACCTTGATAATGGTCGCCGACCTGCCGGGCTAGGGGCCAAAGGAGAGGTATAGCGCGTCCGGGCGGCACCGGATAACATGGGAAAGCGAAAGCTGGCCCTGGCTTTTTTAGCGGCGTGGTCCCACCCGTTCCCATCCCGAACACGGTCGTGAAACGCGTCAGCGCCGATGATACTGCGGGGGTTACCCCGTGGGACACTAGGTCATTGCCAGGGCCTACCCGCCGCATCGTTATGAAATGCAGCGTTTCGCTTGACCAGGCCGATCAATGGCGGTACACTGATCAGGTCAGCAAGTTGGGCAATCGCGCTTCGGCGAGGAAAGTCCGCACTCCATAGAGCAGGGTAGTGGGTAACGCCCATCCGCCGCGAGGCGAGGACGAGTGGCACAGAGACGAATCTGACCACTGGTCAGGGTGAAAAGCGCCAAACTCTACCCGGAGCAAGCCCAAATGGAATGCTCAAGACGCTGGCTCGGCGGGTTCCAGGTAGGGCGCGCAGAGGACGGTGGTAACATTGCTCCCAAGAGAGATGATTGCCCTCGACAGAATGCGGCTTATAGATTTGCTGACACGCGACGCGGGATGGAGCAGCGGCAGCTCGTCGGGCTCATAACCCGAAGGTCGGCGGTTCGAATCCGTCTCCCGCTACCAGAAACTAGGCGAGGGCTTCGGCTCTCGCCCTTTTTCATGGGCGATTAGCTCAGCCGGTTAGAGCGCTTCTTTTACAAGGAAGAGGTCACAGGTTCGATCCCTGTATCGCCCACGCCTGACTGCTCTCTCCTCCACCAGCGCTACTTTGCGGTACAATCCCTCGCGCCCTTCTTCGGTAAGGGTGACGCCAATCCTGGGTCGGTGGCCGAGCGGCTAATGGCAGCAGTCTGTAAAACTGCCGGGCGGAAGCCCTACGGAGGTTCGAATCCTCCCCGGCCCACATGATTGACCGCAGCCCTGCCACCAGTTATGCTATTCCCGCGCTGGTTCTCTACAACTGAAGAATTTCCACTCGGAGCCGTGGTGTAGTGGCCCAACATGCGACACTGTCAATGTCGAGATCGCGAGTTCGAATCTCGTCGGTTCCGCTTCGTAACACGATCCCCTCGCCCAACAGGGGGCGTAGTCCGGTTTGATCCCCCTTTCTGCATGGTCTGCATTCCCGACGCGATGCCGATGATTCGCTTGCGCCGTGCCGTACACTAACCCTACAAGCAAAACGAACAACAGTAAGGATATGGCTATGCCGGCGCTACTCACCGCGCGCAACCGACCGCTCCTCATGCTCGGTCTGCTCTTGATCGCCATGGTGGCGATTGCCACTCGACCACTCCTGAGCGCGGCCGGCGGCGATGTCTCCGTGTTCGACATCCGAACCTTCGCACCGATAAGCGTGCCAGCCGGCTTGTTGCCGGCCGATGGCCTCAATCTGGCTCACGCGACAGGAAAGGGAACAGCGGAAGCGAAGGACGCACCGAAGCAGGTGCCCACCCTCGACGCAGCGAAGGCGGTCGTCGGTTTCGCTCCCTTGCTACCTACCGGCGTCGGCGCACCGTCAGCTATCTATGTGAGCACTGCGCAGACACAGCGTCACACGTTCACGGCCGCCGAAGTTGACCAGGCGCTCACGAAGGCGAAGGTGCAGGCGCCCCAGGTGGCGGCGCTCCTTGACGGCAGCACGGCCGTTGTTGATTTGCCGGCCGCTGCCGGCTTCCTCTGGGGTACCACGCAGGCCCCGACGCTGGCCCTGGTCGAGATGCCCAGCCCCAAGCTGACGCTGGCCGGCGCGAGCGCCGCCACGCTCCGTCAGGCCTTACTTGCCGCCAGTGGCCAGACCGGTCCTGAGCAGTCCCTCACCCAGCAGATGCTGGCGATCAACGACTGGCAGCACACGATGCCCGTGCCGGTGCCGCCCGGCGCTTCCGCCAGCAGCGTGACGCTTCCTCAGGGTGGGCGGGGACTACATATTACCGGCGCCAAGGACGGCCACGCCATGACCACGCTGCTGTGGCAGTCGAAGGGTCTGGTCTACGTGCTCGTCGAGCCGGGCACGACCATCGATCTGGCGGCCCTTGCCGGCACCATCCGCTAACGAAGGTGGAAGTGGCGGCCATTCAAGCGGAAGGACTGACCCGACGCTACGGTAGCCGGCTAGCCGTCGACCACGTCGATCTGCTGATTTCGCCGGGGGAGATTTTTGGCTTCCTCGGGGCCAATGGCGCCGGTAAGTCCTCCACGATTAAGATGCTACTGGGGCTCATCCGCCCCAGCGCGGGCCGCGTATTGCTCTTCGGCCGGCCGCCGGAAGATACGGCGGTACGTCGCCGGCTTGGATTCCTGCCGGAGCAGTTCCGCTTCCCGGAGTGGCTCACCGCGACGGAACTCATGGACTATCATGGACGGCTGCTCGGCATTCAGCCGGCGGAGCGGCGCACGCGAGGGCAACGCGTGCTGGAGCAGGTCGGCCTGGCCGGCCGCGGCGGCGACCGCTTGCGCGGCTTTTCAAAGGGTATGCTCCAGCGCGCCGGGCTCGCCCAGGCCCTGATGGGACGTCCATCCTTGATCTTCCTCGATGAGCCAACGTCCGGGCTCGACCCGGTGGGACGCGCCGATGTGCGTCAACTAATCCAGGGTCTACGCGCCGAGGGCGTCACCGTCTTCTTGAACTCCCACATTCTCAGCGACGTGGAGACAGTCTGCGATCGTGTGGCCATTCTCCATGCGGGCAAGGTGGCCGCGGCGGGGACGCTGGCGACGCTCCTGCATCCTGATACCCAGGTCGACGTCCGCGTCAGTGGGATTGATGACGCGGCGGTCCAGGCGTTGGGCTGGCCCGTCAGCCGCACCGAAGGGAACCTCTGGCGGGTACGACTTCCCGACGAGCACAGCGTGCCGGAGCTAGCGCGCCGGATCATCGCCGCCGGCGCCGACCTGCACGACTTGCACTTGCATCAGCGCTCCCTGGAAGACCTGTTTCTGGGGATCAGCCGGCCGGAGGGGCCGGCATGTTGACGGTCGCGCTCTTCACCCTCCGGGAGGCCGTCCGTCGCTGGATTGTGCTGGCGGCGCTCGCCATGACGCTGCTCTTCCTCGTCGCCTTCGGTTTTGGGGCGCACTACATCAACGCCGAGATCAGCCGGCCGCTGAGCCGCATCCCACCGTCGCTGCGCCCCGCCGTCCTGGGTCAGGTCCTACTAATGGGCCTCTGGGTGGTCAACTTGCTTGGCAGTCTGGTCGCCATCTTCAGTTGCGCCGGCGCCGTCGCCAACGACATCGACTCCGGCGTCTTGCAGGTGACAGCTACCAGGCCGCTGGCCCGCTGGCGGCTGGTGCTAGGCAAATGGCTCGGTCTGGCCGCCCTGCTCGCGCTATACGTTGCCCTCACCAGTGGCGCCTTCCTGCTGACCAGCGTGGTGGCGGATGGCTACGCACCGCCGCATCTTGCTGCCGCTGTCGGGCTGTTGATGGCGCAAGTGATCGTGCTGGTGAGTCTCACCGTGGCGCTGAGCACGCGGCTGCCGGCGGTGGCGGCCGGTGTTGTGCTGGTGGTGCTGTACTCGGTAGCTGTGGCCGGTGGCATGCTCACGCAGCTCGGCAGCCTCCTGCGCAGTGCGACGCTGACCACCTACGGCGTCTGGACGAGCATTGTCCTGCCCAGCAATGCCCTCTGGCAGCTTGCCGCGGCGCGCGTCCAGCCGGAGGGCTTCGGCGCCGTGGGCGCAGTGAGTCCGCTCGGCGTGATCACGCCGCCCAGCCTCTGGATGCTCGCCTATGCCGGTGTGTACACCGCCACCTGCGTGGTTGCCGCCGTGGCCATTTTCGACCGCCGCGACCTGTAAGGCGCCACAGTCAGCGGAATGGCAGCCCTACATACGTTGACAGCACGGGCTGCCGGTGTCACCCTTAAGCGTCGGCGAATCGTCACAGGCGGATTCGCATCACCGGTTCGACACCGCAATGCTATCTGCCCTGAACCGGTGAACTCGCAGCGGGGGAGAAGCAGCGCGTGTTAGAAGGAATGCTGGCCGAAACGATCGGCATCGCCGGGGCTAACGGTGATGTCGTCCAGGCCTATTACGCCCGACCGGTTGCGGCGGGGCCGTTGCCCGGTGTCGTCGTCATCCATCACATGCCGGGCTGGGATGAGTGGAACAAAGAGGTCACACGGAAGCTAGCCTACCACGGCTATGCGGCCATTTGCCCCCACCTTTTTTCACGACACGGCCCGGGGCGCCCGGACGATGTTGCCGCCGCCGCGCGCGCCGCGGGAGGAGCGCCCGATAGTCAGGTTGTTGGTGATGTGGCCGCCGCCGCCGCCTTCCTCCGCGCCCAGCCGGACGCTAACGGCCGGATCGGCGTCATCGGCTTCTGCTCCGGTGGCCGGCAGACCTACCTGGTGGCTTGCAAGCTGCCGGCATACACCATTAACGCAGCGGTGGACTGCTGGGGCGGGCGCGTCGTCGCCGCGTCGGAGGAACTCAGCCCCCAGCAGCCAGTTGCCGTGATCGACATGACGAAGGACCTGCAGTGCCCCCTCCTGGGCATCTTCGGCAACGAGGACCGAAATCCGGACCGGGAGCAAGTCAATCGTATTGAGGCGGAATTGAAGCGTCACGGTAAAGAGTACGAATTCCATCGCTACGACGGGGCCGGTCATGGCTTCTTTGCCGTCGACCGCCCGTCATACCGCCCCGAACAGGCCGTGGATGGCTGGAATAAGGTCTTCGCCTTTTATGAGCGGCATTTACATGCCGCTGCCGTTAGCACGGCTGCCGGTGTGCGCCACCCGGAGGGACAGCATGTGTAGCTGGATCAGCTATCGAGCCGAGATCGCCGCCCATGGCAAAGGCGTAGCGGACTGGATTCCTCTGACGAAAGCGAACGTGTACTATGACCACCCCGTCAGCGCGCCGCTTGACCACGCCCTCGTCATTGATTTCGTCAACGAGGGGGCGGGGCCCGGCGCTCGTGTGTCGGTAGAGCTCAGTGCCGAATCCGCCTACGCCCTGCTCCGAGCGATGCAAGCAGCACTGGACAGCGGCCAGGCGCAGCACGATCGAACGCCGCAGTTGGAACGAGAAGGAGTCCTGTCGAGATGAGCGTTGCCACAGCACCACGTATTAATGTGGACCAATTTGCGGAGGAGGGCTATTTGGTCGTCGAGGATGTGCTCGATGTGGCGCGCGATATTGACCCGGTCGTCGCCGAGTACTCGGCGCTAGTGGATCAATTAGTGGCGTCCTGGCAGGCCGAAGGCAAGATTGCTTCGAGCTATGCCGACCTGCCGTTCGCCCAACGTCTGGCTCGCGTCCTCAGCGATACCGGCGCCAAAGGATATCAACCCTTCGACATTTCCCTGCCCCAGAGTGGAGTGACGGAGGATACGCCGATTCACCTCGGGCCGGCAGTCTTCGCACTCTTGACCAGTCCCCGCTTGCTCGATGCTGTCGAGCAACTGATCGGTCCCGAACTTCTCTCCAATCCGATTCAGCACGTCCGCATCAAGCCTCCTCAGCACCTGTTGCCGCCGGAATTGCGCGGATCGCTGGTCGGCCAGACCGATTGGCATCAGGACCAGGGCGTGGCGCTGCCGGAAGTCGATGAGACGACCATGCTGACGGTGTGGCTGCCGATCACCGATGCCACGGAAGAGAACGGCTGTCTCTGTGTCGTGCCGCGCAGTCATCACGGCGGCCTCGTCACGCACTGTTCAGCCCAGAAAGGTGGCGCGCGTCATGGCCTGCATATTCCCGACGCGTTGCGGGGCGACAACGTCGTGCCGGTGCCGATTAAGCGGGGTGGCGCGCTCTTCCTGAGCCGGCGCACGATGCATGCCTCGCTGCAGAACGAGAGCGACGGCGTGCGTTGGAGCTTCGACCTCCGTTACCAGCCCATCGGCCAGCCCACGGGACGCCCGGTCTTCCCCTCATTCGTCGTCCGCAGCCGGCAGCAGCCGGAACGGGCCGTCACCGACTGGCGCACGTGGGCCGATCTCTGGCGCACTGCACGTACCAACATGGTCCGCAACCCACCCGCCGGCAAGCTGAACCGTTGGACCGGCGACGAACCCGTTTGCGCGGAAGCACTCTAGCCGTTTCGAGGGCCGGTACCTGGCTTTCGGTCTTCCTACCGACTGGCGCGCTGGACATCCAGTTGTGGTCCGGCCGGAGAAGCCATTTCTTCGTAGCGAGCGATGCGGGAGAAGCGCTTCAGCAGGTCGCCCGCCCGCAAGAGTTGAGTCTGTAAGCCTTCGATATCGCGTCTTTCGTCAGCCGTAAACGGCATAGTGGCGGCCAGAATCTCCGCCAGGCCGAGCGCGACGCCAAGGGGCGTCGCTAGTTCATGAGCGACGGCCCGGCCGGTGCCGATTGCGCCTTCCGCCCGCGATTGCGCTGCCTTCGCCAGGTCGCGCTCATGCCGTGCCTGTTGGAGCGCCGATTGGTCAAGGACAAGGCCCGCCCCGCCGGCGGTGCGTCCATCAACATAACGAGGCCCCCGCAGCACCAGGACCGGCACGCCGTGGCCGGACCGGCGCCGGAGGACGACTTCCAATTGCTCCGTCTCTTCCGCCCCCGCCAGGCGGCGGGCCAGTCGCGACTTCGCCACCGGTTGATCGGCGGGCAGCGCAAAAGCGAGGATGGACTGGCCGATCACCTCCTCCGGTTTGGCGCCGAGGATCGCTTCCAGGTTTCCCTGGACGTTATCCAGGCGTCCCTGGGCATCGTAGCTATAGAGGACGGCGCGGGTCACCTGCAGCGTCTCGTCGAGGCGCTCGCGGGCGGCCTGTAGCTGATCGACCAGTCGGGCGCGAGCAATCACGCCGGCCGCCTGGTCAGCGATCAGGCGCAAGGCCCAGAGGTCTTCCATGGAGGGGACCCGGTGCAGGAACGCAAGACCCATCACCCCGACAACATGATCGGATTGACGGATCGGCGTGACGACCGTGTCCTGGCGCACCATACCATAACGCTCCAGCGTCGGACGGTAGACGGCTGGGTGTTCGTACCCAAAGACGGCCTGCTGCCCCGTCCGCACGACCTGGGCGAACATGTCTTCGTCCGGGTGGGATGTCGCAAACAGGCGGCGCACCGTTACCTCAAGGACACCCTGCTGCAGGTTGTAGCCAACTCGACCGCGCACGTACCGGTGGTCGGGATCAACCAGCGCAATTTGCCCTCGTTGAAAGTCCACTAACTCCGCCGCGGCCTGGAGGACGCGCGCGAGCAACGCGTCAAGATTGCCCTCGGCATTTACGGCGGCGGAGATGCGTTCCATCACCTCCAGGCGACGTACACCGGCCTGCTCCGCGACCGCCAGCCGAGCTCGCCGCACCGCGCCCGCCGCGTAATCGGCGAGTAGTTGCAAGGGAACAAGTTGCTCGTCACAAAAGGCGTGCGCCCGCCGCGCGTCAGCGTGGAGTGTCCCAATCATCTGACCGGCGAGCCGCAAAGGAACAACTAGACTAGCACAGACGCCGCGGTCGGCAAAGGCATGCCGGGCCGCAACGTTGCCGGCAGCCCGGCCGGGGCTGGTATCCGGGGTGTACACACCAACCCCGCTGCGTAGCACCTGCCCCGTATTTTCGCCGATCCGGCTCGGCTCCTCTTCCCAGCCGTAGCGATCGCCGCCATACCAGAGGTAGAAGTGAAATGGCCCCAAAGCGTCAGCAGGATCAACGACCAGACGCACGCCGCCACTTTCGGCGCCGGTCAACGCTGCCACCGCGACCAACAGCGTTTGCAATGCCGTCTCCAGATCTGCCGCGTTCAGGATGGCGATCGAGGATTCGAGCAGGATAGCAAGCTGTTCCACGGTGAGCGCGCGCAGGCCAGTCATGAGGGGGTCTCCCCTTTCCACCTACGTGAGCGCGAGCATCTCCTGGCACGTTTAGTGTACGGGGTCGCGGTGGAGGGGTCCTACGCCGACAGGGGTCCTACGCCGACAATGAATTAGGTTCGCCGTCTCCCACCACCGTAGAGGAAATAGGTGGAAGTCTGGCGCACGGTCACGTCGAGGCCGGCAGCCGCACATTGGGCCGCGAGCGCGTCCGGCTCGTAGAAATTCTTCACGATCTGGAAGGCGCGGCCATCGTTCAAGCGCCGAGTCATCACCTGGCTGTCCGGTGTTGGCAACTGGTGATCGGCGGCGGTGCTGGTGGGCTCCCGCTGACCATCGACGAAGAAGACGGCGCCGCCGGGTCGGAGTGCCGTCGCGACCATGGCCAGGAATGCGGGAAAGCGCTCGTGAGGAACGTGTGAAAGCCAGAACGCAAAGACGACCGCGTCATATAACTGATCGGGCCGCCAGTTAAAAAGGTCGACCAGCACGTAGGCGACGTTCGCGCCGCCGACCCTCGCGCGGTTGATGGCGATCATCTCCGCCGAGGCGTCGACGGCGGTGACGCTCCGCGCCGTACGCGCCAATTGTTCCGTCCAGATGCCCGTGCCGGGCGCCAGTTCCAGCACGTCACCGGTCATGTCCAGCGCCGCCAGCGCGTCAAAGACGGTGGCGGCCTCCGCTGCCCAGCGCATGTTCGCCGCGGCGCCGTGGTCATAGCGACCGCGTCGGTAGAACCATTCGTCGTATTCGGCAGCCCGCGCCCGATAGTAGGCGACCATCTCCTCCAGCGTCCCTACGGGCACAGGATTCGCCACGTTCATTCCTTTCGCCGCCGGGGACCCGGATCAGTTCCCTTTGGCGCGCGTGTCTAACTGCTTGATGATCGGCGCCGCCTTTGCCGTCATGGTCTGTTGCAGGCCGCTGAACACCGACTGCACCGGCTGGTTCTTGATCACGAGTGCTTCCAGCGCATCACCGATGGTCTGGTCGCCGTTCGGGATCGCCACGCGCGCCAGGTCCTGGCCACGCGTCTTCGGCAATTGATCTACCGCCGTCTTGAAGTTGGGATGGGCTTTGTAGAAGTCGGCCATTTTCGCCGAATTCAAGGCCGACTTTTGCACCGGCAGGTAACCGGTATTCTGGGACCAGTAGATCGTCGAGTCCTCATTGGTGGCGAACGCCATCCACTTGAACGCCGCCTGCTGCGTCGCCGCCGGTGATGACTTCAGCAGCGTCAGGCCGGCGCCGCCGGTGCAGCAGCCGAACACCTTTTCCGTCGGCAAGAACGAGGTGGCCACCTTGAACTTGTCGTTGACGGTCTTCTCAACACCCGCGAGGGAGGCAGTCGACATCAGCGCGGTGGCCGTGAGACCATTGGTGAAGGCCGCCACGATATCGGTCGGGTTATTGGCGATCTTCTCCTTGTTCACCAGATCGGAGAAATACTGGGCAGCGGCCATGGTTTCCGGGTCGGTGAAGTGCATCTTAAAGTCGGCGTCCGAGTACTCGCCACCGAAGGCCCAGTTCAGCGGCTGGAAGACCCAGGCGATATAGGAGTTGCCGTTGGCATTAGCGAAGGCGAAGCGCGGCGCGCCGCCCGCCCCCTGCCCCATCAACTTCGGGGCGACCGTGATCAGGTCATCCCACTTCTGGATCGGCGGCACGCCGGCCTGCGAAAAGAGGTCGGCGTTGTAGTAGAACAGCGGCGTGCTGCGGGCAAACGGCAGCCAGTAGCTCTTGCCGTTCTTGATACCCTCGGTATAGAAGCTCTCCACATAGCCGGCCGGGTCGATGGCGTTCTGTTTGAGGAAAGGATCGAGCGCGGTGATCGCGTCGTCCAGGTAGTACTTAATCCACCAGACATCGGAAAGGATGGCGACATCCGGCGCCTGATGTGCCGCCAAAGCCGTGGCGATCTTCTGCGCCGTCTGCTCGTAGGTACCCTGGAACTGGTAGTTGACGGTGACGTCCGATTGGCCGGCGTTGAAGCGCTTCACCAACTCCTGGACAGCGTTGCCGTTGGTGCCGCTGAAGGCGTCCCAATAGTTGACGGTGATGCCCTTGCCGGCCACCGCGACAGCAGAAGAGGCCGGCGCCGCACTGGCAGTGACCGCCTTCGTCGTCGCCGCCGCCGTCGTTGCCGCCGTCGTTGCCGCCACGCTGACGGCGGCGCTGGTGCTGCCGGCCGTCGTCGAAGCGCTACCGCCGCAGGCGGCCAGCAGCGTCAGCGCGGCGATCTGGCCCCCGGCCAGCGCCAGCAGGCGCCGGCGACCAATCAATGGCGCGCTCGGCTGTGGTGTCGTGGACATAAACATTGACAACCCTCTTTCCTATTGCTACTCCGCCGGTGCGGGAGCCGTGCTCGCCCCCGGGAACGTTGACATCTCATTTTTGCCGGAACACCGGGCTCTCAACCCTTGATCGCCCCTGCCGTGATCCCTTGCACCAACTGCCGCTGCACCAGCAGGAAGGCGATCAGTACCGGCAAGATCACCAGCACCGTGCCGGCCATCACGATTTGCCACTGCGTCACCGTTTCCTGCTCCGCCAGGAAGGCCAAGCCAACCGGCAACGTACGCATATTCTGGGCGTTGGTCACGATCAACGGCCAGAGGAACTCGTTCCACTTGGCCTCCATCAGGAGTAAGGCAGCCGTCGCCAGGGACGGGCGGGCCATCGGCAGCACGACCCGCCAGAGCATGGCGATGTGACCGGCGCCGTCCACTGTGGCGGCCTCGATCACTTCCCGCGGCAAGGCGAGGAAGGTCTGGCGCAGCAGGAAGGTGACAAAGGCCACCCCCGCGCTGGGGGCGATCAGGCCGGCATAGGTGTTGACCCAATGGAGCCTTGCCACCGTCAGGTAGTTAGGCAAGATCGCGATCTCCGGCGGTACCATCAGCGCGCAGAGCATAAGGATGAACAGCAGATTGCGGAACGGTATGCGCAGGAAGGACAGGGCATACGCCGTCAGCACCGCGTTCGCCAGCTTAATCGTGGCGCCGATGCCAGTGTTGACGATGCTGTTGATATAGAAGCGGCCGAAGGGCGCAGCGTGCCAGGCGGCGATGTAGTTGGCCCACTGCGGCGGCACCGGCAGCCAGACCGGCGGGAAGGCGTAGACCTGCGGCAACGTCTTTACGGAGGAGGTGGCCATCCACAGCAGCGGCGCCCCCATCACGATGATCGCCAGAGTCATGGTCAGGTAACTGAGGATAGCGCCGAGACGGGCGAGGGGGCTGAGCGGATGCAGCCGCACCGCGCTGCGTGGCAACGCCGCCACGGTCTGGCCCGCCGTGCTCACCGTCGGAAGGTTAATAGGTCACCCGCCGTTCCACATAGCGCACCTGCATAATCGTCGCAATCAGCATCACCACGAACAGCACCATGGCATCGGCGCCGGCCCGGCCGGCATCGAAGGCGACAAAGCCCTGATTGTAGAGATCGTAGATCAGTGTCGTTGTGGCCTTCACCGGTCCGCCGGCCGTAAGCACCTGAATAATATCAAACGCCTGCAATACCGCCAGCACTGAGGTGACCGTGAGGAAGAAGGTCGTCGGCCCCAGTAGCGGAATGACGATCTGCCAGGTGCGGCGACCGGCGCCGGCGCCGTCAATCGTCGCCGCCTCCAGGAAGTCATGCGGAATCGCCTGCAAGCCGGCAAGGTAGATAATTAGCGCGTAGCCCACATTCTTCCAGACGTAGACGATAATCACCGCCGGCAAGGCGAGCGACGTATCGGTCAACCAGTGGGGCGCGGTGAGCCCGAAGAGCACAAAGATGGGGCGCAGCAGGCCGTAGGACGGGTCGAAGATATATGACCAGACGACGGCAATGGCCGCGCCGCTCACCACCACCGGCGCGAAGACAATGGCGCGCGCCGTCTCCCGGAAACGCAGGCGCTGATTAAGCAGCAACGCCAGTGCTAACCCTAGCAGCAGCGTCAAGGCGATAGACCCCACGGAGAAGACCACCGTATTGGTGACAATCTGCCCAAACAGGGGGTCGTGGAAGAGGTTGGTGTAGTTATCCAGGCCAACAAACGTCTTGAACGGTGCGACCAGATCCCACTCCACGAGGCTCAGGTAGGCGTTATAAAAGAGCGGCCAGAAGCTGAACACCGCCAGGAGGAGGAAGTTGGGGCCGGCAAACAGCAAGAATAGTCCCACATCGCGCCAGACCCAGGATCGCCGCCGCACGGGACGTACAGCGACGTTCGTGGACACCGCCATCGTCTCCCCTCAGCCGTCGCAACGTACGGGACGGCAACACCAACGATGATCGCTAAACGATGTAAAGGACAGATTAATGGACGACCGGGTTTTTCACCAGGCAGCTGCGACGCTAGTATAGCAAGGTCCACGGCAAGCGCCTAATGGCGGGCGGGCAGTGGCGCCTCGGCTGGCGCGGCGCGCTACTGGTAAATCACCACGAACGGCGTCGGCGTCAGGTCCAGCGCCTGCCGGGGCGTGAACACCGGATGGTCTTGTTGGTAGAACAGCTTTACGCCGGCGAACTGGACCGGCTGGTCTCGGACATAAGAATTATACGAGGCGAGTTTTTCCGCCGTGCTGCCGAAGCCGTCCATATCCATCACCACCTGCACGAGGGGACTGGGGCGGATCGCGCTGGAGTTGCTGACCATGTCCTGGCGGAAGCGGTGGACGATCAGCACCTTGGGCGGCAAATGGTGGGCGGCAACGAGCGAGCCAAGCGTCTGGACCATCGCATTCACGGCCACGGCGTCGACGCTACCGTAGGTCTGGCCCGGCACTGCATCGCCATGCATGGCGAACTCCGGATCGAGTGCCAGTTCCACATTTGCCTGTTGCAAGTACGGGAGCAGCGGTTGCACCTCCGCGGCAAACGTACTCCTGCCCGGTTGGACATCTAGGATCAGCAAGTAGCCTTTACTCTTCGCCCAGCCCAGCACTTGATTGATCAGCGCCGGGTCCATGCGCGCCCGATACATGCCGTCGCCGCCGGCGCCCGCCTGGGCCACGGTGACGATGAGTTCCAGGGCCGGCTGCACCGGCGTCTTGGGATCGGCCGTGGTGTACGCGGCCGCCTGCTGGTGCAAGCGCGCCAACATCTGATCCGGCGAGCCCTCACCAAGCACACCCATGGCCGGCACCAACGGGTTGCCGTAGTAGGCGACAATGCGATGGCCCGGCAGCAAGGGACCGGAAGGCGTAGCAATGGCGAGTTTCTGCTGGTTAGGTTCCCAGGCGAAACGCTGATTATTAGGTCGTTGCTCCAGGCCATCCGGCCCAAGCAGCCACGTGTACTGCCCGTTCGTAAAGGCGCTGACATTGTCGGACTTGCGCCAAACCAGGAGTCCCTTGCTGGTGTGCTGGAGGTCGTCCCCGGTGGTGGGGTCGTTGCGCTCGTCGTCGAGGCAGGTGCCGACCTGGTCGGGAACGAGCTGGGCCAGGTTGGCGAAGCCGAAATGGAACCGGCAGGAGGGAGCGCCATCGGAGACCGGCACGAGCGCGGCGAAAAGCAAGGCCACTCCGGCGATGACTGAGAACACTATTAACCCTCCTGAACGGCGTGATACATCCACGCCACTATCCGTGCGCCATTGCTCGCGCTCTGTACGGAGACAGACGTGCCGACGCCGCCATCGGTAACGCCCTGCGCCGTCACGCCAGGTTTGCGCCTCGCCGCTCGTCGCAACGGGCCAATGCTGCTTCATAGGCAAGCAGCGTGCCGGCGGCACAGCGGGCCCACGAGTAGCGATCCTGCACCAGGGCCCGCGCTTCTAGGCCCAGGCGCTCCCGCCAGGCGTCATCGTTGACGAGGCGCGCCAACGCGGCGCTCGCTTCCTGGCGAGCATAGGGCGCCGTCACTACGGCCCCGGCCGTTAGCAGGCCGGCGCCGGCGCCCAGACGGTGGGTCAGCACCGGGACGCCCTGGGCCATCGCTTCCAGGAAGACCAGACCAAAGGCCTCGAAGTGGGAGAATAGGGCGAAGCAGGCCGCGCGGGCGTATTCGTCCTGGAGCGCCGCATCGGAGATTTCACCCAGAATCTCCACCTCCCGCTGCAGGCCGAGCCGCTGCACATCGGAGCGCAGCAGCGCGTCGTCACCTTCATCCTTGCCGACCAGAATCAGGGTCGTCGGGCGCTTGAACGACGCTCGCGCCTGGGCGTAGGTCTCGAGCAGCCAGTGTTGACTTTTGTGTGGGCCCAGCCGCCCAACGCACAAGATACGCATCGGCTCCGGTTCCTGCGGCATGCCACAGGCGGGGCTGGCAAACTCCAGCACGACCTCATCAGCATTCCGCCGTGCGGCGACGTGAGGCGACGCTGGACTATCCACGCCCCAGGGCACGAGATGGAGGCGGTCGCGCGGTGCGTGGTACACCAGGCGGACGTCCTCCAACTCCTGGGGCGTCAGCACAATCGTCGCCTCAGCGTGGGCGCAAACCAGGCGGTTGGGCAGGCGCAACCACTGCCGGGACGGCGTCATGCGATGAAAGGACGGCGTGAAAACGGCGGCGGTGCCCGCCTGGCGGAGCGCCAGCAATGCCAGGTGGGCCCAGGCCCAGCCGTCGCCGACTAGATGAATGACATTCGGCTGCACGTCGCGCAGAATGGCGTCCAGTTCCGCCGGCCCAAACCAGGTCACCGGGCAGGAGTAGTACGGAAAGAGGGGCAAGGGCCGGTGCG
>JBPCLN010000299.1:0-8464 GCA_051003235.1 Chloroflexota bacterium | reverse complement strand
GCGTCGATCGCCTCGTCCGAGTGCAGCTCCGGCGTCGAAAAGAACTGCTCCACGCCATCAAGGCCGAGGGTGTAGCTGAAGAGCGTGTTCCTGAACTCGCTCTTGAATACGCGCTTCTGCTGCTCCTTCACCCGCCGGCGGCTTTCCAGGGCGAGGCGTACGATCCACTCGAGGTCATCGTCGTAGACGGTATCCGCGGGGTCTGGATAAATGAGCTTCACCAGCCCGCTCATGGTCTTGCGCACAGCCTCGATGTCGCGGCCGGACAGCGCGCCGCCGAAGTGGATGCGCCCGTCGAGCACATTCGCCCGCGAGGTGACGCGCAGGCGGGTCCAGCATTCGGACAGGAAATCCGAGACGAGCCCGAAATGGTCGGTCAGGTGAGCTCTCGGATCGAGCTTGGGATAGTCCCAGCCCGGCGCGTAGGCATGCAGGCGGTCCCTGAAGGCGGTGTCGTCGCGCCTCTCAGGCGGGAGCGGCGCGAGGAGGTGACCGAAGCGCTGGGCCTGCTCGAGGTCGACGTCGAGATTGCCGACGAGCACGATGCCGCCCTCGGCACGTATTGAGTCCTTCCCGCGGGAGAACTCGCCCGAGGCCATGTAGCCCTTCATGATGTTGACGCCGTCCTTCTGATCGAAAGACACGCCAGATACCTCGTCGAAGCAGACAACGTCGTATTGGGCCACTAAGCCGCGCTGCCCGGTGGCGTTGTTCACGAACATGCGGGCGACGGTGGTCTTGCCGCCGGAGACCAGGTGGGAGTAGGGCGACACCTGCTGGTAGAGGTGCGACTTGCCGGTGCCACGCGGCCCCAGTTCGACCATGTTGAAGTTGCGCTCGACGAAGGGCACCATGCGCAACAGCAGCACGTCGCGCGCCCGCTCGCTCAGCCGCTCCGGCTCGAAGCCGACGCTACGCAAGAGCAACTGTTTCCACTGCTCCGTGCTGAAGGCGGCGCGCCCCTCCGCCAGGTCCTTCCAGGCATCGCGCTTGGAGAGCTGGATCGGCCGCAATCCCTGGATGCCAAAGGGCCGGCCGTTCTTCTGTTGAGCGATGGCAGCGTCGTACTCCAACTGGATCTCGCCGTAGAAGCCGCCGGTGAGCATGCGCTCGTTGGCGGCGACCAGTTCCGTCTCGATGCGGGCGTCGGCCACCTGCAGGCTGGGTAAAGCGGCAACGTAAGAGTCGGTGGCGACGTCCAGGCGGGCGGCGATGTGGTCGATCAGCTTCACCGAGCCTTGCTCCCGCGCTCGCGACTTGAAGAGCTCCTCCTCGCCCGGGCGCACGGTGCGGGCGTGGAGCTGGGTCTGGACGATGCGCAGCCCCTCGGCGATCTCCTCCTCGTCGGTGCTGGCGCAGTAGCGGCCGAGCAGGAACTCCGCCACGTAGGTGGGCACGGGGTACTGCCCTTTGAAGCGGCGGACCAGATCCTTGCGCACCACGTAGCCATCGAAGGCTTTCGCCGCTAGACGGTCGAGGTCGTCCAGTTCCATCGCCTAGCCCCCGACCGTCGTGAGCGACTGCGCGGCGGTGCTGCCATCTGCTGCCAACACCACCACGAAGGCCGCGTCCCCCAACCGATCATCGTCCGGCACCGGTAACGACACCGTGCCATCCGCGCTCACCAACTTGGGCGCCGTGGTGATGGACGTGGCCGGGTCGGCGGCGCGCGTGCGCAGGTCAACGTGCAGCCCCGCCGCGCCGGCAAGACGAAGGCGGCAGACCAGCCCGCGCCAGACGACGCTCTCGATCTGCACGGGTGCACGCGCCGTACCGCTGCTGGTAATTGTGAGCACCGGCACGACGCACTCCTGCGGGCTCAGCCCACCGTGCTCGCACTCTCGCCCCGCCTCGAAGCAGGCGATGCCGGGCGCAACCGCAATGCGGACGGACGGGTCCCAGAACCAGGGCACCACCTGCTGTTCCGTCTGCGACCCTGCCTTGAGCCGGGCACAGCGACCCTTGCGCAGCTCCGTCAGGTGCTCCGGCAGATCCGCCTTGGGTAGTCCCCCCGGCGCCAGCAGCCAACCGTGATCCGTCACCACCTGAACACGCGGCCAGCCGGCTGCGAGCAGGGTCTCTACCCGGTCGGCGAGCGCGCGCAGTTCGCCGACCACAAAGCGCGCAACCTTCCAGCCGTGCTCGTGGGCGAAGGAGTCGATGTCGCCCTGCTCGGTCCAAGCGCGCCCGTCCGGGTTACCGGTCTCATCCCCCTGGAGCACCTGCACGCCGTCGTCCGTGAGCAAGCGCCGCAGCACGTCCGCCGTGACGCGCGTACCGGTTTGCCGCACACTCGGATCAAGCCCGCTTCCCGGCCCCATGCGGTCCGCCACCGGCAAAGCCGCCCGTTTGGCGGTGGCAGTGACCGTGGGCAGCGCCGCGAGGCGCCAGGTGACGGCGCAGCGCAACCCCCGCGCTTCCAGCAGGCCGGCGAGCCGCCGACCGAGATCGAAGCGCAAGCCGTCGCTGAACAGCAGACAGGTACCGGCCGCGGCTTCGCCCCTGCCGGCAACGTACGCGCCCCCGCCAGTTGCCCCGACCGCCTGCTGCCAGGCGCGCGCCGCCGCCTCCAGCCAGGGGACGTACAAGGCAGTCACCGCGGCCTGGACGGCGGTCGCGTCCGCCGGTGTCTCCAGGTGAGCGAGGGCGTCGATGACGGCGGCATCAGCCCGCCAGCCCCACTCGACGTAGGCGGCAGCCATATCGCCCAGCGTGGCTCCGCCGAGGGAGCGTGCCGTCGACTCCCCCAGAGCCGTGAGATGCTGCAACGCATGGGCCAGTGGCGCTTGACCCAACTGTGCCCAGACCCAGTCCCGGCGCGCGCCGTGCTCGCGCTCCAATGTCGCCAGTTGCTCTCGTATTTGCGGCGGCGCCTGGTTCGCCAGCCGCAGGAGCGTGTCGCGCAGTGCCCCTTCTGCCTCCTCATTGTCCTGCGGCCAGCTCTCACTGCGATCAAACAGGCTGGTCTGTGCCGGCCGGGCCTGGCGCAGCAAGGCGGGCAGGTTGGGGTAGGCGGAGGGCACCTCGGCGAAGCGCTCCCAGACAGCCTTCCACCCCCCGGCGCGCCCGCCCAGCAGTTCAGCCGCGCTGACCGGCCCATCCTTCTCCGGCTGAAAACCGTAGCCGCCGCGACAGAGATCACGAAAGGCCGCCCAGCGCTCCTGACCGCTGCGCTCGCGGAAGGTGCTGGGATTATCCAACCAGAGCAACAGGCTGCGCGGCGGGTCCGGGTTGAGCAGGCCATCGAAGTAAGCGGCGCGCAACGGCGCCTCGTGTTCCAGGCGCGAGAGCGGCTCCTCCGCCACCAGGAGGAGCGCACGCCGCAAGGCGTCACGGGTGGCGGCGTCGCCGGCAACCGATATCCCCAGCCCGCCATCCGCCGTCTGCAAGAAGGCCGCGACCGTCCAGTCCCGCCCGTTGCGCTGGGTCCAGAGCGTCCCCCGGTATTGCAGCTCGGCCAGCGGTTGCAGGGCGACCGGGCAATCCTCCACTGCCCGAATCTCCGCCTTGCCGACGCCGGGCAAATACACGATGGGGACGTCGTCCCCGGCAAGCATCCCCTGCGGCAACGTCCGCGCGAGAACGCAACGCAGCCAGTACGCCGGGCCCGTGCGGGTCGAAGGATCGTATGCGCCGAGCGTGAGCGGCGGCAGTCGGCTGCGGAGGGTCGGCAGCAACGGCTCCCACTCGCGCTCCTTATCCGTCCAGAGCACCGCAACGGGCGGCTCCTGATCGTTGCGGTTGTAGGCGGCGGCCGCCAGGAGGGCGGTGACAAGCGCGTCAAGGAGGGAGACCCCTCTCCGGCCTTCGGCCACCTCTCCCCCTGACGGGAGAGAGGAACGGGAGACTATAGACGGGCGGGTTTTCATTGGGGCCAGCGTTCGCGGGCGTATTCTACTGCCTGCCGGGGGGTGTCCAGCGCTCTCACTGCATTGCCGGTGCGCACAAAAAGGGCCGCCAGGGGGTGGTCGTGCTTCGCGCGTACCCATGCCGGCCGGGGACCCGGACGGACCTCGACCGCACAGACCGTTTTCCCTTCGACCGCGTGGAAGCGCACGGTGACGTACTCGATGAAGTCAATGCCAAGGGTCTTGAGCAAATGGTCCTGCACCAGCCAACGTTCATACGAATCTACAGTACGTTTGCTCGGCTCGGACCAGCGCTGAAAGTCCTGCTCAATGCCGCCGATGCTGCCGTCGTCATGAACACCAATGAGCAGGCGTCCGCCGTGATGGGAATTGAGGAAGGCCGCGACGGCGCGCAGCACCACCCACTCTACGATGGCGTCGGTCAGGCGGTCTTTGCCGCTCCAGCGCGCGGTGGCTTTAAACTCCAGTTCGGCGCTCTCCCCGCGCTCAATGAGGGCAAGAATTGGTGGGCGCAGGTTGTCGAAGTCGCTGGGGCGCCAGGGCGAGTCCTCGCGCAAGCGTTGCACCGTCAGGTCGGCGACCTTCGGCAGGGCGCGCAGCAGCGCAGCGCCGGCATCAGGACGTAGCGCAATGCCGAGAGCAGGTCGCTGTGTACCTGCAAAGAAGGCGCGTGCGCTCCAGTCGCGGCCATCCGGTTGTTCCCAGATGATCGCCCGATGTTGCAGGGCAGCCAGCATTCGCAGCGGGGTGACGCTGTCGGCCGCGGCGCGCAGGCCGCGAACGGATACTCCTGGTAGGTAGACGACCGGCACGCCGTCGGTGGAGAGACGGTCGGGCAGCACGCGAGCGACCATGCAGAGAATCCAGGCCGGCGGACCGCAGCGCTCTTCGCGGAGGTATCGGTCGCTCAACGTGAGCAGGGGAAGCCGCGCGCGTAGGCGAGGGAGGAGCGAGTTCCAGTCTCCAGTCTCATCCGGCCAGAGCGCCGCTATCGGCATCTCCTGGTCGCGACTATTGGAAGTGGCGGCTGCCAGGAGTGCCTCAATGAGGGCGTCGAGGAAGGTGTCAGGCATGGGGAGGGAACCCCTCTCTGGCTTCGCCATCTCTCCCCTTGACAGGGGAGAGCGATGGGGAAGATGGGTGCTCGATGGGGGTGATCGGCGACAGCGTCGGGGCGGATGGGTGGTTGAACGGGATGGGGGCTGGCTTCAACGAGGGGGGTATTGAGGCAGGTGGCGTGATGGGAGCACGGCAGGCGGTGGAAATACGCTCAAGGGTGGTGGGAAGGGTGTGGAGTACGTCGTCATTGCTGAGACGGAGGATGCGGAGCCCACGACCGGCGAGAATTCGGTCGCGCTCGCGATCGTAGTCAGGTTGTGCAACGTGGATGAGTCCGTCGACTTCGATGATGAGGGCGGCGGTGGAGCAGTAGAAGTCGGCAATGAAGCCATCAATCACCTGTTGCCGGCGGAAATGCAAACCGTCCAGACTATGCGCGCGCAGGGCATCCCAAAGCATTCGTTCGGCAACCGTCATTGCGCGGCGTAGTTGCCGTGCCCTCTCGGCCTTCGTCGCATCAACCCGCTGCCCCTGCACGATGCGGCGCGGCGTCATACTGTGATCCTTCCCAAGCTCGGTGCCGGCGTAGCCCGTTCAGAGTGTGCGACAGACAATGAAAGAAGAGAGCATCGAGGCGGAACGAATGGTCGGGTCTGCAACCGTCGCTTGATCTGCGCCCCTCTCCCCCGCCAGGGGGAGAGCCGGAGAGGGGTCTTCATGCCACCCGCTCCCGTGTGCTAGCCATTTTTCGGCGATGGTCAAGTGGCGTTTATTGCCGACCAATCTGCCGAAGTGTACACGCTCGGGTATTCCTCTCTGGCTTTCAAGATCCCGCTGGGCGCTCTCTGGCGGGTATAGTGAGCAGGGGTATGACTTTATGGAATTCGGGGCGGGGCAAGGGGCTGGCAACGAGCAAGCTCATGCGTGTGCAGGAAAAGGGGCAGGTAATGCTTCCTGCCCAGGAGCGACGGCGGTACGGAATCAAACAAGGGGACATGGTCGGCGTGACGGAGACGGCAGATGGCATTCTGATCACGCCCACCGCGGTGATCGCGGCTCGCGCGCTGGATGAGATCGGCGCGGCGCTCACCGCCAAGGGGATAACGCTGGAGGGCTTTATCGAGTCTGGACGTCAGATACGCGGCGAACTGGTCAAGGAACACTATGGTCTGGAGAGCGTCGAGGATGAATAAGATCTTTCTCGACACGAGTGTGTTGTAAGCGGCAGTCCTTTCTGCCAGCGGCGCGAGCCGACTGCTGCTCCTGGCCGGCCTTCAGGGGCGGCTCGTCATCGCCTTATCCAGCATCGTGTTGGTCGAGACGGAGCGCAACATCCTCAAAAAAGCCCCACACATGGCCGGTCCATGGCAGGCGGTACGTGGTCCGCTTGCCGAGTACGTCAGTGACCCCGACAGTGAAGCTGGTCAGCCGCGCCGCGCTCCTCGTGGCAGCGAAGGATGCCCCAATAGTCGCCGGCGCCGCGCACGCCCGAGCGGCCCACCTCGCCACGTTCGATCGCCAGCACTTGATGAGCATGGCGCCTGAGATCAAGCAAGAGTTCGGCGTGGAGGTAGTGCTCCCAGGCGACCTGCTTCATCTCGTGCAAGGCGACCATTCGCCAGGCACCGCATAACCTCGTTGCGCATCGCCGGACTGACCTCACCCCCCGCCCCTCTCCGCGTCGGGGAGGGGCGGGGGAGAGGTTCCTATCCCCGCGCCGCCCGCTTCTTCGCCATTGTCAGGTGCCGGTCATTGAACCTCTCTGATCCATCCGGGTTAGTGCCGCGATCCTTGTTCCAGTTCACGGTGAACTTGCTGCGCAGAATCCCAGCCTGGACGAAGGGACGCACATTGAGGCGCACGCCGTCGTTGAGGTCCGGTTCCCAGCCGACCGGCTGCTGGGCGAGCGGCTTCCAGCGCACGTAGATATGGAGCGGCGCCTCACCCTCGCGGATGGCGATGAGCTGCTGCTGCAAGGCCAGCGCCCTGACCAGCCGGTCGTCGGCGCCGGCCTCATTCGCCGCGCGGGCGTGGCGCTGCACCTCGATCCAAGCGCCGAGGTAGGTGTAGATCAGCTTGTCGAGCAGGGCACGGTCGAGCTTGTGGTAGTTGATCAGGGCGGAGAAGCCGTCCTTGCGACCATCCCAGACCTGCCAGATAAAGGGGCGGTTGTGGAACAGCCGGCAGTGCTGGGTGAAGAAGCTGTCGCGCAGCCACGCCTCCAGCCCCTTGCCGCCGAAGCCGGCAGCGGTGAGCAGGCTGTCCATGTGCGCGTTCGACCACGCATCACCATGGGCCGCCGCCAGCATAGCCCGCAGCCGCTCCGCCGCCGGCTGCTCCCCGGCCACCGCCGGGATGCAGACGATGCCGTCGTCATCCGTCAGCGCCGCTAGCCCGTCCGCCTCCTGCTCCGGCCAGCGGTAGCCGAGCAGGCGGGCGACGGTCACCTGCAGCGGCTCGGTCGTGTCGGCCGGGTTACCCTTGAACAGCCACTGGGTGGGGTCGTTGGAGTAGGGATCGGGGAGGGGACCGGCGGCGTCGGCGACGGCTTGCCAGTGGGCGAGATCGAAGGGGACCTTGACCAACGTTCCGGAAGTTACATAGAGCTTTTGGTCGATCCGCCTAACGTCACGGTGGAACTCGGCAGAGGAGCAGTACGCCCAGATTGCTGGTAAATGCACTGGATCCTTCGGAATTATGGCAGCCACTCCATTACGGAAAAGGCCGCCTAAATACCGAGTTGAGGGTATTTTATCCATCATGCTTATTGCGATACCCTGCTTGCCCCAAGCCTGTACACCCTGTACCCTTGCACTCGGATTTTCTCTATGAATCCTTCCGTCATCCGGCCAATACAACAGATCCTCTAACCCAAAGTAAAGCAAAGTCTCTGGTATTGCATTCTGAATGGGCCTCCAACCCGACGTAACCGCAACGAGTTCCCAAAAGCACCGACGGTATCGAGCCCAGTCGCCTACATGAAGACCGATATATGCACTGGCGTACGACTCCAATAGCTGGCTTCCGCCGAGGGCTTCAAGTATAATGCGCGCGTCGGGATTGTCTAGGATCAAAGATTGTTTGATAGTGTGCATCGGTCCAGTATGCAGTAGACTGGACTTTTCAGCCGCCGATGCACCTTCAGATACAGCGATCCCCGTTGTTACTTGGCCAAAACCTGGCCGGGCATTGGTCATGATAGACAAGCATGGGCTCACCACCTCGCCAGTAATCGTTCCAAATGCGCCTGCGCCTAGCCGTGTACTGTGACCGAGAGACTGTTCCTCAATCAGCCGCAGTCGAAAACGCTTGTAAGAGCCCAAAAAAAGCCAGTTCTGGGGAGAGACGACTGTGTATGAACCACCTGTTTTCGTGAATGCGCGTGTCCTTTCGATAAATACGGTTGCCAGTGTCCCTGGCCATGTAAAAGTATCCACTGGTGGCCAAGAAAAGTATCCACTCCTCGCGTGATGGAAAGGTAGCGGGGTCCCTCCCGATGTCGGATGGTAGCGATGCAAATCAACACCAGCGGACGG
>JBPCLN010000298.1:0-11197 GCA_051003235.1 Chloroflexota bacterium | reverse complement strand
CCTGGCTCTGCCAACGTTCCCCCTGCTCGGCGCGCTGGTCCCGCCAGAAGGTGATGATCGACTCGATTTCGTCGTCGCGGACGTAGGTCCCTTGCACGCGCATAGGGCGCAAGGCGTCGGACGGCGTATAGAGCATGTCGCCCCGCCCCAGCAAACGTTCCGCGCCGGGACTGTCGAGGATCGTCTTGGAGTCCACCCCGGAGCTGACGGCATAGGCGATGCGGCTAGGGAAGTTCGCCTTGATCAGACCGGTGATCACGTCTACCGACGGCCGCTGGGTCGCGACGACCAGATGGATGCCGATGGCCCGCGCCTTCTGGGCAAGGCGGCAGATTTGCT
The DNA here is from genome assembly GCA_051003235.1 of Chloroflexota bacterium. Lineage (GTDB taxonomy): Bacteria > Chloroflexota > UBA4733 > UBA4733 > UBA4733 > UBA4733. Next base: position 10,858 of record JBPCLN010000298.1, on the reverse strand, counting down.
GCTCCACCTGCTCCGGCGCCGTCATCATCAAGTCAGCCAGCTCATCAATAATGACCACGATGTAGGGCAATGTCGCTTCGCCGCGGTCGGCGGCGGCGGCGTTGAAACGCAGAATGTCGCGGAATGAGCCCTGAGCGAAAAGGGCGTAGCGCCGCTCCATCTCCCGGATGCACCAATCTAGCGCCCCGACTACCTTATCGACATCGACAATCACCGGCGCTTTGAGGTGAGGAATCCCGTTATACCCGGCCAGTTCCACCTGCTTCGGGTCTACCATTAGCAGTTGGAGTTCGTCCGGCGTACATTGGAACAGCAAGCAGCAGATCAGGGCATTGATCCCGGAACTCTTGCCGGAGCCGGTGGCGCCGGCGATCAACAGATGCGGCATGCGGGTAAGGTCGCCAAAGACCGGCTCACCGGCGACATCGCTGCCCACAATCATCGGCAGACGGGCGCCCTTGGCGCGGTAGCGAGTGAATTCCTGACTCTCCAGGAGTTCACGCAAGGTGACCGGCGAGGAAACCGGGTTCGGCACTTCGATCCCCACATATGGTTTGCCCGGTACGGGCGCCTCGACCCGAATGGAATAGGCCTCCATCGCCAGGGCTAAATCGTTCTGCAAGCCCACGATCTTGGCCACCTTGACGCCGGGGTCCGGCCGCACACCGAACTGCGTCACCGTAGGACCCGGCCGAATCTCCTGGACGCGCGCCGCGATGCCGAAATCGGCCAGGGTACGCACGATCAGGTCCGACCGCGCGTAGATCGACTCCTGGCTGGCCTCGATGCGAGTGCCGTACTTCAGCATCGACGAATCAGGGAGCCGCCAGGGTATGCCGGAGTGGCTCGCCGGCACATTGGGCGGCGACTCCTGCTTCTTCTTCGCCGACTCCGCCGGGGCGGCGGGGGCGCTGTGCTGGACCGGCGCCGACTTGATCGGCGGCTTGACCAGAGGCAGCGCCGGTTGCAGCACCGGTGGCGGCGCCAGGAGGATCGCGGCCGACTGGTGCAATACTGGCTTCCGCTCCAGCGAGCGTTGCAGCGCGCGCACGACCGGCGAAGCCGCCCGCGACGACACCCGCAGCGACCAGTGGCCCGCCCGGCCAACGTGCAGTACCCCCTGCCAGAAATCGGGAATCGAAAGGTGCAGTGACCAGATCAGGCCGACCAGGACGGCCACGAGCCAGACGAGCCAGCCGACCGGCCCCAGGAGATCACCGACTAGCGCCCGCAACTCCGCGCCCACGAATCCGCCGCGGCCCGGCGCCAGGGCATCGGCTAGCGCCACCCAGGCGCCCAGTAACGTGCCGAGGCCGAGGAAGCGCAGCCAAGGCACATGCGGCGCCGCGAAGCGATAGTAGCGCACCACACTCACGCCAACCCCCGTGAGCAACAGCGGCAGCAACACGGCCGAGCCGCCCAACAGTGCAGTTTCGGCAGCGTGCAGCCGCCGTACCGGCTCAGCCATGGCGGCCGGCACTAACGGCAAGGCGGCCAGGAACAGTAGTGCCAGCAAGGCCAGACTCAGCACCGCCGTCACGTCAAACCACAGGTGGACGGGCAGGTGAAAGCCTGCCCACCAGGGCGGCGGGGGCGCCTTCCGGCTCTTACGCCGCTTCGCTGGTCCGGTCCGAGAGGTGCGCGGCAACGCCGCGGCGGGACGACGTTCGGCGGCCATAGCTCCCCTTTCCCTCAAAATACTGACACTACCACCCCGCCAAGCAGCGAGAATGAGAGGATGGTCCAGCCTGTGCTGACCGGGCACAGGGGGCGGTATGGTGAGATCCTGGCACAGGCTGGCGGGAGGGGGACGATGCTGGCGATCACGCTCGCCTCCCAGTCGCCGCAGCGCAGCGCCTTGCTGGCGCGGTTGGATCTGGACGTGCTGGTGCAGCCCAGTGATGTGGACGAAGCAGCCGTCGCCGTGCCAGCCGATCCTGCCGGCCAGGTCCGCACGCTGGCCCGAGCAAAGGCGGAAGCCGTGGCGCAGCAACGGCCGGAGCGGATCGTCCTTGGCGCCGACACCCTCGTCGCGCTCGATGGCACAGTGTTCGGCAAGCCAGGAACGCCTGCCGCCGCCGGCGCAATGTTACGCCGGCTCTCCGGTCGCCCGCATAGAGTCCTCACCGGCATCGCTGTGGTCGTCCCGGCGGCAGGCGGGCACTCCCTCGCCTTGCCGGAGCAGCGCAAGGACGCGGCTTTACAACCTCAGCTCGAGCCGGTGCTCCCCAACCTCCGCATCGACGCTCACCCCGCCGGCTGGACGCTCACGGCGGTTGTCTCCTCCACCGTCACGTTCCGCCCGATCGGCGACGAGGAGATCGCGGCCTACGTGGGAACTGGCGAACCGTTGAACAAGGCCGGCGCCTACGGTGTACAAGGCGCCGGCCGCCGGTTCATCGCCTCCCTCAGCGGTTGTTATACCAATGTGGTCGGCCTTCCGCTCTGTGCTGTTGCCGCCATGCTCACGCTAGTCTGCGGCCGGCCGGTCAACTGCCCAAGCGATGCAGAATGCCGGGTCAAGGGCGAGTGCCGGTGCCTTTGCCGATCGGCGTAAAAAGCCAATGGCTACGACTACGCCATAATTGCCGCTACTATCCCACCTTTACGTGACCTTTACGTGCAGCCGCATTGACTATTCACCTCCGAACGCTAGCATGGACCATCGTTTGACGTTGTGGGGCGCATGCCGTAACGCAGCGTGCGATGTTGCTCCGGCGAGCGGAGAGGAGGGTCACTTCGATGGAGGATACGAGCGCCGCGGCGACGCCGGTAGCGCCCCCCGCTGCTTCCCGCCCGCGGGCGCGGCGGCGGCAAGTACTGGGCGGCGCGGCCGTCCTGGGCGTCGGCGCGGTCCTGGCGGCGCTCTACGAAGCCCGGCCCGCGGCGCACAGTGCGCCCCCCTTGCCGGACTCTGTGCGCCTGGGCCACCTGCTGCGCCGCGCCGGCTTCGGCGCCTCGCCGTACGAACTGGCCGCCTACCAACATTTGGGCATCGCCGGGACGACGAACCAGTTAATCAACTACGACGCGCTGGCCAACCCGGTCATCGACAAAATGACGCAGCTCTTCAGTTTCGACTACGCCAACAGCCACGAACTACAGCGCTGGTGGTTGCTGCGCATGCTCTACACTACGCGGCCCCTGGAAGAGCGCATGACCTTATTCTGGCACGGCCTGCTGACGTCGGCCCGCTCCAAGGTGCGCCCGGATATGCTGCACGTCCAGAACCAGTTCCTGCGCGCCCACGCTCTGGATAGCTTCCCCAATATCCTGAAGGGTATCTCCAAGGACCCGGCCATGATGATCTGGCTGGACTTGCAGACCAACCGCAAAGGGCACGCCAACGAGAACTTCGCGCGCGAACTGATGGAGCTGTTCTCCATGGGCGTCGGCAACTACACGGAACAGGACGTACGGGAGGGCGCCCGCGCCTTCACCGGCTACACCCTCACCTATCACGGCAAGCAGGTCAACAACATCTATAACCCGCCGGACTACGTCTTCAATCCGCGCCTGCACGACGACGGACCGAAGACGTTCCTGGGGCGAACGGGGAATTTCACGGGCGACGACATCATCGATATCATCGTCGCCCAGCCGGTGACGGCGGAGTATATCTGCCGGCGGCTGTTTTCCTGGTTTGCCTACGATAGCCCGAAACCGGCGGTCCTGCAGGCCCTCACCAAGACCTACTTTGCTACCACCTATTCCGTCAAGGCGCTGGTCCAACAGATTCTCACCTCGCCCGCCTTCTACTCGGCGCCGGCCTACCGCTCGACGATCAAGAGCCCGACCGACTTCGTGGTGGGCAGCTTGCGCGGACTGGGCATGCAAACGGAAGGCAGCCAGACGCCCAATATGATGCCGGCCATGGGGCAAGAACTGTTCAATCCGCCGAACGTCGCCGGCTGGCCGGGCGGCACGAACTGGTTGAACAGCGGCACGTGGCTCACCAGGCTGAATTATGCCAACCAGGTGGCGGCCGGCCAGATCGCCTGGCCCAAAGGCGCAACGAACGTCCAGGGCTGGCTGGCCCAACAGACGAACGGCAATGTGGCCGCGGCGGCGGACTTGCTGGTGGCGCACCTGCTCGATGGCCAGATCGGGCCGGCGCAGCGGCAGGTACTCCTGGAGTACGCCAATAACGCCTCCTTGACGAGCGACGAGCGCTATCGCGGTCTCACCTATCTCGTGCTCGGGCTGCCCGAACATCATCTCAGCTAGCGACGCACGCTCCGGTAGAAAAGGTCAACGAGATCCACCCAGAAAGGGGCCATCGCCATGCTTTCCCGACGCGACCTCCTCCAGACCAGCGGCGCCGTCGTCCCCGTCGGCATGTTCTTGCCGTCCGTCTTTAGCCGGGCGATTGATCAGGCCGGCCGCCAGACGCTCGCTGGCAATCCGGGGCAAGCCGCCAACGCCCGCACCCTGATTGTCGTGCAGATGGCCGGCGGCAACGACGGCCTGAATACGGTCATCCCCTTTACCGATGGGCGCTACCGCGATCTCCGCCCCGTCATCGGCGTTCCCGACTCCCAGGTGCTGCCGATCAGCGATCGCCTCGCCTTGCATGCGGAACTGGCCGGCATGAAGGCGCTCTACGACCAGGGCAAGGTCGCCGTCATGCAGACGGTGGGCTACGACAACCCGAGCCTCTCCCACTTCCAGGCGATGGATATCTGGGAGACGGCCGATCCCGAGTTGCACCGCCGGGACGGCTGGCTCTCGACGCTGGTGGAAGGGAAGGTCGACGCCAAGGGCCACCCGATCGGCTCCCTCAGCCTGGGCCCGACGCTCGCGCCCGCCCTGTGCTGCTCGCCCACCCCGCCACCGACGATCAACAACCTCAGCGGTTACAAGCTGATGGCCGATCCGCAGTTCCCCAAGACCGCCGCCAGCCGCGAAGCGGCGTTGGTGCGCCTTTACCAATCGTATCAAGCGCCCGCCCCCTACGCCGCCATCCTCGAATCCACTGCCGATGCGGCGCGGATGAGCAGCGCCCAGATGCAGCAGTTGGCAAACACCTACCAGCCGGCCGTCACCTACCCGCAGACGCCTGTGGCGCAGGGGCTGAAGCTGTTTGCCGCCACCCTGAAAGCCGGCGCCGGCCTCCGCCTCGGCTACCTCGTCCTCGGCGGCTTCGACACCCATGCGCAGCAACTCAACCAGCAGCCGCGCCTGCTCCGCCAGCTCGGCGAAGCCCTCCTCGCTTTCACACACGACCTGGAAGCGCAGGGGCTGGACAAAGACGTGCTGACCATGACCTGGTCGGAGTTCGGGCGTCGCGCCCAGGAAAACGCCAGCAACGGCACCGATCACGGCACCGCTGCCCCGCTCTTCCTGATCGGCGCCGGTGTGCAGGGCGGCCTCTACGGCGATCCGCCGGACCTCAACAACCTCGACAACGGCAACCTGCGCCATTCGATTGACTTCCGCTCCGTGTACGCCACCATCATCGAGCGCTGGCTGCAAGCCGACTCGAAGGCGATCCTGGGCAGCGCCTACCCGACGCTCGCGGCCGTGCGGTAGCCCAGGGCAGGCGTCCGCGGCGGCAGAATGGCCCTCTCTCTGCCTTCAGCATCTCTCCCCCAATTCTGGGGGAGAGCCATAGTCGAGTATTTGGTCGTCCCTCCCGACCATGGCTGCTCAACGACGATCAAGAGAACACACGAACCTCAGCCCCAGGTTCCTCTCCCCCAGAATTGGGGGAGAGGTTAGGAGAGAGGGCTCCTCCCCCACATGCTAGATTCCCCCGTACGCACCAAAGCGAAGGGGAGTTCAAATGGCCGGCCAGTTGGCGGGGAAGGTGGCGCTGGTCACGGGCGCGAGTAAGGGCGTCGGCCAGGGAATCGCCGTGCAGTTGGCGCGCGCCGGCGCCGATGTCGCGGTCAATTGCCACGCCGATCGGGCCGGCGCAGAGAGGACCGTCACCGCCATCCAGGCGCTCGGTCGCCGGGCGATCGTGACACCGGCGGACGTCAGCAAACGCAGCGATGTCGAGCAGATGGTAGACCAGGCAGTGGGCGCCCTGGGGCGGCTCGACATTCTGGTGGCGAACGCCGGTGTCACGCTCTGGGCCGACTTCCTGGATCTGGACGACGCAACCTGGGAGCAGACGATCAACACCAACCTCCGCGGGACCTACCTCACCTGCCAGGCCGCCGCGCGGCAGTTCCGCACTCAGGGCGGGAGTGGACGGCTTATTACGATGGGTTCCGGCGCGGCGAAAGTGGCGTTTCCGGGCGCGTCCGCCTACAACGCCTCCAAGGGCGGCATCGCCCTGCTCACGCAGGCGATGGCGGTGGAGTTGGGGCCGTTGGGCATCACCGTCAACTGCGTTGCTCCGGGCGCAATCGAAATTGAACGAACGCGGCGAGAGGACCCGAGTTACGCCGAAACGTGGGGCCGCCTGACGCCACGCCGACGGGTGGGCCAGCCCGCTGACGTCGGGAACGCCTGTGTCTGGCTCGCCTCCGACGCCGCCGAGTTCGTCACCGGCCAGGTGATCTTCGTTGATGGCGGACTCTTTTCGCAGGGCCCCTGGCCCGGCGACCAGTACGCCAAGGCGGGCGGCGAAGAGACTCGCCGCTGAACCCCGTCCCGCTACTCCCCGCCGCGCAACTCCGTGATGATATCGACGGCGTAGGAGAGCCAGCCCTGGACCTCCGCCAGTAACTTGGCTCGTTCCTCGTCTTTCGGTGCATACAGGAACACGGCAATCCCGGTGAGGACGGTCAGCCAGATCAGGTTGTTGACCGTGGAGCGGACGGCCCGTCCCGTGGCATCGAAGGCATCGCCGACCACCGCGGCAGTTTCACCCGCCGCCCCCGCCACAGCCGGCGCCAGGTTACCGGCGGATGCTTGCAGGGAGGCGGCGCTATCACGCGTCTGGCTCCCGAATTGCATCGCCCGGTCCCTGGCCTGTCCGGCGAGATCGGCGGCAGCAGGCACGAGCTGATCCCGCGCCTGACCGCCGAATTGTTCAAGGCGTCCCCGCGTTTGATCGACCAGTTCGGCGATGGCGGGCAACACCTCTTCCCGGGCCTGGGCACTGAGGTCGCTGACACGGTCGCGGGCCTGCTCCGCCCAATCCTCCACGATGGGCGCCAGGTCATCTCGTTGTTGGGCGGCAGACTGTTTCAACGCGCTTACCTGCGGCGCGAGGCGCTCCCGCGCCTGACCACCGCGTTGCACGGCGTAGTCGCGGCCCTGGCCGGCAAGGCCGGCGATCACCGGCCCGGCATCATCCCGCAGCTTCGAGAGCGTCTTGGTCGCGTCAGCCGAGCGCCGACCAACCTCCGACTTCGTGGTTTCCCATGCCGCTTGCGCCGCCCCGGCCGCCGCTCCTGCCTGCTCTCTAGCCTGGTCCGACGCCCCGGCCGCCCCTTTCGAAGCGGAGCGGTATTGGGCGACCGCGGCATCGCGCAACTGCTGCGCCGAATCGACGGCCGCAGCAGCCTGCGTCTTGGCGGCGTTGAGGGCCGTCTGCGCCGCCTCCACCGCGGCGGCGGCTTGCTGTCGCGCCTGGCTTCTCGCCTGATCCGTGCGATCGGCGGCCAGCTTGGCGGACGATCGGTACTGCTTCTTTGCGGCGTCGCGCAGTCGCCGCGCTGCCTTGCTGTCTGGGGGCGTCACCGCGGCAGCGGCGACGACGGATGGTGATTTGAAGATCCACATGGGCGTTCTCTCCCTTCGCTGCGGCAATCGCCCGGTGATCCCGAGTAGCCGAATACCGACCAAGGGGAGCAAACGACGTGCCAAGCGACCAGGGCAGCCGTCGCGGCCCCGGTGGGGATGTACTGAACCGGATTGGAGCTAGCTTTGCGCTGTGGTCCGGGAGGGGACAGCAGCGGCCTGGCGTTCCGGGGCTTGCGCCTGAATCTCTTCCAGTAGGCTGCGAACAACTGTGGCGTTCCAGATCGTATCACTGCCCTTGAGGAGGCGGTCACAAGCCTGGACGGCGGAGATGGTCTGACGATACGGACGTTCCGTCGTGAGCGAATCAAAGGCTTCGGCAACGGCGATAATCGCGGCGCCCAACGGAATCTGGCTGCCGGCACGCCCCTCGGGGTAGCCCGCGCCATCAGGCTGTTCATGATGGTATCGGACGAACTGACGGCAGCGCTGGTACTCCGCGAACGGCGCAAGAATTTCCGCCCCGTACGTCGGATGTTTTTGCAAAGAGGCCGCCTCTTCCGGCGACACCTCCTCCTCATGGCGGAGGACGGCGTCGGAGAAGCCGACCTTGCCGATGTCGTGCACGCGCGCGGCCCGACGGACCAACATCACCTCCCACTTGTTCAGACCCAAACGCAGTGCAACCCGCTCGGAAAGGTCCGCGACGCGCAGCGAGTGGCCGACGGTGCCGTAGGCGCGCATGTCCACGGCATCCGCGATCGCCTCCACCGCCGACTGCGTATGGGCCCGCAATTTCCCGCTGCTGCGGAAAGAGGAATAGACGACGCAGACGGGAAACACCATCGCCAAACCGAGGATTGGGTAGAGGTCCACCACGAGGGCCGTCACGACACCAAAGAGCAGCAGCGCCGCTTGCTGCACCCCTTCAATTCCCATGGTAGCCCACCATAGGCGGAACAGCTTCTGCCCGGTGATCGTCACCGTTGCCAGATGTACCGCTGAAACGTTGACGACATAGTAGGCCAATGCACTACCGATCACTGCCACGGCCAGGGAGGGCGAGGACATTATCGCCAGCCAACCGTGGTTGGGCGTCGCAGCGTGGAAAATGAATCCGGCAACCGCAATCTGGAGAACGGTTCGCCCGCTGTTAAAGGCGGTATCCTGCCAGATACGGCGTCGCCGCGCCTGCAGGTAGGCATGGTAGGCGACCGTCCCAACCAGGCCGATACCGGCCGCGATGGGCACCGGGAACAGCAACGTAGCGGCAAACAAGGGCGCCGTACCGACGTGAATCTTGATCATTGGCGACAACACGAGGGGCATTGCGCCGGCAAGCGCGATGAACACGATCAGGGCCAAAGCCACCAGCACGCCATCGGACTCCGTCGCCGGCAGCAGCGGTTGGTGCCGGACTGCAGCGCCGATAGCGGCGATGGCCAGCAGCCAAAGACCGAGGACAAACCAATAGAACCGCAGCGGCACGCGCGGCATCGTCTTCATCCCGTATTCCCCGTTTCATGTGATCCATTGTGCCACACGTCCGGAAGTTACCGGTCCCCACCGCCGTTGTCGTTGTTCCCGCCATTGTCCGAAGCGTGCCGGACAGGTACTTCCACCCGCAACCGGACAAGGGTATTAACACGCCCTGATGCCCGCTTCTCGGTCCCGTCGGGTAGTGTCACCTTAATGAAATAGGTGTCATTCAACACGCCGGAGGGCACAAAGGCGTCGATTTCCACGGTCTCTTTGGCGCTCCGATCCTTGCCGGTGAGCGTATTCAGCACCGTCACCACAGTATTCGGTCGTTGCGCCTGCCAGTCGGCGACGTTGGTGGAAAGTGAGCCGCCGCGCGAACCCAATAGGGTGACAACAATCGGGGCGCTTTGCGGAATTGCCCCCGGCGCGACGAGGCTCTGATCGCGCGTATACACACCGACCTGAATCGTGGCGCCATCCACATGTACCGCCGGATCGAGGATGCAGAGTTCCTGTTCCGCCGCTACCGGCGCAACAAGCATCGCCGCGAGCGCGCCGGCGGAAAGTACCGAACCGATAAGTTTACGCATTGTATCGCTCCTTGGAAAAAAGGTGCACTGACGGAAGCGCACTCGCTCTGAATGTCATCTTAGGGATGCCGCTACCCGATCATGTCATGCAGCACGGCCCTGGCGGGCAAATAGGAATATATTCCCATGCATTGGTACTACAGAACAGGGCCGCGGTCGTATGGCGCCGGAGCGGCATCGCCCTTAAATGAAAAGTGGGTGGGCGAGTTGGTACTCGCCCACCCACTGCCCGGCACGTCTGCGATGCGCCGGTGAGAGGAACCTACAGAGCCGCGCCGCCGGCGCCGGTGTGGGGCAGTTGGACCGGGACCTGGCCCGGAGCGCCCCGGCTCGGCAACTGGCTTGGGGTCTGCGCCGGCGTCGTGGTGGCGCCGAGGACAATCGAGATGCTCGACAGCGGTACGCCACGGAGGTTGGCCGAGATCGTTACCGAGCAGTTGGCATTGACGGTGATCGTCCCGACGATCGTCCGCCCAGCCGTAGTCACGGCGGTGACAGTATGCGTACCCACCGACAACCCGGAAATCACCGTATTCGTCCCGAGCGTGAACGACCCCCCAGCAGGAGCGGTGATGACGATGGTCGTCGCACCCGGACGACTCGTCGCGCTCAGTCCGCCAACCGTAACGGTCCCGCCGGTGACGCACGCCGTGGTTACCACCGCACTGGACGAGGTTGAGGTCGATGTCGAGGTGCTTGTCTCGCTCGAGGAGGTCGAGGTGCTTGTCTCGCTCGAGGAGGTCGACGTAGGCGCGGCGCTGGACGTAGTCGTGACGACCGGCGTGCTGGATGTGGACGAAGTCGATGTCGTGCCAGGAGTGGTTCCACCAGGAGTCGTGCCGCCAGGGGTCGTTTGCAGGTTCGGGCTATTTGGCGGCCCTGCCACTGCAATTGGCACCGTGATCGCCATCGCCAAAAGTCCCAGTACGACTGCCTGCTGAACTTTGCCGACGCGCCGGTTCATCCTCCGCCAGAGTTGTCCCATTGATGTCATTAGAATCGTTGTTCCCTTCCCCGTAAGCGCTAGCCTGGATTATTCACGGAGGTAAGTCGGCGACGGGGAGGCTCCTGGGGTATGGTCAAGTTGTTCGACGACGAGACCAACCAAGGAGCCATCCGTGCCAAGGGATTCTGCCATGCCGACGTAC
>JBPCLN010000297.1:0-9544 GCA_051003235.1 Chloroflexota bacterium | reverse complement strand
CACTGACGGGGACAGTAGCTATAGTGCTCCAGCGCCGAGATAGCTACGTCGGCGTCCTCCACAAGCCCATCCGCATCCAGCGTATCCACCGTTAGCCTTCGAGGCGGGTCAGGGCGACACCACCGGGCAGATCATCGCCACTGATCTCGACCTGGTAATCACGGAACTGCCGCGGCAACGGAACCGTCGCCCGTACCGTAATGCGGTCGAAAAGACGATGCGCGGGCGCATTGCCGAGCGCGCTATCGTGCGAAAAGACATAGAGGCCTCGGCACGCCATCATCCCGCGTGATGCGGAGCGATCAAGATCCCACATCTGCTGGAGGGCCTGCCAGAACAGCTCCAGGTCCTCCTCGATGACGCCGGTCTGCTTCGCGTAGTGCGGATTGAAGAAACCGGAAGCGCGATACAGACCATACGGCACGAGCGTCTTTCGTCCCATTTCCGTTTGTTTTGAACCGGTGCCCAAGGCGCTATCCTCATTGACAACTACCTTGGTATCTTCCTCTCTCGTGACGGCAACCCGCGTGATGGAAAGGTCAAGCGGGACAATAGCATCCACGGAGCGCGCGAAGGTAAGCTGCAACGGTCCACGGACCTGACCACAATTGATCCCCGTCGTCATGACGGCGCCAAACATGCGAATGTCGAAATAATTGTCGCACATCCACTGGCGGGCAATCTCCACGTCGCCTCGGTTCTGCTTCGCCCCGGTTGACGTCAGCCGATTTGCCTCATAGGCGCGCCTGTGGACAGTATTGAGCGCCTCACCACTTTGGACGTAAACCTTGTAGCGTCCTTCATCGCCGCGGGCGGCGTCGACCCAGTCGCGAACCTTTCGCTTGATCGCCACATCGGTCACCAGACCTTGCATGGTTTCCGGATCGACGCGTGGCAAATTGCCGGCGTCCGGATCGCCATTCGGGTTCCCATCGGTCACGTCGAACAGGAGCACAAAATCGTGTCGGCGGCTCACGTCGGAGTACAATGTGCTGGCCATATCAGTTTTCCTCTGCCTTATCCTGCAAATTCATGGCATCGCCGGCAGCGAGGTCGACATTCGTGCCAGCCAAGCCGGCGGTGCGGCGCGCAACCGCCTCGTGCGCTTGTGCCCGGTTGAAGGCACGCTGGTGGTAGTACCCGAGGGAAAAGACGCCCTGCTCGGTGAGCGTTAGCGTCCGAGGAAAGGTCGTAAGTCCTGAGAGCACATCTTCCAGTTGTGCCTGCAAGCCGACATAGGCGCCGCGACGATCGCGCTCCAGCTTGGACAGGTGCGGTTGTGCGCCGCGCATGAGCCGCCCGAAAACTGAGGCTGGCGCCGATGACGCCGTCCCAAAGTAACGGTCGACAACCGTGGCTTTGACGCCTTGGACCGCCCGCCGCTGGATCTCTTCCAGCACTGCAAGCAAGCGCCCGCAACGGTAGGCGGGGTCGATATTCGTCTCGTCTAATCCAACCATGTCCTTTCCTCTCGCGACCTTGTCGCTGTACACCAGCACCATCTTGACGAGCATGGCCCGTCCATGCGTCACGCTGCCCTCCGCACGGTTTCGGCGCACCGCCTGAAAGAGCAAATCCTGTGGGAGCGGCACTCCGGTGAGCGCCGTTCGCACCATTGCACGGGGTACCTCGGGGCTGAGATCTTTGAGATCGCGCACCGTGGCAACCGCAAGCTGAAACAGGCCCAAAGGGCGGAAGAGTTCTCCATAGGGAGTGACGATCTCCTGCGCCCCGAACCAGTCTCGGAGGTGGCGCTGTGCCTCACCGACGGTCGTGTCAATCCAGTCACGAACGACCACCCGAGCGCCGCTGCCGGATAACACCGTCGCATAGAAGGCTGTAGACTCCACATCCGGCTGCATTTTGCCGGAGCGAATTGCCCCCAACATCGACCGAACCTGCTCGGCGTCGGGATTCGTCATCGCAGTGAGAAAGTCGAAGCCAATCGGCTTCCGCGTCCAAAATACGAACGCCGCATTGCCCAGCGTGAGCCGATGTGACCGGTCGGCGAGCAGGGCATTCAGGGCCCCGGTGAATTTCTCACCGCAACTGGCGCAGGTAGGCGCGACGAGCGAGGCCTGGAGACCGTAACTCTCAAAGGCGCCGCTGTTGGCCGAGATGATTGAGGTGCCGGACGTCTGCCCACCGGGGACGCCCTTTATTTTCCCTTGCAACCGCTCCAGCACGGGTCGAACGTTGCCGCAGACGATGCACTGCATATGGGGAGCCGACTTCAGCCCCGGGTCGTTCTCGTCGGCCCAGAACTGCCGGACGCTCGGTAGGTCCACCGGGAAAATGTCGCCAACACGGAAGACAACACTCGCCCCGCGGTCGTAGTTCGCGCCAAGGTCAAGCTGGCCGGCATGATCCTGCGCGAGAAATCGCTGCACGGCCTGGACGGCGGGCTCACCGGTCGCTTCAGCGCACCGCTGCAATAACTCTCGGTAGGCTCGGTGGCAAGCCACCACGCGCTCCGGCTTCGATGCCTCCCTCGCCAGTTGTAATGTGTACTCAGCGTTGTCAGCCAGAAGCAACGGCTTGATGCCCACGGCACGCGTCACCTGCGGAACCAGACGCAGTTCGCCTCGCCGCATCGCCGGGCTGGTCGCATCCGCCGTGTCAATGGGGCGCCGGCTAGCTGGTCGACCGTCGGGAGTGAGTTCAATGATATAGCGGACCGGCGCCTTGCCATAGAGCGTCGGCCGGTCGTCGACGACGCCTTCCCGACTGGCGTACTCAACGAGCCGCTGCAGCAGCATAGTCGTCCCCTCCCGTCGTGGCGCGGACCGGAACATGGAGGATGCCGCGCTCTAGACGAGCCGCGAAAAAGCGCGGGCGAAAGCGACTGGCAGCGTCCTTTTCGTAGTCAAGATCGAGCAACATCGGGCCAAGGTCTTCCGTGAGATCCACCGGGCGCTCTGTGCCATCCGGCGTCGCAAATGCTGCGGCAAACTCCCGGCAGCCCAAGTACGGCGTGGCGAAGCACCGCCCCGCCGCCACGCGACGCCGGAACTGATCGCGGAACTTGGCGGGGTCTTCCGGAACATCGGGTTTTACGTCAACTTGTGCTTGGATGACGTAGGCCACGTCCCGCAGGCCGAGCGTGTGACGCTGCGCCCGGTCCTGACTGGCGACGTAGCCCCCACCCTGCTTGGACCAGGCCTGGGCCGCTCGCTCGCTCGCCCGGCTATTCACCTCGTTCCGTAGGATGGAGAAGTAGCGAATAGGGCGTAACACCCATATCTCAGTAACGCGCCAGGTGAATTGCGGCTTCCAGCAAATGGCCTCTAGGATGCCCCGCGCGGCCGATGGTGTCGGGACCGGATAGGTGACTCGCTCTACCTTCATCTCCGGGCGAGTGAAGGCGGCGTATTCACCCCACACTTTGACGCCGACTGGTGGGTACTCCCCGTTCATGTCACTCCGTTTTCCTGCTGCTCCGCTACGTGGTTTGCTCCAATCCTCACAGGGTTCACGTCCTAAACGCGAAGACGCCGCGCTATTCCGCTCCGTGGAGTGTCCAACTATCCTGTCATCATGCCGCTCGCTTGAACAGATGCCCAGCAAGGAAGTACTATGATCAGAACACGAGACGGTCAATCGGCAGGTCTTTGCCGGTGACGCCTTGAATCTCGTCGTACTCGCCGTGCCATTGCCAGACACCGTCGATGACCTTACTGACGAGGCCCTGTCGGCCGAAATGCTCGAGTTCCCGATTGCGCATGGCGACGGTGTACGGCTGGATGTGGCGCAACAACGCGCGGGCTTTCGGTGTTCCTGCCCGAAGCTCTTCCACCATCGCGCGCACCCGTCCTTGTTCCTGCTCGGTACCGTACTCGACGACAACAGCATCGCTTTCATCATCGATCATCCGAAACGCGCGCTCGACCTCCGGATACTGCAGCTTCTGGCGAAGTTCCTGGATGCGCGCTGGGTCGGCATCGAGCGTCTCATACAAGAGTTGGAAGTACCGTCTCGCCACCGCGGGGTCGTCCGGGTCAAGCGGTCCTTCTCCGGAAAGCTTGCGGGTTATTCCGATACCGATCTGGTAAGCGCCCTGCGGTGCTCCCCCGTCTGCAGGATCGAACACGATGACGTGGCCGCGATCCAGGCGACCCTCTCGATTGCAACGACCGGCTGCTTGGATGATACTGTCCAGCGGGCCAATTGCCCGGAGCACGAGCGGGAAGTCTATGTCCACACCAGCCTCTACGACCTGCGTGGAGACAAGACGGCATCGCTCGCCGGCAGCCAGTCGCCTTTGCACCGTGTTGATCACGCGCCGGCGATGCATGCCGCAGAGGGAGGTAGACAGGTGTAACGCGTCCGGATCGGCCAGCGCATCAAGCAGCATCCGAGCATCACGCTTGGTATTCAGAATGGCCAAGCCCTGCGGTTGCTCCGCCAACAAGGCGGCGATTTCCTCCCAATCCAGCGGCTGTTCCGTTCGCCAGTCATAGCTGACGCGGCGCAGCGCGCCGAACAGCTCACCTGGGTTATCGACGATCTCCCGCGCATTGAGCTCCCGAAAGGCGGGAATGACCTCGAAGGCAGGCTGCGTTGCCGTGGAGATGACGACGGAGGAGTGATAGTGCCGGCAAAGTTGCTGCAGCGCATCAAGGATCGGCTTCAAGAGCCGCGGTGGGAGCGCCTGCGCTTCGTCGAGGATGATGACGCTATTCGCCAGCCGGTGGACCTTTCGCGCTCGCGACGTCATCGCCGAAAACAGACTCTCGAAGAGTTGAACGGTCGTCGTGACGATGATCGGGGCATCCCAGTTTTCGGCCGCCAAGCGCGACCAGTTCACGGTCGGATCGAAGTCGTCGCTCCCGATGTCCGCCCGATAGGCCCCGCTGTGGTGTTCCAGCACCGCCGGCAGCCCTTGATCATCGGCGCCGAAGATATTCCCATAGACCTGGGCGGTTTGCTCCGTGATCGTGATGAAGGGAACGGCCACGATGACCCGCTGCTGCCCGTGACGCAGGGCGTGCTGAAGGGCGAAGGCCATCCCTGCTCGGGTCTTTCCCCCGCCCGTTGGTGCCGAAAGGCGGAACATGCCCGGAGGAGCACCGGCAGCATCAATGCTATCTTGATAGATTTTCGCGCGTACGCGGTGAACGATGTCGGCGTGTATACCTTGCGGGCGCACACCGTGCTCAACCAGTTGACTATGAGAAGCTGCGAAACGTTGCCAGAGCTCATCAGCGCTGAGATGTACACCACGGATCGCCGCTCGATCGCGGCTCGCATGGCCCTCGGTGTCGAGAAAGTCGGCGTCCACCAGTGCTGAGAAGAGCAAACGAAGGAATAACTCGGCTCCCAGGGGGTCTTTGGCGACGTGCAGCGGTAGCGTCGGCAACGATGCGGGTTCCAGACTCGGGATGGCTTGACGCGCTTGCGCCAGCGCTTCGTCGGCGCCCGGCTCACGCAGCCTGTCCTTCAACCAGGACCTCAGATCGGTTGGGTCCTTGAGTCCCCCGTGGTGCCCTTGAACGCACAGAGCGGTCGGTCCGAGGCGGCTAAGCGCCAGTTGCGCTCCGACCGCTTTGTGATCCGGCCCGTGCCCTCGCTTGATCAGCCCTTGCTCACTGGCCAGGAGATACTGTTGCCAACGGGGGTTGAACTTTCCCAGGTCATGCCACAGGCCGAGGAGGTAACCAACCTCGGCCGCGCCGAACGCGGCGCAATACTGCGCCGCCAGGTCTGCTACACCGCGAAGATGAGCGACGAGGTCCTGTCGCTGTCCGAGGTCATTGCGAGAATGGGCATAGGCCATTGCTTGTTCTCCCTCCCGCTCTAAATCAATCCAAGATGATTCTGCGACGTGGCGAGCACCCCGGCCACCGGGCGCGCTACGCAACTCCATGGTGGAAGGATTTAGGTAGCGCCCCACGCGACCGTGGTCACGCCGCCAGCTCTCTTTCTGGCTGCAGTTTCGGTTTGGGCGGCCCCGCGCGTAGGCAAGAAACCAGGAGTTATACAGGTCCACCGACAGCGTGACATCCGCTTTCCAGAGGTGTGATTTATCAGCATTGACGGGCATGCTCTCTCCGTTACGACCTCTCCGCCCCCTACGCTCGATATGTACCGTGATCGTAAGGTCGCGCGGTGCGTGTATGACTCCTTGGCGCAGTACGAAGCAGTCGAGGGTATCAACCGGTCCGTTCGCCGGAACCGTCGGTGGCCCCGTGCTCAACTGCTGCGCCCGCCGCCAGTAGGCGGCATCCTCCACGTCGCCGACGTTCAGGATGCGCCCGGACGGCCGCCGGCAGAGCACGTCCAGCCAGGCATCGTTGTCGAGGTCGAAGTAGGCGGTCAGAAGTTCCGCCAGCGTGCTATACCGCTGGAGGTGGGCCAGCGCGGCGTCCACGGCCGCTTGGTAGTCGGCGCGCCAGCCTTTCGCCAGCGTCCAGCGGGTGACATGCCGCTCTCCGGCCCGCCAGAGGTCCAGCGCGTCGGCGGTACGGTTGCGGTCCAGCATTGATTGGTTCCCTTTTCCGGATTCTGCCATGCAGCGGTGCCGGCCGGTGCCGGTCCCTCTGCCTACTGCCGCCGTCAGGCTGCCACGTCCGCTGCGCCGGCGTGGTCCTCGCTTCCTGCCTCCAACCGGTCGATGATGTGCCCGGCGGCGCGCACCACGGCGTCCAGTTCGCGCTCCAGGTCGGCCAGCGTCAACATCTGCCAGCTCTGCAAGTAGTCGGCGGCGAAGGGATGGGCGAGGCCGAAGTGCCGGCTCACCACGTAGGCCGTTGCCTCGGCCTGTGCTTCCTTGCGCTGCCGGACGAGTCCCTTCGCCGCTCCCTTGTGCAGGATCTCATGGCTCCATTCGTGGAGCATGGCAAGCAGGCGGTTATGGCTGTCCAGTCCCCGGCGCAGCACGATCACGCCGCCGGCGCTGTAGCCTTCGGCGCTGCCCAGGTCGTCGTGCTCCTCGACGCGGATGCCTTCCACCTGCACGGCCGCGAGGACGGCGGCGTAGCGCTCCTGCTGATCGTCGGGCAGGGTGAATCGATGGCTGGGCAGTGCCGGCGTCTCCGTCAACTGGCTGGCGTCGAACACCGCCACGGCGGCGAAGCTGAGGCGCTGCTCCTCCTCGCCGGCGTCGGTGGTGCGGGTATACGGCCGGGGGGCCAGGATGCGGATACCGCGCTCCCCCTTGCGCACCTGGTAGCCCAGCTGCTGCCAGGTGCGGTAGCCAGCGACGTAGCTCGCGGTTGGACATGCGTAGGCGATCAACGCCTGGTTGTTGAGAGAGTAGCGGTGAAAGCGGCTGGCGAAGTCCAGCACGGCCACGAGGCGCTCACTCTTCCCGGCGGCGAGTTCTTCGGCCAGGGCGTGCAGTCCTTCCTTCACGGTCTGGAGCAAGGCGGCGGTAGATTCGGCCATCGGTGGTTCCTTCCTCGTTAGCAGGCGGATACGAGCGCAAGCGCCCGGCGGCCGGCCGCCGGGAGGGGCGGCGGCGCCGGCGTCTCGACGCGCCAGACCAGGCGCACACAGTCGGGGTCCCGGCGAAAGCCGAGCACCAGGGCGACAAACTGGCCGAAATCGCTGGTGCGCTCGACCAGCACGACGCAGGGCCCACCCTCGGTGTCCGGCTGCATCGTGGCAAAGATGGTGACGGTTTGCATGGGCTTGTTACTCCTCCTTCACGCCCAGCCTCGGGGGTCGGTCCCCTCGACTGCCGGTGTCTGGCCGGTGGGGAGCCCTTCCCGGCTCCCCTGCACGCCTGGGGGGATCAGCGCTCCAGCGCCGCGATCCGCTCCTTGGCCTCCCGGAGCAAGGGCGCGTAGTAGCTGGCGCTTTCCGGGTGGCAGTCGGCGCGGCTCTGGATGCTGGCCATGCGGCCCCGCTCGCGGGCCAGGGCGTTCTGGCGCTCGGCCTCCGCACGCACGGCCTTCACGTGCCAGCAGCAGCGTCCGTGCTGCCCGGCCATGCAGGTGCAGCTGGCCGCGCCGTCGTCGGTCAGGGTGACGGTGTAGGTCTGGCTGCTCGTCCGGCTGGGGATGGTGGCGATGGTCATGGGTGGTTCCTCTCCTCCGGGCTAGACTCTTGTCTAACTCTATACCGAGAGTGTACCAGATTGGTCCAGAGTTGTCAAGAGTTGGTACGGTATCTGGCGTGGTTGGTGCGCTCTTGGCGCGTTTCGGGTACACTCCTAGCCAAGAGAAGGAGCCGCCAATGCTGACATTACGGGAAGCTCGCGAGGCAAAATTCCTCAGCCAACGGGAACTGGCAGAACAGGCCGGGGTGTCCCGCACCGCTATCGCCAATATCGAACTGGGACAGTCACGCCCCTATGGACGTACCGCCCGCAAGATCGCCGAGGCGCTCGGGCTGGAGCCGGCCGCGATTGACTGGCCGAAGACCATTCAGACGGTGGCCGCCCAGGCGGACTAGCGGGGCAGTTGGGCTACTCGCGCCGTGTGTCGATTCGCTTTGCTCTCCAGTAGGGCGGCCGCGTGGCTTCGCTGCTGTGGCGCCGCTGTCAATCGCATCATCCCTTGATCCATGAGTGGCGCAACGCTCCACCTTGGTCAAGGAAAACCCGCCCCGCCGTGGCGGGCCGTACAAGCTCCTCCTAATGGTGAGCAGCGTCAACCGGCGGCAGAACTGCCGTCCTAGCGGCATCCTGGCGCGATTGTGTGCCGCTTCTGGAGTGTGTCCGTCGCCTTTTCCGCCCGCCAGGGCGGCCGTATACCCTTACTGTTGCGTCGTCGCCGTCAGTTTGACTTTGGCACCGAGCGTAGGCCGGTCAAGGGTTTGCCCGGCTGAGCCGGGACGCGGCACGCGCCCTTGAGGGGCCGATGGGCTGGCACCCACGCTGAGTAGGCGGTTGGCTCGCTCGCCGCAGCGATGCAGCCAACCGATAACCAGCACATCCCTGCTCGCTGGTGCGGCGCCGATCATCCCGCAGCGCGCCATCCGGCATCGGACTTGCGCCAGCATCGACCAGCCGGGAGATATGCCGGCAGCGGGTCAATGGAGAAAGGACGACAGCGATGTGTCTGAACTGCGGCTGCGACGAACCGAACGAACGCCATAAGCCGGGCGATATCACGCTCGACGACCTGAAGAAGGCGGCGAAAAACCACGACATGCCCGTCGAGCAGGCGGCCGATAACATCCACGCAGCGGCGCGCCAGGCCCGGACGGGAGGCAAGGCCAGCTAGCATGCGTCCAGAGGCGGTACACGCCCCCGGCGGTCGGTGGGCGAACGCAGGAAAGGGCAAGCCGATGGGGACGGGAGCGACGGCTGAGCCGGCCGACCGCCTGCCGGACGGCGTGCGCCTCTGGCAGCAGGATGGCGGCTGGTACCTCGCCGTCGGTGAGCAACGGCACGGGCCCTTCCTGTATCGCCCCCTCCTCACTGAGGTCTGGGAACAGGCAACGACGGCGGCGGACGGTGGGGATGAACCGCTCGTCGCCCGCTTCACCCGGTTCGACGCCGCCGGCGAGCAGTTGACGTTCCGCCAGGACTGCCGCGTCGACCCGACTGGGCAGCGCCACCTCCTGCGCACGTCCCTCGGCGAAGCGCCGCCGTCCC
>JBPCLN010000296.1:0-5759 GCA_051003235.1 Chloroflexota bacterium | reverse complement strand
CTGAGCGCTCGCAACGCTTCCTGCTGGTGTCGCGCCATCACCCACTCCTCCCCCGGCGCGCACCACCACGGCCGCCATTACCACAGCCTACCTCATTGCCCCACTAAATGCGGCGTGACCCACTAGTACCTCCGACAACGCGGTCCGATGTGGGGAGGAACCATATGGCGGACGAGGCGCACCGGCAGACGGTGTGGCAGATCGATCCCAAGCATACCCTGGTCGAGTTCGCCGTCACCTATCTCGCCTTCACCACCGTGAAGGGCCACTTTGAGAGGGTGAGCGGGACAATCCGGTTCGATGACGGCGATCCGGCGCGGGCTTCGCTCGAGGTCGAGATCGACGACGCAAGCCTGAACACCCGAGAGGGGCGGCGCGATACCCACCTGCGGTCGGCGGACTTTCTTGACGTGGAGCGCCATCGCGGCGACACGGTGCGCCTAGGGCCACCTTGCCCTCGCCCAGGACGATCAGCCGCTGGCACGGGCCCATTACGAGGAAAGCCTCCGGCTGTGCCAGGAGTTAAAAGACCCGCAAGGCAGTGTCCGCGGGTTGGAGGGGCTGGCAGGTCTTGCTGCGACTCAGGGTCAGGCCGAGCGGGCGATCCGCCTGGCCGGAGCCGCGGCCGCCTTGTACACCGGCGGGCCCCCGGTCGCGTGCGGACCAGACGCTGATCGACCGCCGGCTGCAACCGGCGCGGCAGACGCTCGGCAAGCAGGTCACGGATGTCACCTGGGCCGCCGGTGGAGCGATGACGCTGGATGAGGCGATTCACTACGCCCTGGATGGGGAGCCAACGTGACGCGGAGAGGCGCTCATTGAGGGATGAATCGTAGCGCCAATGCAACGCCGGGGGCTGCGTTCCCCTGCGAATCGCGGCCGCCGCGTCGTGCGCCAGCTGGAGGACGTCGGGCCGCTGGTAGTCCTCAGCGAGCGCCTGCCAGTCTTGCAAGGAGACGGTGACGGCGCCGTCTCCCGTGCGGCGAGCGACGGCCTGCATGATTTCTTCGATCCAGAGGCCGGTTTCCGCTGCCAGTTCCGAGAAGGTCGCCTCCTCCCGCAGCCAACGCTCGGCAGCGTCCTCCAGCAATACCTGGCGGCTCACCGCCTCCACGGCCCGGGACATAATTCGATCCACCTTCCAGCGTGGCCTAGCCGAAACATCGGCCGCCTTGTGGAGGAACTCCCGGGTGAGCTACCATCGCGACGGCTTTGGGCAGAAGGCCGCAAACCAGCCACTCGCGGTGAGCATGCCGGCTCTTGCGCTACTTGCGTGCTCCATGTGCGCTACTTTCCCCATCCAGTTCTCATAGTCCCACGGATCCGGCCGGTCCGAAATCCCCGAAGGCTCCCGCACGAAGGACCGGCGCCACGGCGCTCGCGTCCAGTTCTGCGGCGACGACGATATCCGGTTGCAGGCCTCGCTGCCGTAGTTCCTGGCCGGAGCCGCACGCGGCGAGCTGCTGGGCTAAGGTGGAGGATACCGACCGGAACGCGGCCAGAGCGACGAAGGCTTCTGGGGAGATTGTCACCTGCTGAAACGCAGCGATGATGGCGCCCGCACCGACGAGATCCGCGAAGCAAGGACGTAATGGCCCGTCATGGCCGCTCCAGCGTTCACCTGCGGCGATGACCGTCACGGTACCGCCGACTTGGCGAACGGCGCCGGCCACAGCGGTGGCGTTGCGCAAGCACCCGGCGAAAACGTGCGGGATGCCACACTTAACAGCGAGGAGGGACAGCGCCGCCCCATTGGGCGAGGGCAGCACCAATCTGGCGCCCGGCGGGATAGTGGACAGTGATATCGGGGACAGAGAGTACGGGAATCCATCTGCGAGTAGCGCGCCAGCACGCTCGGCGAATGCCGACGCCGACTCCTCGGCGAAGGCGTATGGAAAGACCATCGCCCCGCGGGCGACAGCAACATCCACAGCGGTACTGAAACGCAGGACGTCGACGATGATGACGCAGTCGGACTCAGACGCCACGTGCCGGAGTCCTTCGGCTCCCCATTCGAAGCGCGTGGTGTAATCAGCCAGATCGTGGTGGGAATCCATCGGACAAGTAAACCACCGGCAACGCTCGATCGCCAACCGTCGCCCGAGAACCGCACGCGTGGCCTGGCGTGAGCGGTATCGCCGCACGGCTGGCGTTTCACCACGCTGGACGCCAGCCCGCGCGAGGCGTCGCAGGGCCTTCGTTTCGTCGGGTGCGGCAGCGGGAAGCGTGACGCTCAGCGCCGCCAGCGCGGAATGGAGCTGCTCGATTTCGTGGCACAGGCGCGCCAGTACATCCAACACGAGCAGGTCGAGGGTCGCTCCAGGCGTCCACCTCCTCCCACCGGAACAACTGACTTCCGGTTGTTGCCGGACGCCGTAATAGCCTGGTTTTTGGCCGGCGTGCGCGAAAGATTGCCGCCCTTTTTCTGGAACCGGCACCAGAGGTCTTCCTCGACGGTGTAGACTCTGGACAGGAGCATCGCTACCGCATCCCAGAAGCCGATGGCGTCACCGCGCTGCGGGCGTTGGCGCTGCCGCCGATAGGCTGCGAGGATGCATCACATGAGTCGCGTTTCCAACGCGGAGATCCCCACGGGTCCGGTCACCGTTCCGCACATCGTGTCAGCCATCGCGGGAGGGGATGCGATTCTCCCCGTGTAGCGCAACGTGCTTGGCGGGCCCACGTTCCGGATTTCGGCCGGTACGGCAAGTGGGTCGCTACCGGTACCCCGGAGATCGACCTGGCGGCGGAAGCCGAACGTCTGGCCTGGGCGAGCCGGTGGATCGCTGTCCCTCGGGTGATAGAAGCCGGCTGCGATACGGACGGCGCCTGGCTGGTCACTGAGCGTATTCCTGCTTGGTCCGCGGTCGATACCCGCTGGCGAGTCGACCCTGTGGTTGCGGTCGCCGCGATCGGGCGAGGGTAACGCACATTGCATGACGCGCTACCGTTGGACGAGTGCCTTTTCATCTGGTCCGTCGAAAAGCGTCTCGACCGCTTTGAGGAACGCATTGCAGACGGCGAAGGACCCGGCCAGCGGTCACCACACTATCAGTCGCTCACGCTTGATGACGCACGCGCCCGTTTGACCGCTCCGCCCCCGTTCGATCATCTCGTGGTCTGTCATGGGGGTACCTGCGCGCCGAACGCGCTACTAAATGACACCGGCGCCTTCGCAGCGCACGTCGAACTCGGATCGCTCGGGCTGGCGGATCGGTGGGCCGACCTCGCCGTCGCGGCATGGAGCATCGACGGGGACTTCGGCCCCGGCTATAACACCCTGTTCTACGACTCATATGGAGTCGAGCCTGACATCGACGCCTCGCCTACTGCCGCTTGCTCTGGGTGCTCGCCTAACGTGGCGCGCCTCGTTATGGAGCGATTGCCGTTCCCCGAGGGCGAAAGGCGATCACCGCGTTCATTGCGAGCCAGTGAACCTGATCGTGGGTCATTCAGCACGCCGGCCTGGGCATTTTCAGTCATGGTCTTGTGGGCAGTGATAACCTGTGTCGCGAGTACATCTCGCCAGTGGATCTGCTGCCAGTCCTCCGTGAGTTCAACCTGGTCGCAGACCTGCCCTACCGCTGGCGGCGCGAGAGCTATCCGCCGATCACCGACTGGACCGCCGATGGCGCGGCGTTCGCTGCGGCGTTATCGCACGCCCTGGAGGCAGCGGCCGGCCTCAGAAGGTGGCCGTGTCCGAGGCCAGCACCGCCACCACGTGCTGGTCGTTCCCGAAGCCGTTCAGGAGGTGGTTGTGGTGCGCGATGATCTGCTCCGCCGCCAGGGTAGTGCTATTGGTAGTGCTGTGGGCGTCGGCGGCCAGGGAGACGTCATAGCCCAGGCTGACCGCGCGCCGGCAAGTAGTGTCAATGCAGTACTCGGTCTGCAGACCGGCGATGACCAGGTAGTGACGCTCTTTGGCGTCGTTCACGCGCTGCAACGGTGTCTCGAAGAAGGCGTCACAGGCGCGCTTGCGGTCCCCCAGCTCGCTTGATCGCCGGGTCAGGTCCGGGTGGAGCTGCCAGTCGAGTGAGCCGGGCTCCAGAGGCCCGCAGGGCTCGTCATGTTGGACGAAGATGACAGGAGTGTTGGCGGCGCGGGCCCTGGCGAGCAGGCCGCCGATCCGTGCCAGTACCTCGCGATGGCGGTGCGCCAGGGGAGGTCCCTCCAGGAGCCCGACCTGGGCGTCGATGATGAGCAAGACGGCATCGGAATGCAAAAGCGGGTACTTCCATCCAGAGCTGCAGTGGCATCCTCACCGGTGGCGGTTCGGCGCCTGACGACGATTCTACCAGCGCAGACGGCGACTCACGCGACGATCGGAGGCAGCGCCGGTTATGCCACTCGGGTTGCCCTGCGAACATCCGTTCGCTATAATACTCGCATCGGATGAAGAAGGAGTACGAGATGGACCCCCTCCACGAGTTGTTTCGCCACCACGCCTGGGCGACCAGAGCGTTGATTGACCACTGCGCCGGCCTGTCGCCGGCGCAACTCCAGGCAACCGTCCCGGGCACGGCAGGCACAATCCACCATACGCTCGTCCACCTGGTCGCGGCTGACGGGCGCTACCTGTTGCTCCTGACTGGCGCCAAGCCGACCGTGCAGGAGAGCGCGCCGCCGCTGCTCGGGGCCCTGCGCGAGCGGTTCGACGAGCAGGTGCAGCGCTGGGAGGCGGCCCTCGGCCAGCTCGGTGCTCTCGACCCCACCATCCCGTCGCGCGGCGAGGAACCGGCGACGCCGCACGCCCGCAATCTGCTGCTGCTCCAGGCCCTCCACCACGGCAACGACCACCGTACGCACGTTTGCACCGTCCTCGGCGCCCATGGCCTACCGGTGCCGGACATCTCCGGGTGGGCCTACTGGTTCGCCACACACCCGGGGTAATGCCAGGCGAAAGCCGGGCAGGCATAGAGCACAGTGCCCTTCGCCCTTTGTGTCGGGCGCGCCGCTCGCGTGCGGGTCGCCTGGCAAGGCGGACAGGGATCACGGCCACGCTGGCGACGGCTCCTATTGCGCCAGCCCTCGGCGGTGCCCACGTGCCACCCGTTCGATCTGCGGCGCCTTGGGCTGCAAGTGAGCCGCGATTCCGCGCAACAGCGCCCATTTGCCCGCCTCGGTCAGGAAATGCAGGACGTACAGGCAACGCAGACGCACCCGAACCAGTGCTAATTCTTCCTGAAGTCGATCGTCCTAAACAACCTCGACGGCGTGGACACCTTGGAAGAGGCCGTCGAATTCTGCACGATGCGCCTCTGCTTCAAGCTGGCAGCGCAGGTGGAACGCAGCGAGCGGGTTGAGCCGTTGCCGGACATCGACTTCAACATTCGCGCCGGCAACACCCTGGTCGGCTACGCCACGGCGGAGTAGGTGCGCCCGCCCACTGGACCGAGAAGCGGTTCTGCGCCGATGAAGCGCACGGCCGCTGGAATCGGGCCGAGATCGTTGCCGCGCCAACAGTAGCGACTGCTCGCGACAGCTACGCCGATCCATATATGTGGCAAAGGTGGCTGATGTCCCATTTGGTCAGGATTTGGAAGACGTGCTGTGGGCAACGCGCCATCGTGTCGAATCCCTGCGCGATGTAGGTGTCCGGCACGTCAACGTGGAACAGATCGGACATGCTATTGTACCTGCCCAATAATCCGTGGGTGAAGCAGGCGGTGGAGTAGCGCGGTATGCCGTGGAGGCATATACTCTGTACGGTGAGGGAACGGAGCTTGGGGAGCAGGGATTCGGTGTTGGACGATCTGGAA
>JBPCLN010000295.1:0-4111 GCA_051003235.1 Chloroflexota bacterium | reverse complement strand
GGGCGGTCGCGATGTCTTGCCAGGAGTGACCGGCCAGCACCTGCGGCGAGAAGCCGCCATTATCCTGCTCGATATCTTCGGCGTCTATCAACGGATGAAGAAGGGCAACTACAACGAGGCGGAACTGGACCACAAACTGACGGCCGGCGGCCTGATGACGCGCATTTTCGGCCGGCTCTTCAAGGTGATCTGTGCCAGTTGACAGATGTACTTCGTCGGCTTTCTGTTCGGTCTCAGCTTCGATACGGCGACGGAAGTGTCGCTGCTCGCCGTGTCCGCCGGTGCGGCCGCCAAGGGCTTACCGCTGCTGGCCCACGCCAATGCGCAGTCGATGCGGCCGCTTGAGTTAGCGGAAACTAGAGATATCATGGGCTTTATCATCGTGGCTGCCTTTATCGTCACCTGGATCGCCGCCTTCACCATCCGGAATACGCGGCGGATCGAGGAGCGCTGGGGTTCCAAGGTGAAGCAGGCCTAGCCGGCGACAGGGGGGGCCAATGACACAGGCAGTAGCGCCGCTTGCGCCCGGGATGCGGCAGACGTTGCCGCGCCGGCTGGTCTGGGAAGCCATGACGCGCCTCGGTGCGCACCGCACGGCGGAAGAAATCGCCATCGACCTGGAGGCGCATGGCCTCAGCCTGCCACGTAGCTCGGTGTACCGGGCGTTGGAGGCCCTCGACGCTTCCGGCGCCGTCCGGGCGGTGCATTTTGGCGGTGGACCGGCCCGCTATGAACCGACCGGCGAAGCGCATCAGCACGCCGTCTGCCAGGTCTGCCAGGGCATCTTGCACCTGGAAAATGGGCTCATCCGCGAGTTAGAGGAGCACCTGGAGCGCGACCACCGCTTCACGCCGATGCGCACGGACGTGACCGTGGTTGGTATCTGCGCCTACTGCGCCGATGCCGGTCAGGTGGCGCCCTGTGCCGGCGCGACGCACAATCTGGAGCATGTCCACTACGAGGCGTCGCCGACGGCGTTGTCTATCGGGCAGGCGTAGTCGTAGCGCTGGCCGAATCGGCAGGGCCGATCGCTTGGCACGTTTTGACGTAGGGCCATCGCGTCCAAAGAAAGTATTCCTGAACGGCGCGTCCCGCAGTTAGGCCCGCCATCGCCGGCAAGCCGGCGGGCGGTCGGCGTCAGTTCTGAGCCGGCTGATCGCGCCGGCGCAGTTCTTCCCGCAGCCGGTGCACCTCGTCCTCGGCCGCGATACGCGCTTTGGCTTCCTCGCTCGCTCGCTGCTCCGCCTGCGCTCGGGCTTGCACTTCCTCGCTCGCGCGCCGATCAGCCGCTCGCCGGGCGTGCGCCTCCGCCGCCGCCCACTCGTCGGGGCTGGGCAGGCGCCGACCCTGCGCATCCACCGCCCGCAGCCACAGCCCACCCTCCACCGTCAACCCCAGGTCCAGGCTCGTACACCAGAGCAGGCCTCGCGCGTCCGGTGCGATCTCCACGAACGCCCCATCCGGCCCGCGGCGATGGCCCAATAGCCACGGCCCCCGTTCCTGCTGCCGCGGAAAGAACAGGACGTACTCGCTCACGCCCATGCAGTCGTAGATCGAGGGCTTCTCGTCCCGGTCGCGTGCCCAACTGTCCGGACTCGACACTTCCAGCGCAAACTCGGGAGCCTTGCCTTCGTCCGGGATCTGCCAGGACGTGCGCAGACGGTCTTCCACGCCGAGCGCCACCATTAAGTCGGGCGCTGCGTCCAGCGGCCGTCCATCCGGTCGGGGAATACTCACCTTGAGGTAGGAGTCTATCATCCAGGGAAGGTCCTGGCGTCTGGCGTGAAGTTGGAGGATGCTCTTGAGCAGGTCGATATCGCGCACCTGCAAGCTGTTCATCACCATCCAGGGAGCATCCTCCGTATCGTCGGCCACCGTGAGCAGGAACTGCTCGCGCGTCCGCATCTCAGCACTGAGTGCCGCCATCTTTGCCTCCTGCCCTGATCCGCCCTCGGTCCCTGAACCCAGAGCCTACCACGAGGAAGGACGGTGAGTGCGTGCCCTTGGGCCCAGCCTCATGCCACCCACTATGCCATAATAGCTCCGATCAAGTTTAGAGAGCGGTGTCGCCTCAAAGGAGGATGCCGGAGGCCGCCGCGGTCAGAATCGGAGGCGGTCTGCAGGTGCTCTGCACTATGACAAGCCTGTGAATCATGGCCAATCCGATTACCCAGGAGTCCTGATCGGTGCGCGTTTTGCTGTAGATTCCCCTGCTGCTGATGCTACTGGTCCTTGCCACCCTCACACCGGCGGTAGCTACGACGGACCCATTGGTGCTGGGCGCTGTCTACCCGCTCTCCGGGCCACAGGGTGCCGGCGGACGGGATGAACTCGGCGGTGTGCAGACGGCGCTGGCGCTGGTCAACGCCGCCGGTGGCGTTCATGGCCGGCCGGTGCGGTTGGTGGTCGAGGACGCGCCGACGCCCGAGGCTGGTGTGGCGGCGGTCGATGCCCTCGTGCAGCAGCATGTGCCGGCAATCGTGGGCAGTTACAGCAGCGTGATCGCCGTCGCTGCTAGTGCGGAAGCGAACCGGCTGCAGACAATCTGGTGGGAGACCGGCGCCGTGGCCGATGCCGTCACCGCGCGTCACCTGCCCAACGTCTTCCGCACCGTCGCCGCCGGCAGCAATCTGGGCCGCACGTCCGCCCAGTTTACGCTGGATACGCTTCTGCCGGCCTTGCACCTTCTCCCGGTGCAGGCGCGGATTGCGCTCGTCTACGAAAATGACATCTATGGCAGCTCGGTAGCGGCGGGGGCGGAAGCAACCGCGGCGGCCGCCAGTTTGCCAATCGTGGCGACGGTCCCCTATGACGTGACCATGGTCGACCCAGGCGCGATCGCCGCGACGATTAGGGCGGCGCATCCCGATGTGCTCTGGGACGCCAGTTACCTGAACGATGGCATCGCCATCTGGCGGGCGATTGCCGCTTCGGGGATCCAGTTGAAAGGAGCAGTCGGGACCAGTTCGGCTTTTTGCATGCCGGCCTTTGGCCAGGCGCTCGGCCCGCTCGCCACCGGCCTCTTTGCCTCCGACAAGGCGGATGCAACGGTGAGCGCCGTCGTTCAGCCTATTGTCGGCGTCGGCGTCAGGCGTGTCACGAGGTCGAGCCAGGCTTGCATGCCTTCACCGGTGCGCGCGTAAACCTCGAGGACGGGAAGGCCGGGGTGAACGGCGGCCAGATTGGCCAGCGCCACCGCCCGGTCGAACTCCGTTGCCGCCGCCAGATCGCCTTTGGTGATGATGGCCAGGTCGGCGCTGTGGAACATGGGCGGGTACTTCAGCGGCTTGTCTTCCCCTTCTGTGACGGACAGCAAGACGACCCGACTATGCTCGCCGAGGTCGTAGCCGGCCGGGCAGACCAGATTGCCGACGTTCTCGATGAAGAGCACCTCCAGCGCATGCAGATCCCAGCCAATCAGCGCCGTCTGGATCATCTGCGCTTCCAGGTGGCAGGTGTCGCCCGTGTTGAATGGCGCACCTGAGCGCCGCTGCCGGCGAGGCGGCGGGCGTCGTTCTCGGTGGCGAGATCGCCCACCAGGGCGGCGACCCGATGTTCGGCCACCAGGGAGCGCAGCGTGCGTTCCAGGAACGTCGTCTTGCCCGCTCCCGGGCTCGACACCAGATTGACCACCACAACGCCGGCCGCGCGGAAGCGGTCGCGCAACGTGCCGGCTAAGACGTCGTTCTTCTCGAACGCCCGCCGGCGAAGCTCCACGATGCGGGGATTATGGTCCATCGTCTATCTCCAAGGCAACGACTTCAAGCTCGGTCCCGCGCACCACCGCCGCGGTGGGCGTGCCACAAACCGGGCAGCAGAGGGGCGAAGGGGCGGGTAGGGTGTGCTCGCCGCGGCAGCGGCGGCAACCGGCTTCCTTGGCGCAATGTGCCCAGGTCGTCAGATTGCCAACGGCCCAAATATCACTGCAAAGTATCCCGGATCTTCAGGATAGCAGAGGGGCCGCTCCAGTGGCGCGACAAAATGGCTAACGAGGCTTCGCCTCAGACTGACGAGTTGTAGGGTGGTGAGGCCTCCGGTTGCGCCGACAAAGGGAGTGCGGTACAACCCGGCTCCAGATGGGACCGCCGAAGCGGTCGGGTGGCCCTGGTGG
>JBPCLN010000294.1:0-4103 GCA_051003235.1 Chloroflexota bacterium | reverse complement strand
AATACGAGTTGAACCGCCGCGTTTACCAGTCGTTGCCGGCCGCAGTGATCCAGACCGCCGGTGACACCTACCTCGGCGCCTCGCCGGAGCAGGCGGAGCAGACGGTCGAGGGGCTAGTGTCGAAAGTTCGCCGCCTCTGGTATCTGGAGAGCGCCGAGTTGCCGGCAACGCCCAGAATCGGCCGGGCGGCGTTAGCGCGCCAGGCCTACCTCGTCTCGATCAGCCACGTCAGCGACACCGATGTACAACTCTTTCTGACCCAGCAGCCCACCACGCAACGCCAACTCGGCCTCATCCTGGGTCAGGCCGTGACCTTGCAGTCCGCCGCCTACACGGCATCGGCTGCTCCCGGAGGCGCCGTCACTATCCGCCTCCTCTGGCGCGACGAGCGTCCTCTCGACCAGTCCTACACCGTCTTCGTGCACCTCGACCGGGCGGACGGCAAACTCGTCGCCCAACATGACGGCATCCCCGTGGCCGGCCTCCAGCCAACCGATACCTGGCGTCCCAGCGAGGTCGTGGACGATCGCCATGCCTTGTTGTTACCAGCCGACCTACCGCCCGGCGACTATCACCTTGATGTCGGTCTCTACCAGGGCCAGCAGCGTCTGTCTCTCCCTGATGGCGCCAATCAGATACCGGTCGGCGTTGTCCACGTCATTACCCCAGTCGCGTCATCAAGTATGCGCTAACGCCTCTCCCCCCTTTTCGGTGCATTAACCCACCTTCCGGTCCGGTTCGGTGTCCCGCTCGCCGCAATGTAAGAGGTCAGATCCTGGGCGTTGGGAGGGCAAAGGGAGTAGGAGGGAGTTGACGGCGGTGATAGGACCGCCTCAAGGGCGGCGGCGTTTCCTTCTTAGTCGGAAATGAGGTCGATACGTGCCATGACGGGTACGGTACCATCCGTGTCTCCGTGCCAGATTGACGTTCGGCTATACTATGTGCGGTCGAGATTCCATTGATTGATTAATCAAGGTGATACGGCATGGCGTACAGAGTGAGTGCGACGGAAGCGCGCATCCACTTCGGTGAGCTCATGGAGCGTGTGGCGGTCCAGGAAGAGACGGTCGTCGTCGAGCGCGGGGGTAAGCCGCGAGTGGTGCTACTTTCTGTTCGTGAATACGATCGTCTGGTGGCTGCGGACCGGCGGGAAGGGGATTGGTTGTCCCTTGCTGATCAAGCACGGCGCCAAATTCGTGAGGAGTTGGGGGACCGTCAACTGCCTCCACCAGAGGAACTCATTCATCAGATGCGGGAGGAGCGCGATGATCAACTCATTCACATGCACTGACGCGGGACTGGTGATCAGGCTTGTTGCTTTCCCGGACGATGCGCCAGTGCGCGGTCTTTGGCAACGGTGGCATGATGAGCAACGGGTTATCGTCGCCCCAACACTGCTGTACTATGAGGTAACGAACGTCATCCATCGTTCCCGGCACGCCGGTCTGCTGAGCGCAGGGGCGGCGACGCTTGCCCTTGATGCCGCCCTGGCGATACCCATTCAACTGCATGGTGATCACGCCTTGCATCTGGCCGCAACAAAGTTGGCGGAGCGGTTTGCGTTGCCGGCGGCTTACGATGCGCACTATCTCGCTCTGGCCGAGCGCCTAGATGCCGAGCTTTGGACGGCTGATGTGCGCCTGGCGCGAGCCGTGCACGTGGCGCTCCCCTGGGTGCATCATGTGGCTGAAGTAGCAAGGGGCCAATAAACACGCTAGCCATCCCCGACCTCTCCCTGGTCGTCCTCATCGGCCCTTCCGGCGCCGGCAAGTCCAGCTTCGCCGGCCGGCATTTCCGGCCTACCGAGGTGCTTTCCTCCGATGTCTGCCGGGCGCTGGTGTCCGACGATGAAAACGACCTCTCGGCGACGACGGATGCCTTCGACCTCCTGCACTTCCTCGCCGCCAAGCGGTTGGCGCGCGGCAAACTGACCGTGGTCGATGCCACCAACGTGCAGCCGGAAGCGCGGCAGCCGCTCGTCGCCCTGGCCCGTCGCTATCACTGCTTACCGGTCGCCATTGTCTTCGATCTGCCGGAGCGCCTCTGCCTGGAGCGCAATCGCGAGCGCCCGGAGCGCACGTTCGGCCCCCACGTTGTCCGCCGCCAGCACGAGCAGATGCGGCGGTCGCTGCGTCACCTGCAACGGGAGGGTTTCCGCTACGTTTTTGTCCTACATTCGGTGGAAGAGGTTGACGCTGCGGTCGTGGTACGCCAGCCGTTGTATAACGACCGGCGTGCCGAACATGGCCCGTTCGACATCATCGGCGACATCCACGGCTGTTATGACGAACTGACCGCGCTCCTGGCGGCGCTCGGCTACGCGCCGGCGGATGGCACGGCGGGAGAAGGGGCGCTGGCAGGACCGGTCTACCGCCATCCGCAGGGCCGCCATGCCGTTTTCCTGGGTGATCTGGTCGACCGCGGTTCCCGCATCCTCGCCACCCTTGCCCTGGTGCGCAACATGGTCACCGCCGGCAGCGCCTTCTGTATCCCCGGTAATCACGATAGTAAACTGCGGCGCAAGCTGGAGGGCCGTGAGGTGCAGATCAGCCACGGTCTCCAGCAGAGTCTCGCCGAGCTTGCCGCGCTACCGGCGGCAGAGCGCGAACGTGCAGCCCCGGCGATCGCCGAGTTCCTGGATGGCCTGGTGAGCCACTACGTGTTCGATGACGGCAAACTGGTGGTCGCCCATGCCGGCATGAAGGAAACGATGCAGGGTGGCGGCTCCCGTGAGGTCCGTGAGTTCGCCCTCTACGGGGAAACGACCGGCGAGACCGACGAATTCGGTCTCCCAATCCGCTTCAACTGGGCCGCCGGCTACCGCGGTAAGGCCCTCGTCGTCTACGGCCACACGCCGGTGCCGGAGCCGGAATGGCTGAACGGCACGATCAACATTGATACCGGCTGCTTCTTCGGCGGTCGGTTGACGGCCCTGCGTTACCCGGAGCGCGAACTGGTGTCCGTCCCCGCCGCCCGCGTCTATGCCGAGCCGGTGCGCCCCTTCCCACCCGTCGCCGAGCCGGCGCCCGCCCGCACCGCCCAGCAGCAGGACGACGATCTGCTGGACCTGGAGGATGTCACCGGCAAACGTCTGGTCACGACGAACCTGCTCGGCAACGTCACGATCCCCGAGCCGCAGGCCATGGCCGCGCTGGAGGTGATGAGCCGCTTTGCCGCCGATCCGCACTGGCTGATCTACCTACCGCCGACCATGTCGCCGTCGGAGACCAGTGCCTTGCCCGGCCTCCTGGAGCATCCAGCCGAAGCCTTCGCCTACTTTCGTACCCAGGGCATCGCCCAGGTCGTCTGCGAAGAGAAGCACATGGGGTCCCGTGCCGTCGTCGTCATCTGCCGCGATGAAGGCGTGATGCGCCGCCGTTTCGGTCTGGACGCCGCCGGCCTCGGTATCTGCTACACCCGCACCGGCCGCCGCTTCTTTGATGATGCCACCCTGGAGACGGCTCTCCTGGCGCAGGTCCAAGCAGCCCTGAAGCAGGCCGGCATCTGGGAGGAGCTGGCGACCGATTGGTGCTGCCTGGATTGCGAACTCCTCCCATGGTCGGCCAAAGCGCAGGATCTCTTGCGCCGGCAGTACGCCCCGGTCGGTACCGCCGCGCGCGTAGCACTCGCCCAGGCGGTCGCCGTGCTCGCCCAGGCCGAGCAGCGCGGCGCCGAGGTCGCTCCGCTGTTACACCACTACCGTGGCCGCGCCGCCATGGCCCAGCGCTACGTCGACGCCTATCGATGCTACTGCTGGCCGGTAGAGTCGCTGGCCGACCTGAAGCTGGCGCCGTTCCACCTGCTGGCATCGGAAGGCGCGGTCCATGCGGACAAGGATCACCTCTGGCATCTGGCGATCCTGGAGCGGCTCTGTCGGGCGGATGCGAGTCTCTTCTTCCCCACAGCGTTCCAGATCGTTGACGTTACCGATGCATTCAGTCAGGAGACCGGCATCCGTTGGTGGGAGGGACTCACTGCGGCCGGCGGCGAGGGGATGGTGGTCAAGCCGCTCCAGTTCATCAGTCGCGGTACGCAGCGTCTTGTCCAGCCGGCGGTGAAGTGTCGGGGGCCGGAATATTTGCGGCTCATCTACGGTCCCGAGT
>JBPCLN010000293.1:0-5785 GCA_051003235.1 Chloroflexota bacterium | reverse complement strand
CCAATACCCGCCAGCTTTGCAGGTAGTCGACGGCGAAGTGTTGGGCCAAGCCGAAGTGCCGGCCTACCACATAGGCGGTTGCCTCCGCCTGCGCCTCCTTGCGCGCGCGGGCGAGGGTGTTCGCCGTCCCCTTGTGCAGTAGTTCATGACTCCATTCGTGGAGCATGACCAGCAGCCCGTTGCGGCTGTCCAGGCCCCGCCGTAAGGCGATGACGCCGCCGGCGCTGTAGCCTTCCGCGCTGCCCAGGTCGTCGCGCTCCTCGACGCGGATGCCTTCGGCTTGCACGGCGGCCAGGACGGCGGCGTAGCGGCCCTGCTGGTCGTCGGGGAGGCTGGTCCGCAGGGTCGGGAGTGCCGGCGGCTCCGTCAACTGGCCGGCGTCGAAGACCGCCACGGCGGCGAAGGAGACGTGCTCCTCCTCCTCGCCGTCATCCGTCGTGCGCTTGTAGGGGCGGGGGGCCAGGATACGGATACCGCGCTCTCCTTTGCGCACCTGGTAGCCGAGCTTCTGCCAGGTGCGGTAGCCGGCGACATACGACGCCTGCGGACACTGAGCGGCGATCAGCGCCTGATTGTTGAGGGAATAACGGTGGAACTGGCTGGCGAAGTCCAGCACGGCGCGGAGGCGCTCGCCCTTGCCGGCGGCGAGTTCCTCGGCCAGGGCGTGCAGTCCCTCCCGTACGGTCTGGAGCAGGGCGGCGGTGGATTCAGACATCGGTGGTTCCCTCTCTCGTTAGCAGGCGGCGACAAAAGACAGTGCCGGCCGGCCGGCCGCCGCCGGGGCGGGTGGCGGCGGCGCGGTCTCGACGCGCCAGACCAGGCGCACGCAGTCGGAGTCCTTGCGGAAGCCGAGGACCAGGGCGACGAACTGGCCGAAGTCACTCGTGCGCTCGACCAGCACGACACACGGGCCGCCTTCGGTGTCCGGCTGCATCGTGGCGAAGATGGTGACGGTTTGCATTGGTACTCTCCTTTTCCTACCCAGCCTGCTGGCTGCTACGGTCTGGCCGGTAGGGAGCCGGTAGACCGGCTCCCCTCTCCGCCTGGGGGTCTGCTCCCCCTACGTCCGGGCGAAGCGGGCCATGCGTCGCTCGATCTCCTCCCTACTGACCACCGGGCGGGACACCCGGCGCGTCTCCTGGCAGAAGGCCGACGCCTGGTGCCAGCAGTGGCCTTTGGCTCCTTCGTGCTGACCGTGGGGGCAATCGCAGGTCGCGTCCAGTTGGCCCAGGTTGCGGATACGGATGGTGTAGATGGTGTCCGGCTGGCTGGCGCTGCGCACCTGGTAGATGCCGTCGCCGACCCGCGTCGCCTGGTAGCCCTGCTTGAGCATCCGGGCGGCGCGCTCCACGGCGGCGATCCATTCGCGGGTGATGGGGGTGGTGATCTTGACCATTCGCTGTACTCCTTGCTCTACGCTACGTCCAACTACCTGTACGTATTGTACGGCAAGACGTACTACTTGTCAAGCGTTTCGTAGGGCAAGTTTGGATATTCGTTCAACTAGCTGTACACTGGGTAGAGGACAGAACGGAGGGCAGCCATGCCGATCGAGAGCCGGGTATCAACACTGCTCGGGGCGCGGCGCGAGGGTATCACCGACTTGGCGCGCGGCGCCGGCATCAGCCGCACGACGGCGCATACGCTGTATTACGCTACAGCCGCGCGGGTTGACTTCGAGACGTTGGAAAAGCTCTGCCGCTACTTCGACTGTGGCGTCGGCGATCTGCTCGTTTACCGGCCGGATGAGACGCTGACGCAAGATGAACGATCATCAGGCCAGTCGGCGGCGGAGCAGCCGTCTTGACGGCATCCTGGCGCGATTCTGGGCCGCTCCCGGCCGCCTGGGCCGTTCTCACCACGCCCGCGAGGTGTGGCGTCTACCCTCGCTGGCTCGTTGGCCCTGGCCGGCTGCCCGCATGCAGCGGGCCCTCCTCGGCGGTTGCCGCTATCCCGGCTGTCCTTCGTTGGGATGATGGGATGGTTCCCTGTCCCCGTGCAGTACGCCGGCGCCGCCCTCGCGGCAAGCGTGAAAACGCGGACGGGTGGCGCCGCTGCAAGGGCGCGCTGGCGCGGGGAGCGCAGCGACCTTTACCCTTGCGGTGGCTCCTGGCTGCGTTAGCTTGCCAGAGCAAGGGCAAGCCGGTGGGCTGCACGGGGACAGGCCCTGCGTGCAGGTGCCGGGCCTGAGCCTGAGCATTCCGGTTAGGGCGCGCGGCGGCGCGCTCCGTGCCGCCGGGGAGGACGGGGAAATGGGTCCCCGGCGTGCCCCGGCGCGGGTGTGCGCAGCACTCCCTTGCTGCGGTCCGGAGGGCCGCTATTGGTCTCTGCGGTGGGCACGCAGTGCCTCCGCTCCTTGTGACCTCGGCGGCTCGCCGCAGTGGGCCGCTTCCTGGGCCGGCCGGGGGCGATGCTGGCCGGATGTGGTTGCCGATCAGAGCGCCGCATCAGTGAAGCGGGTGGGTCTGGAGTAGCCCGTAGGGACCGGCACGAAATGCAACGGCGTGGCGCTTTGGGATGGTGCGCCGTGCGGTGCGCACCGGTTGGGCCGATGAAGATCGCGTGCCTCGCTGTCGGCGGCGCTGCGGCCGTTCCAACAGCCGCCTCTCGGCGGCGATGGTTGGCATTGGCGTCAGAGCACGCACCGCGCCTTGGTCGCCCGAATGCCAGTAGCCGGCTCTGCCATCACGTGCTCGCGGTTGCGGCTGCCACCTTCCTTTACAGGGTGGGACGCAGAGTTGTGCGTCACTGTCTGCTAGCCAGTGCTTTTGAAGGATTTGCGAAAAGGGTGATCGTCGGTGGGGCGACCGTTGACGATCTTGGGTGGGTGGCAGCGCGCATGCGGCGGTGGGCACTGGCGAGGTGGACCTTGCGTTTTGGCGGGGGCGCCACAGCGGGGATCGGTTCGGGTTGAGTGTGTCGCTTTAGGCAGCGCGCCAGGCGTTGGACGTAGGCGCGGCGGCGGAGTTCCTGCTGGATCTTGGGCCAGGCCTCGGCCCAACGGTGGGAGCAGAGGACAGTACGCAAGGCGACCATCGGGCTGACATGGTCCGGGTCCCAATGCATGCCGCTGCCTTTGAGGCGGGCTTCCACCACCAGCTTGCAGGCGCTCTCCACGGCGCCGCTGCCAATCGGCAAGCCGCGCCGCTGGAAGTCGGCGTACTGGATCTGCTCCAGGCGCGCCGCCAAGTAGCCGAGCGCCTCGTCGCGGGCCTCGGCTGCCGCGACCGGATCGGGCGCTGCGTCGGTCGGCAGCAGGCGCAAGGCGGCCAAGACCGGTTCCGGCGTCTCGTGTTTGAGGGTGTGCGTCTGTGCCGCCAACCAGGTGTGGAACAGGAGGGGCTGGGACCCCCAGCTTGCCTGGGCAGCCTTGGTCAGGTACTCCGCCGCGTGGGGGAAGTCCAAGATGCGCACGGCATCGGGGCGGTAGGTGTCGGGAATCGCTTGCAGCCAGACACTGCCATCGCACACCATCGCCACCAGGTCCGCTGTCTGGGTCCCGCGTTGGTAGAGTTCGACCCGCGCCTGACGGACAAAGGTGGCGGCATCCGTCATCCGGGAGAAGTAGGTGAGGTCGCGCGTACCGACTTCCGGGCCGTCCTTGCCCGGCACGGTCGTCACCGTCCCCACCGCCAACGTCTTCACCTCCGCCCACTTGCCGTGCACCAGCGGCACCATGGCCCCATCGGCGCTCACCTGCTGGATCGGCGGCCCGTGCGGTGGCGGCGGCAGGTCGTGTTCCAAACGCGCCAGTTCCGCGTCCTGCACCGCCACGTAGGCTGCACCAACCGCTTCCGTCTGCCGACGCGCCGTGTCCTCGCTCACCCACACGCCGCAGAAGAAGCGCAGGTCCTCCGCCGCCTGCGCAAACGGCACCTTCACCCCACAGCGGGCCAACCCCTCGACGAGGCGAGGACTGAGTTCCCCGGGCAACAGGCGCAGTGCCTCATCGAGGGGGGGAAAACCCGACCCCACAGGTCGGGCACACGAAGTACTCCCGCTCCAGGCGCACCGGTTGGGGTTGGTGCGCCACCAGCACCAGCCGCTCCCGCCGCCCCCGGCGTTTGAGCCGGGTGCCGCAGTGGGGACAGTCCGGCTGCTCCACGGCCCCGGTGACCACCTCGTCCATGTCCTGCGCCAGGTCTTGGATCAGGCGCGCTTGCAGCTTCGCCGTCGCCGCCTCCACCGCCACCTCAATCTCCGTCAATGTCGCCACGGGATGGGCCCGTTGCCACGCCTGCATCTCCTCATCGACGGTCTGACTCACCGCTGCCCATCGGTTGCCACCGGTTCCATCCGCCATCATGGTGCTCCTCGTCTGGGACTGCTCATCATCCCCAGGAGTCTACCCCCACAAGATCACCTTGCCAACCACCAGCAGACCAAACCAACCAACCAGTAACTACCAAGCAACCAACGACGCACAACGCTGCGTCGCACCCTCCTTTACAGCGACCATTGACCCTGGCGTGGAGGTGTCCTATCATCTGCCAGTCTCGCTGAGAGGTGATGATGCCATGGTTGATGCGACAAGAAAGGAGTGCTCCGTCATGTCCAGCAGGAAACCAGTCAGCGGTCGGACGGTACTGCATCGCCGTCAGGTGGTGCAGTCGCTGCTGGTCAGCGCGGGGAGCGCGCTTGCCGGTTCCTTGCTGACCGCCTGCGGCGGAGCCGCCTCGAGCGCCATCTCCGCCGGCACGACTGTCGCCACCGGCAGCGCAACTGCGACTGCCGCAGCCTCAACGTCGCCAGTGGTAGCGACCACCCAGAGCACGACGGCCGCGACGACCCAGAGTACGACACGCGCCAGCCAGACGGCGGTGACGAGCGCGACCAGCAGCACGGCGACCGCTGCTCCGGCGGCCAGCGCCCCGACCAATGCCAAAGGAGCGATGACGATCCAATGGGCAACACGGACGGTACCGGCATGGAAGAACATCTGGCCGGAGGCGGTCAAGCTCTACCAGCAGCAAACCGGCGTCTCCGTGGAGTTGTTCGCCCCCAAAGACTCCGATCTCAGCGCCTACCTGGTGGCCTGGGCGGGCGGCAGCGGACCGGATGTGGCGGCGATGTGGGGCACCAATCTGGTGAATGCCGGCCGCAAGGGCCAGTTGCTGATTCAGGACTCCTATATCGCGCGGGACAAGTTTCCGGCGGACGACTACATCTCCTATCAGCTCAAGGCGATGCAATGGCAGGGCCACCAGTTCTCCCTGCCGATGTACATCAACGTCTATCCGCTCTACTACAACAAGCGGCTCTTCCAGCAGAAAGGGGTCGCGGCGCCCGACAGCACATGGACCTGGCAAACATACCAGGACACGTTGCTCAAGTTCACCGACAAGGCAGCCGGCACCTATGGCGCGCCGATCTTTCAGGACTGGGGGCCGGGCTATGCCAAGGCATACGCCGCCGGGGGCAGCCTCGAAGATACTAGTGCCCCGGCGAAGGTGGACTGGGCTAGTCCGGCGTCGTTGACGGCCTTCCAATGGATCTACGACCGGGTGTGGAAGGATGGCTCGGTCATCATCGAAGGGACGGACGCCTGGAAGGCCCTCGGCGTGAAAAATCGGGCCCAGGGGTTCACCGCCGGCAAGCTGGCGATGATGGAGGAGGGGTCGGCCAACCCCAAGCAGCTTGCCGACGCCTACCCGCAGCAGGTGCCGGACTGGGACCTGGCGGTCTTGCCCAAGGGGCCGGCCAAGCGAGCCGCCTCCGGCTCCATTGACGCCTGGGCCCTCTGGGCGCAGACGAAGAACCCGGACGCGGTCTGGGAGTTCAACAA
>JBPCLN010000292.1:0-10162 GCA_051003235.1 Chloroflexota bacterium | reverse complement strand
ATGCCGGCCTGCGCCGCAAAGGCGGCCAGCACGCGCTCCTCCGCCGCCGAGAAAGCGCTGGCGGAACGGAGAACGCCGATGATGCCAAAGGTCAGGGCGTCGGCGGAGAGGGGGAGCAGCGCCAGGTGGTGGCGTAATAGGCCGATATCAGCGGTCATCTGGGTCGTGAATAGGCGGGGCATGGGGTGTTCCGAATGGGCGACGCGTTCCAGTGCCGGACGCGCCGCCGCCAGACGCTGACTGATCGCCGCGGCCGCCTGGCTATGCAGGCCGATCGTCACTTCCTGCTCCGGCGCTGCGCCACCCGTCCGCCAGAGCACCAGCATGCCGGCGCTGCCGTCGAGGGCGGCGAGGGCCTGGCGCAGAATGCGCTTGAGCGTGCCACGCAAGTCCGCGGCGCGCAAGCCGGCGAGGTCCGCCGTCTCCGGTGATGTCCCCGCTTCGCCATCGTGGTCCATCATGGAGCGGTGCTCCCCAACTGGTCCAGGGTCAGTGTTCGGAGGTCGCCGATATGGGCAACCGTCAGGTCGGGGGCGGGCTCGTTCTGGTTGGCGCTCTCCTCGGCGTAGTGGCCCTGGGTCACCAGGACCGTGCGGAAGCGCTGCGGCTCCCGTCGCCGAATCGCCTGGAGGATCGCCCGCTTGTCGTCGATCATGGCGTAGCGATCGGCTGGATAGGCTGCACAGACGTTTACCAGCTCACTTTCCTTGTGCGTCGTGATGACGACCCGACCCTGGACCGCCTCCGTGATCCCGGCCCGGCGGATCTTTTCCGGCTGAAAAATGGGGTCGCCATCGGAGACGACGACGGTCGTGCCCAGTGTCGCCAGATGGACAAGGGCCTCCAGGGCGCCGGCGTAGCGGTAACGGGCGAAGGGGATACCGTTGACGATCGCGTTCATGCGCTCGGCTTCCGCCGCAGGAACCGCGCCGACCCGGAAGCGGCGCAACACTTCTGGGAAATCCACCCGATCCAGATCGTGGCGAACTGCGTCGTAGCACCGCCAAAATTGCCGCTCCACATCGGGGCCGAATTCGCGCTTGAGGGCCTCGTCGAGATCACTTTTCACGGCGTCGTTGTCGATCAAGGTGTTGTCGACATCCAGCAGAAAAGCCCAGGTCAGTTTTGCCACAGCGCTATTCCTTTGTCAGTGCACGCGATACCTGGTGAGCGCGCTCTTGCTCAACGTAACACCCAAACCGGGTCCCTGCGGCACCGCCAACGTCCCATCGCCGTTCCAGAGCGGCGCCGTGAGCAATTCCTCGCGCAGGGGGTTCGGGTTGATGTCGTACTCCATCAACAGACGTTGGTGCTCCGGCAGCGACGCAAAGAGGTGGATTGTCGCAGCCAGGCCCACGGCGCTGCCGAAATAGTGGGGCGCCAGCCGCAAACCACGGGCGGCCGCCAGGGCCAGAATGTCGCGGGCGGCGGTGATGCCGCCGCACTTGCAGACGTCGGGCTGCACCACGTCCAGCAACCCCTGGTCAAACCAGCGCGTAAATTGCCGCCGGCCGTAGAGGTTTTCGCCGGCCGCCAGAGGAAGGTGGAGGACGCCCTGGAGCGCCTGCCAGCCCGCCTCGTCGTCCGCCGGGAGCGGCTCTTCGACCCAGGCGGCTTGCACCGCGGCCAGGGCGGGGGCCATAGCCGTCGCCGCCGCCACCGTCCAGCCCTGATTGGCGTCGGTCAAGAGGGTGGGCGTGCCGATGGCGGCGCGCACCGCGCTGAGGTTGGCTTCATCCACTTGCCGCCCGAAGCCCACCTTCAGCTTGACGGCCGGAAAGCCCTCCGCCACCGCCTGTGCCGCCTGTTCGGCGACACGGTCGGGTCCTAGGCCGCTCGCGTAGGCGGGAACGTTGGTATGTGGTGCGGCACCCAGCAAGCGCCAGATCGGTACGCCGGCAAACTGGCCGGCCAGATCCCAGAGCGCCAGGTCGACGCCGCTGATTGCCTGGTAGATCGGGCCAATGGCGCCCCATTGCAACGCGAGACGGTGGAGGGCGTCCACGCAGGTCTGCCAGAGCCGGACCGGGTCATCCACGGCCTCGCCGACGAGCAAGGGGCGCAAGCCGTGCGTGATCGTGGCCAGTCGGTCGGCCGGCCCCCAGCTTGGGTAGTTAACCCAGCTTTCGCCGATACCGGTCAGGCCGGCATCGGTATCGATCGCCACGAGCACGGTCTGACGCGCGTGCAACTGGCCGACGGCCATCCGCACTGGTGTTGAAATGGGAGCGCGCAGAAGAACTGGCCGTACGTCGGTAATCCGAGGAAAAGGCGTGCCCACGGCGTCAGCAGCCGTGCCGGCCGAAAGAGGCGATGGCATCCAGGACGATCTGCAGCGACTTGATATTGTCGAAGCAGGTCGTCGCCGGTTGCCGGCCGGTGGTGATCGCCGTGACGAACTCGTGGAGGAGGTACGGTTGGGCCGTCAAAGGGAGGTCGACCAGCGGCGCCTCTGCACGCTCGCCGCCCCGCCGTTGGGTCCAGACGCGATCCTCCTCCAGCAGGGCAACGCCATCGGCGCAGTCAAACCGCCAATGGCCGTTCCAGGGTGTGTCGGCACCCTGGGCGCACCAGGAGCCGGTATACGTTGCCACCGCCGCCTCGAAGGTGATCACTACGGAAGCGGCGGCATCGCCCTGGAACCAGCTCCAGGCGGGATTCCAACTCCTGCCCGCCACACCGACCGGGTCCTGATCCAGGAAGAAGCGCAGCATATCGAAATGGTGGATGGACATATCCATAATTAAAGGGAACGGCATGGCCTCGCGAAAGCCGCCGAAATGCGGTCCGCGAAAGAAGTGGATGGTGACGGCGCCGATCGGGCCGAGCTGGCCAGACTGCAGTACGCGCTTGAGCGTTTGCACGGGGCGGCTGTAGCGGTAGTTCTGCGCCACCATGTGCAGCATCCCCGTTTCCTGAGAGACGCGCACGATATCCGCCGCCGCTTCCCGCGTGTCGGCCAGCGGCTTCTCAGAAAGGACCGGCAGGCCGGCGCGCATGGCAGCGACGGCGAGGTCTCGATGCGTCTGCGGCGGCGTGACGACAATGACCCCATCGGCCTGCACCCTGGCGAGCGCCTCTGGGAGGGAGCCAAAAATCAGCATGCAATCCAGGCCGTGCTTTTGCGCCTGCGCCTCCGCCGTGGCTGGGCTAATCTCTACCAGCGCCGCATAGTCGACCTCGTCCGAGGCTTTGACTGCGTTCAGCCAGGTATTTCCCATGCCGCCGATGCCGACCTGAATCAGC
Source organism: Chloroflexota bacterium (assembly GCA_051003235.1). GTDB lineage: Bacteria > Chloroflexota > UBA4733 > UBA4733 > UBA4733 > UBA4733. The sequence goes on along the minus strand of JBPCLN010000292.1, from coordinate 6,916 downwards.
TTCACCATACGCTGTGGCTCCTTCGTGATCTACAGTATGGGGAGGTTATAGCACGCGGCAGTCACCGGCATGCACCAGGATCACTCAACCCAATGCCGAAGGAGGCTTACCCGACAAACACATCCTGGTAAGCAGCGATGATGGCGTCGACCGGCTGATCGAAGGGCAGGACGATCACGCGATAGCCGAGGTCGGCCAGCGTTTCGCGCTTCAGCAGGTCCGCCTGATGCTGCACATGCTCTCGGTGTGCTGGGCCGTCGATGAACACGCAGGCGCCACGCCGGCCGTCCCGCTGGTAGTAGAAGTCCGGCTGGACCGCAACTTCTTCGGAAGGCTGGTGCTGCGCCAGATCGGGCAGGCGCAGCTTGTGTTCGTACAGATAGTGCAGGAATTGGCGCTCCAGGTTGGAGGCGGGGTCGGTTCGCTCCAGCAGCCAGTGATAGTGCGCGTTGTAGTCGCGCGTTTCCGTGCGAGCCAGCAATTCGGCCTGGCTGAGTTGGAGCAGGTAGTCGCGCACCAGATGCCGGTCCAGGTGGCGATGGACCGTTTGATTGCGATAGCTCAGAAGGCAGTCGTAACAGGCGGCGGCGCAGCGCCGGCTCCAGCCCGCAAATTCCTCGCCTGTTGCCGGATCGATGTGGCAGATCCGGAGGGCTTCTTGCGCGATAGCGGCGATGGAATGCCTGTCATTGCGGATGCGCTCCCAGATGCCCGTGCCGCCCTCCGCCTCTTCCCAGAGGAGTAGCCGGCGTTGCGGGCCCTCGCCGATCAGATCGACAGCGACCTCACTCTCCATCACCTGGTAGACGGCCTGGATGCCGCGCTGGAGGGCATAGGCCAGCGTCTGCTGGAAGCTCGCCTCGTCGCCGGTCGTCTGGCTTGGTCGCAGCAACAGCACGTTACGATGGTCGGTCACGTAGGGGCGGATGCTGGACATTCGAGTTCGGGTAGCGATAATGGTTTCGGGACCATCCTCCACGGGAGCGTCTTCCTGGCCGCCCCAGGCGCCGCTTTCGGCATCGATGGTAAAGCCGCGTGGCGGATGAGAACGTCGCCAGCCGTTATTGATGCGCCACAGTTCCGTCTGCGCCGCCACTGTCACCTCCAGCAGCGTCTGGCCTGCCAGGCGCGCCTCCGCTCGCTGTACGTTCTCGTCTCCGGGCAGGCGCAGCGCGAGTTCGATAGCAAAGCCTTCGCGTTGCCGTTCTTCCTCGTCCGACGAGATGCGGGTCCACTGGCTCGCTCGCGTCACCGGCTGATCGAACAGGCGCTGCGGAAATGAAACACCGGGACCTTCCAGGAGCGTGCCGCAGTGCGTGCAGCGGTCCAGTTGGGCAGCTTCTCCGGGATAGATTGCGCCACAGACACGGCAGATCTTGCCTTGCGTGAGCAGCTCTTCCACGCCGCCTACCGGCAGAATACAGCTCGTGACGCGATGTTTGCGGCCCTCGTGGTAGACGACGTTGAGCGGACCGAATTCGGATAGTCCAAGGAAGCGGGGCCGGTCGATGGTCTGCACGCTGCCGTGTGACGTGACCAGCACGCGCAGCGGCAGGCGCGGAAAGTTATAGCCGGGGAGGAAGCCTTCATTGGCGAGGTGCCGATAAGGGTAGAAATCGGATTCGGTGATATTGCCCTGGTTGAGCAGCAGGGCAATTTCCCGCTTCGCTTCCTGCTCCTGCTGTTCCGCCGCCTCCCGATCCTGCCGTTGCAGTCTCGGCAGGTTGCTCTTGCGGTAGGCTTCGTCGCGCCGGCGCACGGCCGCCTGGTACAACACCCGCCAGCGATCCAGCGCCCGGTCCAAGGCCTCCGGCGCCTCCCGCACGGTACGCAGCAACCAGTCCTCGCTGAACCAGCCGGCAGCCGAGATGGCCGCCGAGTCGACGACTGCACGGAAGGCCCGTGCCACCTCCCGTTGCCGTGTCTCCGATAGCTTGATTTGCGCCGCCACGTCGGGCAGCAGAGGACAGCTCGGATCAGCCATATCGAGCACCTCAGCCAGCGAGGAACCCAGCGCCACGCCGACCGTCGCCAACCAGACGGAGCGCAGGTGCGCCTCGACCAGTTCGCGGTTCGTCAAGTCAAGGCGCGGCGGCGCCACTGCGCCGGCGACCATATCGACACGTCGCCGGAAGAAGTATTCGTCGTGGGCGTTGCCCTGGCTGCAGAAGGCGAGCACCAGGGCCGGCCGGCCATTGCGCCCCGCCCGACCACTGCGCTGGGCATAGTTGGCCGGCGTCGGCGGCACGTTGCGCAAGTGGACGACGGCAAGGTCGGCAATATCCACGCCGAGTTCCATGGTTGGCGAGCAAAAGAGGGCCTTGAGCTTGCCGGAGCGGAAATCTCGCTCGCGCTCCATGCGTTCCAGCATGCCGACCTGACCGGTGTGCTCGCGCCCGACGACGCGCCGGAAGTGGCCGGCGCCTTCGGTGTAGAGCCGGGTGAAGTAGTGGTTGGGCTGCCGGCTCCGGCCGTCTGATCGGCGCAACTGGAGCGCCCTGCTGCGCACCGGGTCGGGACCCGGCACGCCGCCGTCACTTTGCTCCCAGCGCATAGCGCCAGGCTTGATCTGCACGCCGTAGGGCTCGTCCAGATGACTGTGGACGGTCAGGATGTGGCCGCGCAGCGCCGCGACGATGGCCCGTATCAGCGCGTCAGCTTCGTCAGTGCTCAGCCGCTCCGCTACGTCCCAGGTTTCCGCCGCCCGCAGGTAGCGGCCAATGGTCGAGCGCCAGCCCAGGCCGAAGGTGGCGACCCGGCTGGTGCGGGGCAGTGCGGCCCCGGGCAGCAGGGCGATGGTGCTCCAGCGCAGTCGCTCCTGCTCGTCGATCGCCCAGGGTGGCCGCAGCCATTCCACTGCCTGGCGCTTCAGGCGTTCCGTCTTCTCCGGCAGCAGGCAGGCCGCGCCGATGGCGAGCTGCCCGCGCAGATGATCAAGTACCGCCCGCATGACGGTCTCTCGTCGTTCCGGCGCGGCTGCCGCCATTGCCGGAGTACCAGCCCAGACCGCGTCGTCCCCGCCGATCTCGGCCAGCCCGCTGTAGCCGATGCGCAGGAGACCACACTGCTCCAGATTCGGCTGGGCCACACGCCAGGCGCGGCGCAGGTCGGCCAAGGCGCGGTACTCCAGGACTGCCTGCATTGCGCTGACGGAGGCCTGGTAGCCGGCGCCGGACTCCACCGGTTCCAGCATGTAGTCGGCGGGCGCCGGCGCCATGGCATCAAAGATGGCCTGACCAAGACGCTCGAAACTAATCTCTGGACCCGACGCGACCGCTCGCGCCAGCGCGCCACGCAGGAGTGTCACCTGGGTAAAATCGTTCAGGTGGCCGGCTTGCAGGGAAGCGTCCTGGCGATTGTCGGTGAAACTGAGCACCTTCTGCGCGCTGTCCTCCAGTTCACTTTGCTGCAGGCCGAGCAGCGTGCTGCCGACCGTGATGGTCGTTGCAGTGGAACGCCCGATCTGGCTGAGCGTCGCCAGCTTGCCGAAGTCGCTCTTCTCGCGCAGATCGTAGGCCGCGCGGCAGCGCAGGCAGAGCATGAGCGGCCGCAACTGGAACCAGCCCGCAATAGCGCCGGCTGTCGCCTCCTCGCTGCACTGGCCGTCCGGCTGTACCCAGAGCCGCCGCGGGCGGTGGGGAGCATAGCCCGGCTTGAGGCGGGTCTCCTTCCGCCGCTGCTCCAGCCAGTAGTCGGGCAGCGGCTCCTCGTCGGACCAGAGGTCATCGTGGTCGAGACTGAAGAAGCCCAACTCGCCGGCATCGTCGTCGCCGCTGGGGTTGAGCAACGGCGAGCGGGGAAGCAGGTAACGGCGGAGCCGGTTGTCCAGCGCTTCCCCGCTTTCATCGAGGTGATCCTCACCCTGCCGGACTAAGGCGACGAGGTAATACTCCTGGCCACACTCCCGACAGAAGGCAAGTGGATAGAGTAGCCGGCGCTGTCCCGAGCCATCGGCCGGCGCGACGTATTGTCCTTCCGTCGTCGGCTCGCGCACCTCGGGCGCCTGGACCGTAGCATAGACGCTACTGCCGGACCCAAGGAACTGGTGCAGTCGGAAGGCGAATACCGGCTCACCGGAGGGCAGCATCGCCCCGGCGCCGGCCTCCAGCACGGCTTGAAGGCGTTGACGGCACAGCGCTTCGCCCAGGCCGGTTTGCTGGACGAGGGTACGCAGCCCTTCCTGGAAGGTGATCGGCCGTCGCCGCACCAGGCGGCCGTCCTCCACGTCGAGGCCAAAGGTCTGTTCGACCCAGGCCGCCAGGGGATGCTCCGTCACCGCAAGCACCGCCGCCGGCCCACCCGCGATCGGGTCCGGCGGGCCGGCGGATACTGCCGCGCCCAGCGCTGCCGGTGTTGGCGGTGGCGGCAGGGTGCAGACGCGGCGCAGGGTTTCGTCGACGACGGCCTCGGCGGCCACTTCGACGCCGAACAGGGTGGTGGCCGCTTCGGCGATGCGTTCCCGGCGTTGCCGGCGGTCGCCTTCCGAGGCCAGTGTCGCCGAAGTGCCAACAAAGCGCAGGTCGGGATTCTCGGCGCGCTGGCGGACGCGGCGCAGCAGCATTGCCACATCGGCGCCCTGGCGGCCGCGGTACACGTGCAACTCGTCCAGCACCAGGAACTGCAGGTCGTGTGTCGCCTGCACGACCAGTGAGCGCTCGTGGGGACGGATAAGCATGTATTCCAGCATCACATAGTTAGTGAGCAGGATATGCGGCGGATCTTCCAGGATTTGGGCTCGATCCTGGCGGTCCTGGCCGGTGTAGCGGTCGAAGCGTAGGGGGCAGTCCGGCCAGTTGGCCTCGCGGAAGCGACGCAGCGCCTCCAACTGGCTGTTCACCAGCGCGTTCATGGGATAGACGATAATGGCGCGCACGCTATGCCGTTCCGGCTGCCGCCGGAAAACGGCGTCGACGATGGGAATCAGGTAGGTGAGGCTCTTGCCGGAGCCGGTGCCGGTGCTGACGACGTACGGCTGCTGGCGCTGGGCGATGCGGATCGCTTCCTCCTGATGGATGTGCAGGCGCAGCTTTTCACCGAAGAAGCGCGCCGTCCCCGCCGTGATGACACCCTCCCGAGCCAACTCCGCCAGCGTTGCCCCGTGCAGGTAAGCCGGGTTGAGCTGCAGCACGGCGTCGGGCCACCACTCCGCCCGCTCCAGGCACTGCTGCACAAACTGCCGCAGGCGCTCATCGCGCACGTTGAGGAAGCTGGCAAAGTAGTCGCGATACTCAGTTACTACCCGGTCACGAAGAGCAAAGACGTCCATCAGGCCTCCGTCGACTGGCGAGGCGGGGCCGTGTTATTCGGCTGGATACCAGCCCGGTTGGCTCGCAAGGGCGCCAGGAAGCCATCGCGTCGCACCGCCTAACCTCCTCGTCGCCACCTTGCAGACCACAAGTGTATAGTGCCGCGATGCCGTCGGCCATGGCGAGCGCGCCATGCGGTTGGCTCTACAGTTACTGGCCGCGCTCCATTCGCTATACTTGGTGGGGCCACCCGCGCCTTGAGCTGACGCCGACGAGCCGGTTTTAGCCGCACGTTGGCCCTGTCGATAGGCGATTGCGATACCGTCTATTTGTCTTCTGAGGAGAGCCAACAATGGACTGGTTTGAGCAGCGTGTCACCCACCAGCCGGGAGTGCAGGGTGGCGCCGCAGTGATCTGTGGGACGCGCACACCCGTCAGCACCATTGTGGCGATGTATCCCGTCTATGGCTCAGAGGTGGCGCGAATCGTTGATGCGCTGCCTCACCTCACAGAGGACGATGTGCGTGCAGCCTTGGCTTACCACCAGCGCCACCGTGCGGAGATTGACGCCGAATCCGAGCGAGAGGAACGCGCCGTTGCTGCGCTGCTCGCCACCGTCGGGTGACCGGACTGGGCATCCTGCTCTACACGGATGAAGATGTCGATGTGCATCTTGCTGAGCAGCTCCGTCGGAGTGGTTACGACGTCGTCAGTTGTCGAGAAGCAGGGAATTCCTCACACGGTTATTCGGACGAGTGGCAACTTTCCTACGCGACGCGCGAGGGCCGCGCGATCCTGGTGCATAACATCTCGCACTTCGTGCCGATTGACGTTGCCTGGAAGACGGCTGGACGCCTGCATTTCGGCATCATTGCCGTGCCCCAAAGTACGTCACTGAGCGAGTTGGTGCGCCGTGTGAAAGTTCATCTCGACACAGTGGGGCCGAAACAGCAGCACAACTTGCTTCGGTACCTGTTGCGATAGAAGTCACCAACTGGTCGTCATGGGCCAACTCGGGTTAGCCTCCGTAGAAGGCAGCAACCCCTCCGGCGATCCTTCCGTTACTCCTTCGCCCGCCCGGCGTGAGCCGATGCACGTAGATCTCTACCGCATCGGCCCCTTCCTCCAGATAGGGCGCGTAGGATACATAGCCAGTCAGGTGCAGCATGAAATCATCCGGCACAAAATCAGGCGGCAGCGTGCGCCGTAGCTCCTGCACCACCGGATCAGACTCACCCACAGCCATAATGTCTGTCCGCGACATCCGCAAGCCGGGGAGACCGCGTACAGCGGCGCCGATGCCCTGATACGCGGGCAGGCTTCCCTCAGCGTCCACCAAGGGCGAAGCAATGATCAGGCGCCGACCAAGGGCACCCCTGGCATGCACCCAAAACGCCGCCGTAACAAAGAATCCGCGGCGATCAAGCTCCGCGAGAAGCCGTGCCCCGTCCTCAATCTCCGGCCCTACCAGTGACGACGTAGCCATTGCAGCACTCCATTGTTCTGATTCAGACACCGCGACGAAGAGGCCGCGGGCGTCCTGCTCTTGAAAGAAAGCATAACGGTACTGCTCGCTCCCACGCACCGCAACGTCCCAATTGTCGGCAAAGTCATTGTCGGCGCCCGCCTCGGCAACAAAGGCCGCCGTAAGTTCTTCCTCGTGGATCAGC
>JBPCLN010000291.1:0-5642 GCA_051003235.1 Chloroflexota bacterium | reverse complement strand
CACCGGATATGGCCACCTGGGCACGGTTGTAACCGTTGGACCGGAGACGACAAACGTCAAGCCGGGTGACCGCATCCTGACCTTCTCGCGGCACGGCTCGCTGGTGCGCGCCAACGTCGCCCGTTTTGCGCTGCCCGTACCGGCGGACGCCGACGGCCGCCAGGCCGTCTTCACGCGCATGGCGGGGGTTGCCATCACGGCGTTGCGCGCCTCCACCGTTGCCGCCGGCGAACAGGTCGTTGTGATCGGTCTGGGGTTGGTCGGAAATCTGGCGGCGCAGGTCTTCCAGGTTGCCGGAGCGGACGTACTGGCGCTGGACCCGGCGCCGCGCCGGGTGGAACTGGCGCTTCGCTGCGGCATCCGCCGGGCCGAAGCGCTCGCGGGCGACGCCGCTCTGACGGCGGTGCGGGACTGGACCGGCGGCAAGGGAGCGCGAATTGTGGTGGAGGCGGTGGGCCGGTCGGACCTCCTGGCGCAAGGCGTGGAAATGGCGGCACGTCACGGGGAGGTGATTTCTCTGGGTAGCCCCCGGGCGAGCTACAGTGCCGATATGACGCCCATGCTGGCCCGCCTGCACCTCCAGGCGATTCGGTTGATCGGCGCCCTGGAGTGGACTTTCCCGATCGCGGAAACGGAACGCGCCCAGCACAGCATCTTGAACAATTATCGCACCCTCCTGCGTTGGATCATGGAGGGCCGGCTGGTGGTAGACCCGCTCCGCACCCACGTCCTGCCGCCTCAACGCTGCCAGGAGGCCTACGCCGGCCTGACCCACCAGAAAGATGATTACCTGGGCGTGGTCTTCGACTGGACTGCGCCCAACGGTTAGCATGGCGGAACACGCCTGGGTACACCACGAAAGGGTGGCCGCTGATGGTCTATTCTCCCCCACGCACCAAGCGCCTGTCGTTTAACGACCTGGCAAACTTTCCGGATGACGGCAAACGCCGCGAATTGATCAATGGTCAGGTCTTGGAGTGGGATGTGCCAACCTATCGCCACAGCTTCTTAATGGTGGCGCTCAGCGCCGAAGTACGCCGGTTCGTGCGGGAACATCGGCTTGGGCATGTTGCCGGTGGCGACATGATGGTGCGCCTTGAGCAGAGTGAATTTGACGCACGCGGCGCTGACATCGCCTTCTTTCAGAGCGGCAGGCAGCCGCGCGATCTTGATGCGGCAGCCACGGTGAACGTGCCCGATTTTGTCGTTGAGATCATCTCCCCATCCGATCGGGCGGACCGGGTTATGCAAAAGGTCAGCGATTGGCTACGCGCGGGAGTCCGGCTCCTGTGGTACATCAATCCGGAGACCGCAACCGTCACCGTGTATCAGGGTGATCGCATCCGGCACGTCGGATCTGACGAGACCCTTGACGGCGGTGATGTCATTCCGGGGCTGGTGATTCGCCTCAGTGATCTCCTGCAAGAACTGGAGGAAAACGACTAGCCCGTCCGCCGTCTACGCTCGGTCCAGCCTCCCCAGGTGGCCGCTGGGCTGGGGTCCGCAGACGATCAGGCGCAGGCCAATGCCGCCGGAGGTGGCCTGCCAGTCGCCCAGCGTCGCCGGCAGGAGGAATCCCTGGCCCTGGCGCACCGCCAGTTCGTGACCATTGCCATTCGAAAGGACGCCGGAACCGCCGACGACGATGCCGATGGCGAGCTTTCCGTAGGCATGCTGCAACAGTTCGTCATCGGCGCCCACCGTGAGCAGGTCGATCCAGAACCTATCCTGTCCGCGGCTGCCGACAGGACGGGCCGCCTGGGTCGCCGCCGCCTGGCCGGCCGTCATCTGGACCGCCCCTGGATTACCGGCCCGGTGCAAGTTCGCGAGTGACCAAGCGGAGTAGGGGAGGCGGCGGACGGCCTCCAGGGCTTGCGGCAGGCTGAGGCCCAGAAAGCGACGCTCATCCGGCAACGGCGCGCCGCCGAATTCGCGGTCGAAGGAAATCGTGAAATCCGTTGGCTCCTGGACCTCCGCGATCAGCAAGCCGGGGCCGATGGCGTGTGGTGGGTGGGCCAGGGCATGGTAGACATCTCCCCGGCGCAGGGGCAGCTTATGCAGCGCGCCCAGGATGGCGGACACGTCCCCCGCCGCCACCCAACGCTGGAGGGTGGCCGGGTCAACCGGTTCGCGAAAGCCGAGGTAGACGTGCGGCGCCTCGCCGTCGAGTGAGCGCGTCGCAAGCACGACCCAGCATTCTTCCTTGCCGTACGGGGAGCCAAAATGCTGAGCGGCAAATTCCTGGTTGGGATGGACCTGCACCGTCAAGCGCATCGCCGAATCGAGCACCTTCAAGAGGATGCCGGTGTTCGGACCATGCGCGCGCCAGTGCTGAGCGCCCAGGATCACCTCTGGATAGGTGGCGAGCAGGGCCGGCATGGCGCAATAGCCATCCAGGCCGGCGCCGTCGACGAGCCAGCCTTCCGGCAGCAGGACGCTGCCAACGCCCTCCAGCGCGGTCGTGCTGCCGGTATTGCGGGCGGCATTCACCGCGCCGAACCAGGCCTCCGGCTGGGGGCCGTCGACCGGTTTCGCGGCGCCAAGCCACTGTTCCAGCAGCGCCCCACCACGATAGACACGATGGACACGGGCCGGCGGCAGTAGCAACGGCTGGAGGAGGGAGCGCGGCAGCAGCGCCATAGCCGGCCTTTCTGTTCGGTGCAACAGGGGACTCTACCACGGCGGTTGCGCCTTACACTTATGGCCGGGAAGCCCGGAGGCGGAAAGGTCATGGTCCATCGTGGAAGATCTCTGGTCCAATGCCGATGCGGCCGTGTGGCTGGCAACTTTGGAACGCTACCCAGCCGTGGTAGCAGCGCAGGGTGTCACGCGTCTACCCGAACTGGACCGCTGGTACCGGGAAGAGCTGCCGACTATCCTGCGCGGGCGTCGGCCCGCCTATGTCACCCTTGCCGAACTGGCGCGGGCCACGGAGTGGAAGATGGCGCGCGGCGTCTGGCGGCAGCGCAACTTGCTGCTCGTGCGCTCCAATGCGGCGGCTGCCGTGGCGGAGACGAGCCGGACGGCGTTGGCGGCAGTACCCGATCCGCTGGCGCCCATTCGTCGCCTTGCCACGCTGGACGGCGTCGGCCCGGCCACCGCTTCCGCCATTACTGCGGCGTATGCGCCGGCGGTGTACCCCTTCTTCGACGAACTCGTTGCCGGCCAGGCGCCCGGGTTGGGCAAAGTCGATTTCACCGTGCCCTACTATGCGCGCTACGCCGACGCCTTACGGGAACGGGCGCGGCAGCTCGGGGGCGACTGGACGCCGGCGCGCGTCGAGCAGGCGCTATGGGCGAACGCCGGCGGGAAGTGACTAGCCTCACCCGCGCGCTTCGCTTGCCGGCCCTCTCCTGGGCAGAGAGGACCTCGGCGGGGACCGGATGACAGCGCCATGGGCCGAGAGAGAGTCTAACGGCGTGGGGACGGTTACCTTCCCGACGCAACAGGAAACAGCGGAGTGGCGGCGTCTACTGTTAAGGCAGCGGCCCCAGGTCCACACTGTCTGCTCCGCTTGGCAGGATCAGGCGGTGGTTGGTGGCCGGATCATACCAGCCGACCACCAGATGGACCGCGCCGGGCGATGCGGGAATGGAGAGGCGATGCAGATCGAAGACATCGCTGCCGGCGGTCCAGGCGGCGGTCGGCTGGCGGCCAGCGTCCGGCGGGCCGTCGCCCTGAACGACCAGGTGGCCCCCGGCGTCGACGACGTGGACAAAGACGGTGCGGTCGCCGTTGAGGGTGCGTACGGCATGCCAATGGAGCGCGACAAACCACTGATCGCCGCTTCGTTGCACGCCGTAACCGGCCAGTTGGACGCTGCCGGCGAAGAGGGCGTCCGCCGGCTGTTGTCCGGCCAGCCCCCGTGCTGTCAGGTAGAAACGCAGCGACACGTCACGGAACTGCTGGTGGCCGGCGGGGATGAGGGTAGCGTCGAGGGCCCGCTGCACGACGCGGTCGCCATCCCAGGTGCCGGCGGCGTCCTGGGGCAGCCAGACGCCGCTGTAGCGTTGGGCGAGGCGGACGGCGGTACTTTCGACGGCGGGGACGCTACCCGGATGAAATGGCACAAGGAGCAAGACCGGCAGCGTGCCCCGGTCAACGTTCTGGTAATAGTAGCGCGCCGTTGGGTCAACACCACTATCATTGATCACCAATTGCCCCGCCTGCTCATGCTGGCGGACAAAAGCCATGGCCGGCGGGTAGTCGTACCACAGCCGGAAGTTAGGCGCCAGCACTACGGCCATGCCGGCGAGGCTCGCCCCGCCAATGACCACCGCCAGGCAAACGGCCGCTGGACGGCAGCGGCGATCCAGCACCCGGATCGTGACCGCCCAAAGCACGCACAACAGCGGGCAGACCAGGCAGAGGTAGCGCTCGTTGAACAGGAAATGGAAGGGCGAGATCAAGAGCGGCACGAAAAGGACAACGGCGATCGGGCAGGCGATGAGCTGGAGCGGGCGCTGCCGCGACCACACCGCGCCGGCCACCGTTGCCGTCAGCACCACGATCAGTGCGATGGCGAGCACTGCCGGCAACGACGGACCGCCGAAGCCCAGGAGTAGGCCCCGTCCAACGGCCAGGATTTGCTCGGCCAGCGTACCGGTTGGGCGGGCGGTTGGTGGCTGGATATGGCGGACGTACCAGAGCCAGGGTAGGTAGGTCAGGGCCGGCCAGCCGATCCAGCCGAACGCCGGCCGCCACTGGGAGCGCGACAAGAAAGCGAGCACCATGGTTCCCGCCACGAGCGGAACGAAGGCGCCGGAATAGTGGGTCCAGAGCGCCGCCAACTCGGCCAGGGAGAAGAGCAGCCAGTCGCGGCGGCGGCCGGAGCGCATCGCCCGCAGCAATAGCCACAGCGCCAAGGCAGTCCAGAAAATCAACGGAGCGTACATGCGGACTTCCTGACCGTACCAGAACCCTTCCGGCTGAATCGCCCAGAAGCCGAAGCCAAGCCAACCGGCAGCCCTTCCCGCCAGCATCCCGGCAAGCCGGAACACGACGAGACCGGTGAGCAGCAGACAAGCGGCCGATGGCCAGCGCTCGGCAAACGCCGACGGCCCGGCGAGCGCCTCCCAGGCACGCAAGGCGAGGAAATACGGCGGCAGGTGTGGTTCACTGGCCGCCAGGGCCTGCAGGAGTGCCGAGAATGGGCGTTGCGCGAAGAGCAGCCCGTACGTCTCATCCATCCAGAGCGGCTGCACGCCGGCGTGCCATAGGGCCAGTCCAACCAGGGCCAACGCGGCGGCGTATGGCATCAACCTGGAAGCGCTCAGAGGATAAACACTGGCGAGCGGTGATCGGTCAGCACCAGGCGTGTCCGCCGAGGGCGGCGATCCGAGGATGCCAAGCATAGCGCTTATGGCGTGGGGGTGACTGGGGGGAGTCGTAGTACCTGACCCGACGCAATGACGTCCGGGTTTACAATCCCGTTCACTTGCTCCAGCGCCGCGAGGGAAACGTGCAGCTTCTGGGCGAGAAGGAACAAGGTGTCACCAGGTTGGACCGTATAGGTCGCGGCGGCGGTGGCCGCCTGCGCCGGCGTGGCCGTTACCCCCGCGGCTGGCGTGGGTGTCGCCGTCGGGGCCGGCGTGGGCGATGCCGCGATGGCGGTCGGGGTTGCGATTACGCTGGGTGTGGCC
>JBPCLN010000290.1:0-3129 GCA_051003235.1 Chloroflexota bacterium | reverse complement strand
CCGCGCCGGCGCCGCGCGCTCGGTGAGGAAGGCCGGGCCGGCGGCGCGGCCACGCAGCAGTCGGGGCAAGAGCTGGGCGCTGGCGGACTGCCAGTGCACCCACTCGACGGCGCCGCCCTTCGCGGTGCTGCGGGCGCGCTTGTTGGCGAGGTCGAGATCGCCGATGTCCAGCGTCAGGATCTCCTGGGCCCGCGCGGCGGTCTCGTAGAGCAGCCGCCAGTAGGCCTTCTCCCGCAGGGCAACGTCGAGGCGGAAGAGGGCGGCGATCTGGGCGCGGGTCAGCGCGCGCGTGCGATCCGGCGGCGCCGGCAGCAGCCTTCGCCCCCGCGTCGGATTGTCGCGGAGCCAGCCCTGCGCCCGCCACCAGGTGAGGGCTGCCCGCAGGACGGACCGTTCGCGATTGACGGTCGCGGGGTCCGTGGCCGTCGCCCTCGTGGCGAAGGAGGTCGCCAAGCGCGCCGGCAGCTCCGGATCATCCAGCGTGGCGAGCGGCGCGCCGTCGGCGGTTGGGCGCCGACGAGCAGGCTTCGGAGGGTCCTGCTACTTTGCCCCTGGTGACACGGACCCGAGCGTCAGGCCCACCAAGACGGTGTTGGAGCACTTTCCGGCGGGAATGTCCTCGATCGGGACATTCGGGGGCGCTACGCCGCCCAATGACGGGAGAAAAGCGGTGTACTGGCTGGGCGAACACGAATGGGAACCGGTCGCCGCCGTTCCGGCCCCGTCGCGCAAGAGCTACCGGTGCACGTGATCCCGTCGACCGGTCGCGTGTGGCGAGCGTCGCCGCTTCTGCCCGGACGCCGCCTGGGCTGCCCGTCGGCGTAGGGCCTGTTCTTCCGGGCTGATCATCCAAATCTGACCGTCATCGACGTATTCGGCAAAGCCGAGGGTGACCAACGTCGCAATGATGGTTTTCCACTGTTCAGCCGAGAGCTGGGCGTCGCTGATCCGCAGTCGCTCGCCGCGCGCTAGGCGCCGGGCTACCTCGATGACCTGGACATCCGTCGCCATCGTTGCCTCCGGTATTCGCTTCGTCCCTGCTGCTCCCGCTCCGGCCGTCTGGCGCGGCGGCGGACCAACGCTTGATGATACACAGTCGGCAGCACAGAACGAGTACTTTTGTCATACTCATGATGATAGGTCGTAATGTACATCGTATTGTCGCGGTCGTTCCGAGAGGAATGCCCGGAGAAAACCGGCGGCCGGCAGCCGTCGCGCAACGCGGATTGCTTCATGGCTGCACTTTCGGTTGTGGCGGCGCGGCGCGGTACCGTTGCAACGGCGCCCGATGGCGCCGCACGTCGAGGCCAAGTAACAAAGGGAGGGGATGATGGCTACCTTGGGTGATGTGCGCGAGTGCCACGGCCTGACCCGGGCGGCGCTTGCCGAACGAGCCGGGGTGGCCGCAGCATCGCCGACGCGGCGTGGGCGCTTGATCGGACCAGCCGTCGCGCACCACCAGGCTCGGCCTCCCGCTGCACTGCTCCGGAAGGCGTTTCTACCGCGCCCGCGCACGGCGCTCGGCACAGCGGCGCTCCCACCATGGGGAATGCCGGAGCCGTGGTCGTTCCCGAGCACCCCATGCAGCGGCCATTCGGGTCATGGCCTCCCCGTACCTTGGGGTAGCGCGTCCCGTTCGCCGCGAATTGTCCGCCGGAATTGGCGGAAGCGGTGGCTTACTGAAAGGAGCGTGCGAAATCGCACGTCAGCAGTAAGGAGGAGGACGAACATGCACATGTTCCAAGCAACGCTGGCGGGGACGCTCGTGCTCCTCGGGACGGTGGGGACGGCGCCCCCGGCGTTCGCGGCGCCCGGTGGAGCACTCGCACCGCAGATCGTGAGCGCGGTGAATCAGGACCGGCTGGGCAGCGGCCTTGCCGCGCTCACCGTCGATCCGCGCCTGACGCTGGTCGCGGAAGCGCGCGCCCAGTATCTCATCAACCAGGGGTTCTTCTCACACTGCACCGGCGGCGAGGCGGACACCAATTGCCCGTTGTCGGGCGACGACTTCGTACCGCGGGATCAGGCGGCCGGCATCGGCCTGCAGGTGTCGGGGACGATCGCCGGGGAGAATCTGGCGCTCAACAACTACCCGACCGCGACGGCGGCGGCTCAGACGAATAGCGCCTGGTTGAACAGTCCGGAGCACAAGGCGAACATCATGGACACGCGGTACACCTCCACCGGCGTCGGCGCCATCTGCTGCTTTACCGGCAGCGTCGGCGGCCAGCAGGTGACGCTCGCCGACAACGTCACCGTCTCTGTGCAGGAGTTCGCCGGCGGGCCGGGGGCAGTGGCGCCGACCACGCCGGCAGCAGCAGTGCCGGCCGCCACGCCGCCGAGCGGCATCCCGACCGCCGGCGGCGCCATGCCGGCCGGCGCCTGCCAGTACATCCTGGGCTTCGCCGCGCTCCATGGCTTGGACAGCGTCGACACCGGTGGTTGCCGGAACGATCAGCGTTTCGCGCCGAACGGCGATGCCCAGCAGACCACCGCCAACGGCCTGATGGCCTGGCGCAAAGTCGATAACTGGACGGCCTTCACCAACGGCTACTGGACCTGGATCAACGGGCCGGAGGGGCTGGCGAAACGGCTGAATACCCAGCGCTTCCCCTGGGAGGCCAACCCGGACGGGTTGGCGGTGGCGCCGTAACGGTGGCTCCCGCACACTGTAGGTGAATATTCCCGTTTCAAAACGGAGACCAGTCCGGCGGTGGATGCTGCTATCCGAATCGGCTCGTGCGGGGGTTGGGCGTACACACACCCGCCGCCATGGGGCCGTGATCCTCGTGCCCGGTACGGGTACCAATCCACCGAGACGGGACTGGAGGGAGCGAGGCGTTCCGACGCCTTGCGGCGCCGTTGGATCCTGGCCGGACTGAACGCAGGCATTGCGATCGCTCTGGTCGGCGGGGGCGGTGTCGCTGTATCCGGCAGCGCTACCGCAACCGGCACCACGGGGTCGAGCGCAGCAAGAGCAGCGGCAACGACATTCGCGCGCACCGTGGCACACCTCGCCGCGACATGGGCTACACATAGCAGCAGTGATGGTGGCCGAAAAAACGCCGTTCTGGCGGGGTTGGTCGACCAGTGTTCCCTCTGGTAGACGCCAGTGTTCAGCCCGACCCA
>JBPCLN010000289.1:0-29468 GCA_051003235.1 Chloroflexota bacterium | reverse complement strand
GCTGATCCACTCGGCCACGTCACGACCTCTACCTACGCCGGGCATGGCAACCGCACCGGGGTGACGAACGCGCTGAACCAGACCGCCGCCGCCTACGACGGCACCGGGCAGCTCACCAGCGTCACCGCCGCCGACACCGCTGCCACGACGATGGGCTATGATGGGGCGGGACGACTCACGAGCATCACCGACCCCTTGTAGCACACGACGACGCTGACCTACGACAGCGAGGGCCGGCTGACGACGACCACCAATGCGTTGCACCAGACGACCAGCTTCACCTATGACGCGGTGGGCAACCGCACCAAAGTGACGGACGCCTTGAATCGTGCCACGTCCGATGGTTACGACGCCAAGAACCGTCTCGTGACGAGCACCAATGCCCTGGGCCAGGTGACGACAAATGCGTACGATGCCAACAACAACCTGACCAGTGTGACGGACCCGAACAGCCACGCCACTGCCGCGACCTATGACGCCCTCAATCGCCGCATCAGCGCCACAGACGCTCTCGGCAACACGAGCCGTTACGGCTACGATGCCGCCGGCAATCAGACGAGCGTCTCCGACGCCTTGAGCCACGCTGCCACCTCCGCCTACGACCATGCCGGCCGCCTGGTGAGTGTGACCGATGCGTTGGGCAACAAGACGAGCTATGGTTATGATGGCGCAGGCAACCGCACCAGCGTCACCGACGCCAACAGCCACGCGCAGACCTTCACCTTCGATGCGGCCAACCGGCTGCTGACCGCCGCCGACGCCCTGGGCAACACGACGCGTTATGCCCTTGATCCGGCGGGCAACGTGGTGCAGACGACCTTGCCGACCGGCGCCGTCAACCGGCAGGTCTACGATGCCCGCAACCGGCTGACCGGGATCGACCTTGGCAACACCGGGAAGTAGAGCATCCAGTACGCCTACGATGGCGCCGGCAAGCGCACGAGTATGATCGACGCCACCGGCACGACAACCTCTGCCTACGACGCGGCCAACCGCCCCACCAGCGTCACCGCGCCGACGACGGGCACGGTGGCCTATGCGTATGATGCGGCGGGAGAGCGCACCGGCCTCACCTATCCCAGCGGGCATCAGCTTGCCTACGCCTACACCGCACGCGGCCAACTGCAGAGCGTGACGGACTGGCTGACCAAACAAACCGGCTACACCTATGACAATGCCGGGCGCCTCACCGCGATCGCCTCGCCCAACGGAGTGGCGGGCAGCCTGGGGTATGACAACGCCGACCGGCTGACAAGCATCGCCTACACGAACGGCGGTACCAGCCAGGAGAGCATCGGCTACACGCTCAACGCGGTAAGCGACCGCACGGCGATGACGGACAGCACGGGCAGCACTGCTTTCGGCTACGACGCCCTGGACCGGCTGACCAGCGCCACGTATCCCAACGCTGACGCCCTCACCTACGGCTACGACGCGGTGGGCAACCGGACGAGCCAGATAGTCAACGGCACGCCGATCAGCAGCACGTTTGATGTGGCAGACCGGCTGACGCAGGCCGGCAGCACCGCGTACACCTACGACGCCAATGGCAACGCGCTGACGAAGGCGGCGGGTGGCGTGACGACCACCTACAGCTACGACCTCCTCAACCGGCTGACGGGGATCAGCGGTCCTACCACGGCCAGTTACGCCTACAACGGCGACGGGTTGCGAGTGGGCAAGACGGTGAACAACGTCAGCACGAGCTACGCCTGGGACCCGACTGGCCTGGGGAAGGTGCTGACCGATGGCAACGAGTACGTCTGGGGCCGCGGGTTGGTCAGCCAGATCACCACAGGTGGGACGGCAAGCTATGCCGCGACCGACGGCCTAGGCAGTGTGCGGTTGCTCACCAACGGCAGTGGGACAGTGGTGGGGCGGCAGAGCTATGGCGCCTACGGCGCCAGCCGGGGTGTGACCGGCATGACCCTGCCCTTTGGCTTCACCGGCGAGCAGACCGACGCCGAGAGCGGGCTGGTCTACCTGCGGGCACGGTATATGGACCCGACCACGAGGCGGTTCCTGACGAAAGACAGCTTTGGGGGGGCTGCCCTCGACCCGCAGGAAGCACAAGGGGACGACGATGACCGTGCGCCTTCCAGTAGGGTCCTGAAGTTGGTACCGTTCCCGTTGGGCCTGGTTAGGCCCAGCGCGGTTCATCTGGGGCTTGGGAGGCGTGGCAAGGGGCCCGAGCAGGCCGCGCATGCTACCCTACGGAGCATAGGAGGGTCGGCAAGATGCGCGTCGAGTCCGTCACCCAGGTCTGGTGGGCCGGATTGGAAAGCAGCGAGGAGCAGGACGAGCCATTGGCTGGGCAAGAGCATCGCCTGGCCATCGATACCAGCTTTCTGCCCCTCTACGCCCGCTGGCGGGGCCCCGCCTGCTTTGTCGCCGCCGAACTGCGCGTCTACCGCGACCCCGCCAACCGCAACGACTGGCGGGAGCCCGATGTCATGGTGGCGCTGGACGTGCCGGATCGGCGGCGGGAACGCTACCTGCTCTGGGAGGAGCGCAAGGCCCCCGACCTGGTGATCGAAGTCCTCTCCGACAACTCCCTGAAGAATGGGGATTTGGACGACAAGCGGGACTGGTATCGCCGAGAAGGGGTGCGCGAGTACGTCGTGCTGGACCCGAGCGGGAAGTTTCCGTCGCAGCCTCGCCTGCAAGCCTGGCGCTTCAGCGACCTGGCCCGTCCCGGCCTGGGGGGCTTGGAGCACGAGGTGGCGCCGGCGGGAGCGCTACTAAAGAGTAGGGTGATCGAGGTGGGCTGGATCGTTCAGGGGCAGGACATCCGGCTGGTGGACCTGATGACGAGAGGGTTGTTGCCGCTTCCCTGGGAACTCGACGACGCGCTCAGGGCGGAAATCGCCGGCCGGCAGGAGGCGCAGGCGCAGGCACTGCTGGCCGAGGCGCGGGCGCAGACCGAGTTGGAGGCCAGCCAGCAGGCCGTCGAACGCGCCCAGGAGGCCGAGGCGCGGGCGCACCAGGCGGAGGAACGGGCGGAGCACCTGCACGCGGAGTTGGAGCGGCTACGCCGGGAGTTGGGGGGCTAACCCCAATACGGTTCAGATAAGGCATTGGGACCGAGCGTGCGGTGTTGACCGCGCCGTCATGGGGAAGCGGCTGGTTGAGGAATTGATGTTCGGGAGCGACCTGCGGAGAGATGCGGATGGTGGTCTCGAATGGGGCGAGACGTTGCGAGGTGGGAGTGGGCCGGCGCCGTTTGCGGGTGAACTTGGACATTTTGCGTTTGACGACGCGGGGGTTGGTGCGCCGGGCGCGCGGGGGCAGGCGGCCTTGGTGATGGCCAGCAATCTCGTCAGTGCCCGATCATCGAGGCTTCCAGGGCAAAGAATGTAACCAGAAAAACCAGCATGACGATCACTGTACCCAAGATGGCGAACCGGCGCTCGGACACCGAAATCCGTCTGAATGCCATGTAGGCGAAGTAGGCCGCCGTCGGACCGAGGATGAGGTTGCCAATGTGGAGTGTATCCGCGTATAAGGGGACGGAGCCACACGGTGGCATGCAGTAAATGATCGTCACACCATTGGCGACGACAACCCAGGCTACGCCGAACGCCATCAGTCCCACTAACCCAGACTTCACGCCTTCCACGGCTTTTGCCAAAGTCCACCCCCACCATGTGTACAGCGCAGCGAGCAATACCGGCAGCAATGCTTGCTGTACCACGTAGCGTGGCGAAGATTGGCCCAGCACAATCCCCAGGTCGACGAGCGTATGCGCCAGGCTGAATCCCATAGCAGCCAGATTGATCCAGACCAGGTCGGACAGCCCAGTAGGCTTCGCGTCCTTGCCACAGCCGTTCTCCTGCATCTCACAACGACTAGCGCACTCTCCCCACCGGACCGTCGAGGGGCATCCCGAGCGCAGCACGGGCTATTCCTGGGGCAGATGAGGAGGTGAGGGTGAGGCCACAGGCCGCTACGGAACGGCCTCCGCTGGGTTACAGCAGCGGGTGGCCCCTTACCCTCGGACTGCCGGTTCGTCTGGCGTCCGCTGCGCTACGCCTTCCCTAGGCACCCCGTCTGCCCGCGGGAAATTCCTTGCGGGCGAGAGGAGCATACGGCCATTGGCGCCGGTGGGCAAGGATGGCATAGGGAAGGATACGCATGAGCGGCGCCGCTTTTCCCCGGGCCGCGCCCGTGCTGTGGAAGCGGTGGTGTTCAGCCGTATCTTGCCCTCCATGGTTGCCGGCGACGAAGGCCCGAGTTCAGGCCACGGTCACTCTGACACTTTGACTACCCTGGTCGCCTTGCGTGAAAAGGTGCTCGCCGCCGGTATTGCACGGAGCGGGCATGGAAGATCCGTACACTGCCGGCGCACCTTGAAATCCAAGACGGACGCTGGCGGCCTTCCGTGACCCTTAGCTAGGAGGCGCGGACGGTCTTAGCTGGCGATCTCTATAGTCAAGCCACGATGGAATCCCCATAGCAAGCGTCCTGATCTGACGGGGGATGTCGGCGCTGTACCTGCGCTTCCCATCGTGGGATCGCTATAGGACCGCGGTCGCACATGCGCAGGGACGGCGTCGGACACGAAGATGCTCTGCGACGGTTTCAGCAAAGGCGAGCCCCAGGGTGTCAATCTCGTCCTGGTCAAGCGGTCGGTGACGTCGTCCCTGGCCGTCAGCATGACTATCGGGACGACGTGGCGCCGGCGGAGTAGAGCAGCGCTGGGTACCATCGACGATGGTGTACAGCGCCCGATGTTCCCATGTATAGTTCCTCCAGAGCCACCGCTGCCCAGACTGGCGAGAGCGGCATCCTGGACTATCGACGAGAGGCGAATGGGGGAGTACGAGCAATGGCGGATGGACCACGGGCCGTGCGACCGGAGGAATGGCCCCAACTGGAGGAGCTCGTCTCGGCAGTCTTTCGTCATAGCATGTTCACGGACTACCCCCAGCTCTTCAACGGGGAGAATCGGGAGAACCTGCGGGTCGTGGCCGATGGCGGCAAGGTTGTCTGCCACGTCGGCATGATGCAGCGATCAGCCACCCTGCTCGGCTGCCGTATCGACGTCGCCTGTATCGGCGCTGTTGCCACCGACCCGGAGCAGCGTGGACGCGGTTTCGCCTCGGCCGCCTTCCAGGACTGCTGCGATCGAGCGGCAAGGGCCGGCTGCGACATCATGCTCATCTCCGGCGGGCGGGGCATGTACACCCGGGTCGGCTGCCGGCGCGTCGGTCAGGATTGGAATGTCGTCCTCGACCAAACCGCCGATCCGGCCCCCGGCCCAATGGATGCTGCCACCTCCCCCGCCCGCATCGGAGACGCCGCCGCGCGCCTCGGGCGGATGGCGGAGGGTATGCAGGTGCGGCCCGTTGGCGCGGAGCAGGAGCGCGACGTTGCGGCCCTGTACGAATCAGAGCCGGTGCGCTTCCTGCGTCACCGTGAGGACTGGCCGCGCACGTTCGCCTGTCGCATTGTGATGGCGGCCCATTCCGACTTCTGGGGCCTGTACCTGGCGGACCGTCTGGTCGCCTACGTGGTGGTGCAGCCGCCCCGTTCCGGCCGGCAAGCGACGGACGGTGCGAGCGTCCGGGTCGTGGAGTATGCCGGTGATCGCGCTGCCGTCGCCGGCGCCCTGCCCCAGATTGCCGCCCATTACCAGGTGCAACGCGTCCAGGTCCACGTGTCGGGCTGGGATGTCCCCTTGCACACGCGCCTCACGAGCGCCGGCTGCCCGGCGACGCCTGGTACCGCCTGGGGGACGCTCCGCGTTATCAATTTCCCTCAACTCATGGAGCGCTGCCGTCCGCTGCTCGCTGAGCGTTTGGGCATGGTCGTGGCGACCGCCCTCTGTTTCGAAGCGGATGAGCCGGCGGGGAGCGCGGCGAGGGGCTTCACGATCCGGTCCGGCGATCAGCAGCTCCGCCTCCCCGATCTGGGCGCCCTGGCCACCTACCTATTCTTCGATCCCCAGGTAGCATCGCCCGATACCCCGGAGGCCGCCGCGCTCGCCGCCCTTCTGGCGCCGGCCTTTCCCCTCCCCGCCCTCTGGTACGGCGTCAGCTATGTCTAACCGGAACGATACGTAGACGGCCTCGATTGTAGGAAACCGGCGGACTCAAGGTAGTGATTGCCGGCGAATGGACCCTCGTACGGCCTGGCAAACCGCGCGGGCTTGCCAGCGGTGTTGGTCCAGTGTATAGTCGCCAGTGGAACGTCGTTCTGCCCTCGTTGCCCTTGTCCTCGCGTCCTTTTTAGGACGGACATGTGACCACGTGCAACGGATGCCGTGGTTGCTTGGGAGAAACAGTAGAGGAGGAGTCCAGCCATGCAGCAGCACAATATCCGTCGTGTCACTCGTCGCCGTCTGTTACACCTGGTGGGAGGAGCTGGCCTCACGGCCGCCGTTGGGGTGTCCCTGGCCGCCTGTGGCGCCGCCGCGACGACCACGATCGCCAGCACCTCGGCGGCGATTACCGCCTCGGTCGCCAGTAGCGCCGTTGTCACGACGGCCAGTACCGCGGCCGCCACCACTTCCGCGGCGGCTACTGCTGCTGCCACCAGCAGCGCTGCGGTGGCGGCGAAGGGAATGTCGCTCGACTTTTGGAATCCGGCGACCGATACCTTGGGCAAGGCGATTCTGGCCGGCTTGGTCGACAACTTCAATGCTCAGAGCACCGCTTTCACGGTGAAAGATAGCCCCGTCGTGAGCGACAACAACTATGAGAAGTACACCGCCGCCATGGCCGGCGGCGCGCCACCGGACGCCATAATGACGTATGACTATACGCCACTGCCGGTGTGGGCGTATGGCGACGCCTTGCTCGCCCTCGATCCCTACGCCGCGCAGCAGAAGATCGACAAAAACGACTACTTCCCTATCATCTGGCCCATGATTTCCTTGAAGGGCCACCTCTGGGGCTTTATGCAGGAATTCGACTCCGGCACCCTTTCCTGGAATACCGACCTGTTCACGAAGAACGGCCTCGATCCGGCCAAGCCGCCGAAGACGATTGCCGAGCTGGACGACATGATCACCAAGCTCACGCAAAAAGATGCCGGCGGGGCGATTTCCCAGCTTGGGATGGTGCCCGGTGCGGCCAACGGGGGCAGCGACACCTACTGGCTGGCGGCCTTTGGCGGTATGTACTACGACACGCTCAAGGCGCAGTTCACCATCACGGCGCCGGAGAACATCGCCGCGTTGGACTGGATGGCCGGCTCCTGGAAGAAGCTGGGCGGCCGTCCCGCCATCGACGCCTTCAACAAGCTGTTCACCCAGAAGAATGATCAGAACGGCTTCACGCAGGGCAAGCAAGGGCTGGCGATCATCGGTGAGTACAGTCCGATCGTCTACAAGAAGGAATTCCCCAACTTCAACTTTGCCACCGGCTTTCTACCGGTGCAGACCGGCGTGACCTACGGCACCGGCATCGCTGGCGGCGGCAACGTCTTCGTTATCCCCAAGAATGCCCCCCACCCCCAGCAGAGCGTGGAATTCATCAAAGCCATGGGCGGCCCCGCCGCGGTGCTGGAGTGGAACGTCAAGGAGAATAACTTGCCGCCGGTGAAGTCGGTGGCCCTTGACGCCGGCTTTGCCAAGCAGGTGCCGCTCATGCAGACGTGGTTGGACATGCTCAAGCAGAGCAGCACTGAGAACCATCTGGTCGGCCCGATCACCCATCCGGCGGTGCAGGAGTTCGGTACGCTCAAGGGACCGATCCTGAACAGTATCCTCGACGGCAAGATCGGCGCGCGGGAGGGGCTCCAGCAACTGGAGCAGCAGATGCAGCCGGTGCTGGCGAAGTACCAGAAGTAAGGTAGTGTTCCGGTTGCTGCCGCCGCGTGGTACCGTCTAGCGGGGTGTACGGGGGAGCAAATGATGGCCGGAACGGTCCACAGCTATGTCCGCAGGCGCGGCGGCAGCGCCGATGAGCCCCTTGAGTTGAATTACCTGGCGACCGGCCGGCATCTTCAGGAAGACATGCAGGCCCTTGGGGAGCGGAATCTGCCGAAGCCGGACCTGCTGCGCGGCATTCTGCGCTGCGGGTCGCAGGCCCAGGCTTCAACAGTGGTGGCCATGAAGCTGAACGGTCTCTACACGCGGGAGGTCGATGTCGCCGCCGCCGACACGTTCTACCACGACCACCCAGAGTTCATCGGTCCGCCCCGCATCCAACTTCGCGCTCCCAGGCCGCCACGACCGGGCGGCGCGATCGATCCCGCCCGGTCGCCATGAGCCGTAGGGCCGACGCCGTTCGGTCGGCGGCCGTTGGAGCGATATGCGGCGTTTGCTGAGCCCAACGGTCGTCATCCCGGCTATTCTCAGCCTATCCCTGCTCGCCGCACTGCTGGCGCTCTTCCTGCTGGTCGTCTGGGCAGTCCACCGCCGTTACCACCGGCGCCCCCGCCCGCGCTGGGTGGCCGATCATCCCATCATCGGCAAGCTGCTCAATGAATTCAAACAGTTCCGGGCAGGCGCCGTCTCCTTGATGCACCCGCGCGTGCTCAGTCGGGCCGCGGTGTTGGGCGCCTGCTACGTTGTCCTGGGTGGCTCCGTCCTCTTCCTCGTCGTCCGCGGGCTCGGTTTCGATTCCGTGTCCTACGGCGAAGTGGTTGCCGTTTACTGTTTCAGCGTCGCCTTTGCCCTTATCTTCCCATTGCCTGTCGACATCGGCGTGTATGAGGCGAGTGGCACGGGCGCCTTTCTGGCAGTGGGACTTTCGCGGAGTGACGCCGTGAGCGCCATGGTGCTCACCCGGCTCCTCACTAGCGGTACTGCGGTGGTGGTGGCGCTGGTGGCGATCATCGTACTCCGCGACCAGATTCCGGCTATCCTACACGATCGGTCCCATACCAACGACATTGATCGCGCACACTATACAGCAGAACAGGAGAACCCGTGAATAACCCGCCGCAGTTACTTCCCACCAATCACGATGGCGCAGCACCAGGGCTGCGCTATCGCATTCAGGGCGAGCTGGTGCCCGTCCTCCACGTCTGGCTGGAGGGCAGCGTGCCGGTCTTCTTCGAGCACCACGTGGTGTTGTGGAAAGACCCTCCCATGCAGATCGGCTTGCGCGGCAAGGGCGCGTTCAGGCGCATAATCGCCGGCCTGCCCGCCTTCCAGACGGAAGCGCGCGGCCCGGGGGAAATCGCCTTCTCGCGCGACGGCGCCGGTCACGTCTTTCCGCTCCACCTGATGCCGGGCACGAGCGTGCTGGTACGCGAACATCAATATCTGGCCGCCACCGGCAACCTCGACTACACCTATCAACGCGTCAAGGGCTTCGCCAACATGATGTTCGGCAATAGTGGCTTCTTTATTGACCAGTTCACCGCCACCCAGCATGAGGGCGTGCTCTGGCTACACGGCTACGGCAACGTTTTCGAAAAGACGCTGGCGGCGGGCGAGCAAATCGACATCGAGCCGGGCGGCTGGATCTATCGTGACGGCAGCGTCCAGATGGAACAGAACGTCTACGGCCTGCGTACCGGCATGTTCGGCGGCAGCGGCAACATGGTCTGGAATCGCTTCACCGGCCCCGGTCGCGTCGGCATTCAGTCAATGTACATCCACCTGCCCACGGCGGAATAGGGAAGGCGCCCCTCAGAACGAACGTTGACCGATCGCCCATCGAGACGGCAACGATTGGGTTTGGACAGTGCCGCGCTGTATAATCGTCATATGCGCAGAACGCAATTATACATTGATGAGTCCCTGGCCGATCAGCTACGGCAAGTTGCCACCATGCAGCATCGGCCAGCCGCCGCCATCATTCGCGATGCGGTCCGCGCCTATCTCTTCACCCTGAGCCAAGAGACAGACGATGATCCGTTCTTGCCGATCGTCGGCGCGTATTCGGGGGGGCCAGTGGATGCTGCTCAAGAGCACGACCGCTATCTCTATGGTAATCGTGCCGATGGCGATGTCGACCAGCGGGTGTGAAGGCGGCATTTGTCGACACCGGCGCCTGGATTGCCTTGGTCAAGGCCGATGATCAATTGCACGTCCCTGCTCGCCTGGAATATCAGCGACTGCGTGCTGCGCGCGTCGGTTTGGTCACCTCGAATTACGTAGTAGTCGAGTCCGCCACACGACTCCGCTATGACGTCGGGTTGACTGCCGCCCTGGACTTTCGGTCCCGACTACTCGCGTTGCAGAACAACGGTCGAGCACGTGTGGTCTGGATTGACGAGCGGCTAGAAAGCGATGGCTGGCAGATCATGGAGCAATACGGCGATCTCCGCTTGAGCTTGACTGATGCGACCAGCGCTGCCGTAGCACGGTCGGGTCGCATCACCGACGTCTTCGGTTTCGACCGGCACTTTCAGGCATTAGGTTTCACGCTCATTCCACCCGCCCGGTAGAAGCAAGCGTGGCGGATTGCGATCTCGCCTTGCGCCGCGTCACTTCCTTCGGTATAGTGCATTCTAGCAATTGAAGAAGCGGCCGAATCCTCTTGGGAGGAACGGGGGAACCGATTTTGTGGGGTGAATCCTGCCACTGGGGCAGGTAGGGCAGATCCCGCCCGAACCCGTCAGCTCACCTCGTAGGCATGGGGACGAAACGACAGCGCGCTGTGCGTTGTCGGCTGCGGCGTTTCCAGGCGTCGGCCGCGCCACCTGGAGGCGCGCTATGCAACTCGGAATCTTCACCTTCTTGCGTCGGTCCCCCCGGCGTTTCCCACCGATCGCGCCGCCGGCAACTAGTGGCATAACGGAGCCACCTGGTGTCATCGCCGACGTACTGGCCGAGGCGCGGCCGGCGCCGGACGATGACCGTCTGCTGGCGACGCCACGGCCATTCTACTCCGGGTACTACGGCTATCGTCTGACGCTGCCCCCGCACTGGCAGGCGGAAGAGCCGCGGACGATCGCCGGCAGCCCCCCTATCGACGGCTTCCGTTGCCCCGGCGACGTCAGCGTCGGCATCTGGAACGAAACCTGCCCCCTGCGCGTGCTAGCGAAGGTCCCGCCGGCCGACCGCATCGGGACCTTCGCCCTGGCGGATGGCGCGGTCGTGCCCTTCACCGCCTTCGCCCCCTCCCCGGGGGGAGGCACGCAGTTCCTGGAAGGTCGTTGGCTGGCCGGGGGAAAGCGTTGGACGGTGCACGTCCAGGCGCCGGCGAACGGCGAACGGGCGGCGATGCTGGACGACTTGGGTGGAATGCTCGCTTCCTTATCTATCGACGGTTGACAGGCAGCGCCGCGCGGACCTATCCTGACGAGGGAACCCGGCGCGGCGCCGGCGCCACGACGAGCAGGTAGGAAAAACGTGACCGCCCGTCGTGCCTACGTCGCTGGCTGGGGGAAGTATGTCCCAACGACCGTCGTGACGAACGTTGACTTGAGTCGAACGCTTGACACATCCGACGAATGGATTCGCAGCCGGACCGGCATCGCCGAACGACGTATCGCCGGTCCGGACGAAGCGACGGCCAGTATGGCGATCATCGCCGGACGCCATGCGCTGGCGGTGGCCGGCATCACGGCGGACGAACTCGATTGCGTCATCGTGGCGACCTGCACGCCAGACTATTCGATGCCGGCCACCGCGAACCTCGTGCAGGCCGAGCTGGGCGCGACGCAGGCCGGCGCCTGCGACATTAATGCCGCCTGCTCCGGCTTTGTCTACGCGCTGGCCATGGCCGACGGTTGCATTCGTGCCGGGCTCTTCCGCACGGTCCTGGTCATCGGCGCGGAGACATTTTCGCGCATCGTGGATTGGAACGACCGGGCAACCTGTGTGCTCTTCGGCGATGGCGCCGGCGCGCTGGTGTTGCGTGGCACGGAAGAGGACTACGGGTTGCTGGCTACAACGGTCGGCTCCGACGGCAGCCGGGCCGGCCTGTTGCTGGTCCCGGGTGGCGGCAGCCGGTCGCCGGCAACCGCCGCGACGATCGACGAGCGTCTGCATATGGTCCGCATGGATGGCCGGGAAGTCTTTCGCTTCGCCGTTGGTGTTCTGCCGCGCATCACGGAGCAGGTGGTCGCCGCTGCCGGCTGGACGCTCGCGGACGTCGACCTATTCGTCGCCCACCAAGCCAACGTGCGCATCATCCAGTCGGCCGCCCGCAGCCTGGGCCTGGCCGACGAGAAGGTCTATATCAATGTGCAGCGCTACGGCAATACCTCCGCCGCCTCGATCCCGATCGCCCTCAGCGAGGCCTATGAAGAAGGGCGTCTGCATGACGGTAGCGCCGTCGTCCTGGCCGGCTTCGGCAGTGGTCTCAGTTGGGCCGCTTCCGCCCTGCGCTGGGGGCCTATGCCGGCGCCGCCTTTGACGTCTGTCCCAATGGGGACAGACATCGGGGAGAACTGAGGTACACTAGCGATATGTTCCCGTTACACATTGGTCTCGATCCCATCATCGTTCAGCTTGGCCCCATCGCCTTACGCTGGTACGGCCTGATGATCGGCATCGGCATTGCCGTTGGCTTGCTGGTGGACGCCCGCGAGGCCGATCGCACCGGCTTCGGGCGCGACATTGTCTACAGCCTGGCGACCTGGCTGATCATCTTCGGCATTCTCGGCGGCCGGCTGTACTATGTGGTCCAGAACGACTTCGGCTACTTCCTCACCCACCCCCAGGATATCCTGGCGACCTGGGAAGGTGGTATGGCCTTCTTCGGCACGATCTTCTTCTGCTTCATCGTCATCCTGGTCTTTGCCTACCGGCGCCAGTTGTCGTTCTGGCGCCTGCTGGATGCGCTCGTCCTCGGTTTGCCGCTCGGCCAGGCCTTTGGTCGCATCGGCAACATGGTGAACGGCGACATCGTCGGTTACCGCACCAATAGCGCCTTCGCCTTTGTGTACACCAACCCCCATTCCTTCATTAATCCAGCCGACTTGAATCAGCCGGTGTTTCCGGCGGCGTTGGTCGAACTGTTCATGTCCCTGGCGATCTTTGCGATCCTGTGGTACCTGCGCACGCGGCTCCGCACGCCTGGCATGCTGACCGTCGTCTATCTGATTGCCTATTCCATCAGCCAGTTTATCGTCTTCTTCTGGCGAGCAAACAGCGTCACCCTCTTCGGCCTGAAACAGGCCCAGTTGACGTCTATCGCCCTGTTCATCATCTGCATCCCCCTGGGGCTGTACCTGTGGCAGTACTATAAGGGACGGGCCAATCCAATGCGCGTCTCCACCGCCCCTGAACCAACCGGGCAGCCGGCGGCAACGGAAGAAGCCGCGGAGGTGGGCCGGTAATCCGCGCCGGGTCTAGCTGCCGCTGAGTTGGAGGCCGCAGAAGGGGTCGCTCGGCGGGGCGCCATTCACGGTGACCTGGACACAGTAGCTGCCGTTAGTGCCTGTTGACGGCGCCAACGACGGCACTTGCACCGAGATGAAGCCGTTCGTCCAGTTGGTGACACTGGCCTGCCCGCTCGTCGGGCCGCTGAACGGCGTGGCGGTCGGTGTAGTGCGCCCCGGCGTGGGACCGCCCTGGAAGAAGAAGAAGAAGACGGTGCCGTTGGTGCCGCTGACTCCCGATCCGGGTGGCGGCGAGCCGAAGGGTCCGCCGTTGATCGTGATCACCTGGCCGGAAACGAACGACATCGGATTGACACTGGTGATTGCCGGTTTGGGTCCGACGGTGGGTGTCGCTGTGGCGTTGGGGGTAGACGTACCGCCGACCGTTGGTGTCGCCGGTGTCGCCGGTGTCGCCGTTGGCCCCGCGACGACGAAGTTGTTGGCGGTGCAGACCGTCGTCGTGTCGACGTACCAGGTGTAGAAGTGCGTTCCGGCCGTCTTGATAGTGACCTGATACTGCCAGACCTGCCCTTCCTGCCCAGGGTACTGTTTGACGAACGTTGGCGCATCGGTGCCGGTGAGGATGACGTTCGTGTGGTTAATCGTGGACGTGACGGTAATGAATACCGTATCGCCGATCGTGGCCGATCCGGCGCCGGCGAAAGTCATCCGTTCGTCGCCCGTGCAGAAGCCGGCAATAGGTGTCGCCGTGGGCAGCGGTGTCGGCGTAGCGGTGGGAATCAGCGTATTTCCGGCTGCATCCTGCGGGTAGAAGGCATTGGTCAAATCCGAGTTGGGTAACGCGGAGGGCCGGGCAAGGAACTGCGGCTGGTTGGGCGCCCATTGCTGAAAGTAGGGACTGCCCGCGGCTTCCAGGGCCAGATCCGGCGGCATCGTCTGCCCGGTAAGGATCGCCTTGAGGTAGTCGGCCAGTAAGATCCCCTGCGTTAACCCAGTGGAGCCGTCGTACTGCATCACACCGCGCTGAAACCGCTGGTAGATAAAGTTGCCGTTTGCTGGGTCGGCAGTAGGAACTGAGGTCGGGAAACCCCAGATTTCCAGATCCAGCAAGGGCAACAGCGCCGGATTCGCCGGGCCGCTGCCGAAGGCGTCGGTGGCGCTCACGGCGGAAAGAAAAGTGGCGTTGAAATGCACCGGCGTGCCGGACACGGTATCCGGGGCGTGCGCCGCCACGAAGGCCACCGCATCCTTCGCGTACGTCGGATCATCGGCGGTGGGGGCGGTAGCGGTGATGGCCGGATCGACCGCCGGGAACGTCGAGCCGTTAAAGCGGGTGTACGGCAGAATGCCGGGATCAAGAAGGTTCAGCAGCGTCACCGAGCCATCGGCCCGTTGCTGCATCACCTGCCGCTGGAAGAACTGCACCCGGTAGCCCAGGAGGGTGAAGGTCTGGGAGGTGGGATAGCCGAAGTTGCGGACGCCGCCGCGGTGGGTGAAGTAGTCATAGAAGGCGTCGGTACTGATGCGATAGCCGGTCTGCGCGAAGTACCGCGGGTCGTCGGCGCCGGCGGCCCGCGCAGTGCGCCCGCCCAGGCCGCCGATCAGGGCAGCTAGGAGGAGCAATGCCAGCAAGCCGAAGGTCGCCTGCCGTCGTGCTGAAATGCGTATCACCGGACGGTCCCCTTATGGCGTACGAATGTTGTCCGCAGTATAGCGGAGCGACCTTCGAAAAGCAGGATCGGATCGTCGACAAGTCCCGTCACGATTGGCGGGTTCCCGGCTTACAGGCTGTCCTTCGCTAGCGAGCGCAAGAATTCGCGGTTGTTGGCCGTCTTGGACATGGTGCGCAGCAACGACTCGAACCCGCCTTCGCCAATCTGGGTGAGCATGCGGCGCATCATCCAGACCTGGCGCAGCGTCGCTTCATCCAGCAGGAGTTCCTCACGGCGGGTGCTGGAACGGAGGATATCCACAGACGGATAGACGCGCCGTTCCGCCAGGCGCCGCTCTAAGTGAATTTCCAGGTTGCCGGTGCCCTTGAACTCCTCGTACACCACTTCGTCCATCCGACTGCCGGTGTCGATCAGGCAAGTGGCGATGATCGTCAGGCTGCCGCCCTCTTCCAGATTACGGGCGGCGCCGAAGAAGCGCTTGGGTGGATAGAGCGCCGATGGATCGACGCCACCACTCAAGGTACGCCCACTGGGCGGCACGGCCAGGTTATAGGCGCGTACCAGCCGGGTGATGGAGTCGAGCAAGATCACCACGTCGCGTCCCGCTTCAACCAACCGCTTTGCGCGTTCCAGGGCCATTTCGGCCACCCGCGTATGGTTCTCAGTGTCTTCGTCGAAGGTGGAACTGACGACTTCGCCCTGGACCGAACGCTTCATGTCGGTCACTTCCTCGGGGCGCTCACCGATCAAGGCCACCATGAGATGAATATCAGGATGGTTGGCGATGATGCCGTTGGCGATCTGCTTGAGGAGCATCGTCTTACCCGCCTTTGGCGGCGAGACGATCAGGCCACGCTGACCCCGACCGATCGGGGCGACCAGGTTGATCAGGCGTTGGGAGAGGTTCTGCTGACTGGTCTCGAGATTAAACGCCTCCTGCGGGAAGATCGGCGTCAGGTTCTCAAAGTGCGGCCGTCGCGTGGCC
Organism: Chloroflexota bacterium; assembly: GCA_051003235.1. Classification (GTDB taxonomy): domain Bacteria; phylum Chloroflexota; class UBA4733; order UBA4733; family UBA4733; genus UBA4733. The sequence continues at coordinate 13,619 of JBPCLN010000289.1, read as the reverse complement.
GTATCGGGATCCTGTCCGTTGACCGCCTCGACCCGCAACAGGCTGAAGTAGCGTTCATTGTCTTTCGGCGGCCGGACTTGCCCGGAAATCATGTCGCCGGTCCGCAAGGCGAAGCGCCGGATCTGGGACTGAGACACGTATACATCGTCGGGCCCCGGCATGAACCGGTAGGGCCGAAGGAAGCCATGGCCGGCTTCGGCGACGTCGAGCACACCGTGTGCGAAGACGTGCTCTTCCGGCGGCTCAACCGGCCGCACCGTCACCGGCGGCAGGATTTCCGCCCGTGCGTTTTCGGGCTCCGCCACGGCGACGGTAGGTGCTTCGCTAGCGTGCCAGTGGGCATCTCCGTTGGCAGGATGACTCGTGCCAGTGCGCCCGTCATTGTCGGTAACGGCGAGCGCCAGATTGGCAGCATCCATCCCACTTTCCAACGCGACCGGCGCAGGATCAGGCATCGGGGTGTTTGGGACTTCCACCGGCGCAAATGCGGGGGGGGCCGGCGTTGGCTCCTCGGCGGCGTGCACGGCCAGAAGGCGTTCGACCAACTCATGCTTGCGAAGGGTGGAGACGCCGGTAAGATCCAGGGTACGAGCCAGGTTCCGAAGATCGACCATGGTCCGGTCTGCCAGATCACTCACATTCACGGTAATCTGCTCCATTGCTGTTACCGGCGTTCCTGGGGGAAGCGACGGTGGATGCCGGGCGCGGCGGTGTGAACCGCGCAGACATCCTAAAGGACGTTGCCAAAAGACTGAGGACGGTGAGCACAGCCATGGGTCGGAGCCAATCCCCGGCCACACCCTACGCGACTGCCAGGGGAGTATAGCACGCTCACCGGGTAATTGTAAGTTCTACTAGATGCGCTAGCGCTACAAGTCTGTTACGGGCTGCCGGATTGCAGCAGTGCCAACTCGTCCTCCGGGAAAAGCGCCTCTTGCGCCGGATGGGGCTGGTGACCGCGCCGTCGTGGGCGGTCCGGTAAGCGCCCTTCCAGAAACTCTTCGTAGCGGGCGAGCACGAACAGGAAGTCTGAAGCACGGTTGACGTAGCGCAGGAGGGCCTCGTTCGTGAGCACGTGGCGATGGGTGAGCAGCGCCAGTTGGCGCTCGGCCCGGCGAACCACGCCGCGGCTCATATCCAGCATAGCGCCGACCTGGGTCGCCCCCGGCGTGATGAACCCCCGCGGCAGTTCAATTTGGCTTTTCAGTTCCTCCATCAACTGCTCGACCTGCCCGACCTGGACGTCGCTGACCAACGATTCGGTGCGCTCCGGGTCGCCACTCATGGCGACTTCGGCCATCACTGCATAGAGGGTGCTCTGCACGTCGTAAATGATCTGCTTCAGCCGTTGATGGCGCGTGCTGGCGCGGGCCAGACCGAGCACGGAGTTAGCCTCGTCCAGCGTCCCGTTGGCGTCGACACGCGCTTCATATTTCGGCAATTCGTGCTCGCCGATCAGGTCGGTATAGCCGGTATCGCCGGTGCGGGTCGTCACGGGCGGGTTCCGGCGTGGCCGGCGCGTTGGACCCTGGCCGCTCCGCCCATCGGTTGCGTTGCGGGTTGGCGCTGCGTCGCCATCCACCAGCCGGCCCTCCTGTCCCCGTCGCCGCCGCGGTGCAATATAGTAGGCTTCCGGTGCACGGTACATCGTACCGGGACGAACGTCCACCGACGCGACGGCAGAGCGGTTAGGAATATCGTGTCAGTATTTCGGCGGAGCGAACGCACGACCCTGATCGTTGCCGGGGTAGCGACGGTACTCTCCGGCGTTTTTCACGTTATAGTCATTGCCCCCATCGTGATCTTTGTGGTGTCCGGCCTGGCGCTCGCGGTCTTGGCGACACTGATCGGTCAGGCTATCGACCAACTGGGCCAGCGGCTATCGGCCGGCGCGACCGGCGTCTTGCAATCGGCACTCGGCAACCTGCCCGAGCTGTTCATCGGCATCTTCAGCTTGCGGGCCGGCCTGGTGGCGCTGGTCCAGGCAGCTTTGATTGGATCAGTACTGGCCAACAGCCTCCTGGTGCTTGGGCTGGCGCTGTTCATCGGCGGCATCAAGAACGGCACCCAGCATTTTCAAGCCGAGGCTCCCCGCGCCATCACTACCCTGACCCTTCTGGCCGTGGCGGCCTTAATCGTGCCGACGCTCGCCGTCGACCTGAAAACACCGGCCGCGGCGCACGCCAGTGCCTTAAGTATCGCCTGCGCGCTCCTGTTGCTGGTGGTCTTTGCCGCCAGCATCCCCTTCTCCCTCAGCGGCGGGGCGACAAGTGTGCCGCTGGAAGCGGAAGACCCCCAGTTCCCGGCCTGGTCGATCTCCCTCACGGTGGGGATCCTGCTGGCCGCCGGCATCGCCGCCGCCTTCGTCTCGGAGTGGTTCGTTGACAGCCTGACGCCGACGATTCAACTGTTGCACATTTCCCAGACGTTCACCGGCCTGGTGATCGTGGCAATTGCCGGCAACGCCGTGGAGAATGTCGTGGGTGTTCGCCTGGCGGCGGCCAACAAATCGGATTATGCCCTCAGTATCATTCTGAACAGTTCACTGCAGGTGGCATTGGGCCTGACGCCCGTGCTCGTCATCATCAGTTTCCTGGTTGGTGGTGCGGCGCTGACGTTGGTGCTGCCGCCGATGCTGCTGGTCGTCCTCGGCCTGGCTGCCGTCCTAGGCCTCATCGCCGTCTTCGATGGGGAATCCAACTGGCTAGAGGGAGTGGCCCTGATGGGCCTCTACGGCATCATCGGCGCTGCCTTCTGGTGGGGGTGATGATGCAATATCGCCAACTGGGATTCCGCGCCCCGGACACGACTCGAACGTGCGGCCTATAGCTCCGGAGGCTATCGCTCTATCCACTGAGCTACCGGGGCGGGTGGTGCAGCATACTACACCGTGGGCGCACCTGGACTCGAACCAGGGACCTCTGCCTTATCAGGGCAGCGCTCTAACCAGCTGAGCTATGCGCCCGTGGTAAAAACCACGAGCACCGTAGTTTAGCAGGTTTTGGGGAGGCCAGCCAACTCGGGGTGACTGCCTTTCGTCGTTTCCCGCCCCGCCTTCCCAAAGTCCCTCTTTCACGCTAGCATCCTGTCAACTCACCAGCGCGTCGGTGTCACGGATAAGCGGAAAAGGGAACCGAAGAACGCATGATCATTGACGCCCACTGTCATGCCTGGCGCCTCTGGCCCTATCAGCCGCCAGTGCCGGACTCCACCAGCCGGGGCAACATTGAGCAACTGCTCTTCGAGATGGACCGGCACGGGGTCGATCGAGCCGTGCTGGTCGCTGCGCGCATCGACCAGAATGCGGACAACAACGACTACGTGGCCGGCTGTGTCCAGCGTTTTCCCGACCGCTTGCACCAGTTCGCCGACGTGGACTGTTCTTGGACGGAGACGTACCACACGGCGGGCGCGGCAACCCGACTGGCAGAGAGCGTGGCGCGCTACGGCCACGTCGGCTTCACGCACTATGTCAAAGGCGATGATACCGGCGCCTGGTTTCTCTCCGAGGAGGGGACGGCGTTCTTTCAAACGGCGGATCGGTTGCAGCAGATCGTCAGCTTGGCGTGTGTACCGAGCTTGCATCCTGTGCTGCGCCAGATGGCGGCAAGATTTCCTGAGCTGCCCTTCCTGTGCCATCATATGGCCGGTGTGCGAGCCGCTGAGCCGGCGCCCCAACTGCGAATGGCGGAAGTGATGCGCTCGGCGGCACTGCCGAATATCTACGTCAAGCTCTCGGGCTTCCACTACGTCTCCGCCGTGCCATGGGAATATCCCTATGCGGACTGCGCCCCGGTCGTGCGTCAACTGTATGCGGCGTTCGGCCCCGACCGCCTTTGCTGGGGCTCCGACTACCCCGTGGTGCGCAAGGCGATGACCTATCAGCAAGCCCTTGAGGCCTTTCGCCGGCACTGCGACTTCATTCCGGCGGAGCACCAGGCACGCATTCTGGGAGGCAACCTGGACCGCCTGCTCAGTGCTCGCCGCTGATGATGGCGCCCCGAGAACCCAGGGCCCGCTTGGAAGGGGGAAAGCATCGAATCCATCCCACCGCATGTGCTGATCGTCTGCAATCAAGCGACGCGCGATAGTTACCTCGCGACGGACGACCTGGAGCGGCTGGCGGCGTTCGCCACCTGGCGCTGGCTGCTGGCGGAGGACCGCGAAACGACCGTGCCTGCGCCCGACCGTCCGGCGCGTGACGTGTCCCGGCTGACCGAGGCGGCCCGCGATGCCAACGCCATAATAGTATGCCACGGGGCGCCTCGCATCAGCGATGCCGTTCTCGACGCCGCTCCCCGGCTGCGCTTCCTGGGCGAGTTGGAGGGCGACCGCTTTGCCCACCGGCTGGATGTTGAGGCCGCCTGGCAACGGGGCATCCGCACCGTCGATACGACGAACGGCTCGTCGTATCCGGTAGCGGAATGGGCGTTGGCACTAATCATCATTGCCCTCCGCAACGCCGGCGAACAGTTCCGGCATATGGTCGCCCCCGAAACCTATCAACGCCCGAAGGCGGACTTCGGCTACGAACATGGTGAGTTATTCGGCAAGACAGTCGGCTTCATTGGCTGCGGCCACATCGGACGCCGGTTGATCTCCTTCTTACAGCCGTTCCAGTGCCGGGTCCGCGTCTATGATCCGTACCTGGCGAAAGAGCTGCCCGATACCCTTGGCTTCGTTTTGACGACGCTGGATCGTGTGTTCAGCGAATCCGACGTTGTCGTCTGTTTGGCGCCACTCACACCACGGACGCGCCGAATGATCGGCCGGCGCGAGTTGGACCTCCTCCGATCGGGGTCGGTTTTTGTGAACGTCTCACGTGGGCCGATTGTCGACCCGGACGCCTTGATCAAACGCCTGCAGCGTGGGGAAATTGTCGCCGGCTTAGACGTCTTCGACCCGGAACCGATCCCGGCCGATAGCCCGATCAAGACGTTGCCGAACGTCTTTCTCTCCCCGCACATCGCCGGTGTCACCGCCGCCAGTCGGCTGCGTTTCTTCGCCCTGATGGTCGATGAGCTGGATCGCTTCTTTCTTGGCGATGAGACGCTCTACGATCTGCGACCCCAGACCCTTGCGAACCGCCATGGCCACCCGCCCGAGGAGGGGCGGATGGTAGCGAAGACATGAGCACAACGGGGCCGACACCGCGGGCGCCGACGTTCGGTAAATTTGCCCGAGCAGGTAGAAGGCGGTGACGATAGGCGCGTTTAGCCACGCATGCAAGGGAGCGGAGCGCCGGGAGGGGTGACCGTGACCGTCGTTGCGTGGATGGCACCAGTGGTGTCACCACAACACCGTGGGCGCACCTGGACTCGAACCAGGGGCCTCTGCCTTATAAGGGCAGCGCTCTAACCAACTGAGCTATGCGCCGTCGATTTGCATCGCGAACGTCTGAGTTTAGCAGGTTTTGGGCAAAGCGGTAGCATGGGAAGCGAACACAAAGACGATTCGAGGTAGTACCGGCAAGAGGAGGCGTCATGACCACGACCCGACCGCAGCGAGCGATTGCTGAGCAGCCGGCGCTATTGGAGATGGAGGCGGTCGTCGAAGCGAATGCGGAAGACGCCGCCGGTGCGCCTCTCGCCGCCCGCATGCGACCGCGCAGCCTTGACGAATTTACCGGTCAGGAGTACCTGATCGGCCCCGGCCGGATGCTGCGCCGCGCCATCGAGCAGGACACGTTGGGCTCGATCATCCTCTGGGGGCCGCCGGGGAGCGGCAAGACGACGCTGGCGGGGGTCATCGCCCGCATGACGCAGGCGCAGTTCATCCGCGTCAGCGCCGTTGCCGCCGGCGTAGCCGAGTTGCGCCGCGCCGCCGACGCCGCCCGCACCGCCCGTGCCACCAGCAACCGGCGCACGATCCTCTTTGTGGACGAGATCCATCGCTTTAACAAGGCCCAGCAAGACGCGGTGTTGCCGGTCGTGGAAAGCGGTCTGCTGACGCTCATCGGCGCCACCACTGAAAACCCCAGCTTTTCCGTGAATGCTGCCCTGCTGTCGCGCTGCCGGGTCTTTCGGCTGGAAGCGCTGGGCGATGGGGCAGTGGAGCAATTGGTACGCCGGGCGTTGGCCGACCGCGAGCGGGGCCTCGGTACGGAACGGGTAGTGCCGGCGGCGGACGCCATCGGGCATCTGGTGGCGATGGCCAACGGCGATGCCCGCGTCGCGCTCAACGCCCTCGAATCGGCGGTGGTCGCCGCACCAGCGGATGCCTCGGGCGAGCGGCACATTGACAAGGCAGCGATTGAAGAGGCGTTGCAGCAACGGGCCCTGCTCTATGACCGCGCCGGTGACCAGCACTATCAGGTGACCTCCGCCTTTATCAAGAGCGTGCGTGGCTCCGACCCTGACGCCGCCGTCTACTGGCTGGCGCGCATGTTGGAGGCCGGCGAAGATCCGCTCTTCGTGGCGCGGCGGCTGGTACTGCTGGCCAGTGAAGACATTGGTCTGGCCGACCCCCACGCCCTGCCGCTGGCGATGGCTGCCCACCAGGCCGTGCACGCGATCGGCATGCCGGAAGGCTACCTGCCGTTGACGGAAACAACCCTCTATCTGGCGCTGGCGCCCAAGAGCAACTCGGCCCTGACAACGTATGCCGCCGCCCTGGAGGACGTGCGCGCCACACTCAACCAGCCGGTACCGCTACACCTGCGTAACGCCGTGACCGCCCTGGACCGGGCGATGGGCAACGGACGCGACTATCGCTATGCCCATGACCACCCTGACCACGTCGTTGCCCAGCAGCACTTGCCGGAAAGCCTGGCCGGCCATCGTTACTATCGCTCCGGCAGCCTCGGCTGGGAGGGAGAGCACGCCGAACGCCTGGCCACCCTGCGACTAACGAACAACGACGCCAAACACTCAACGCATGCAGCGGTGGACACGTCCGGTTGACATGTCCAGGGTAAGGAACCTAGACTAACTTTGTCGGACGATCGCTGGACGCTCTCCGTCAAGAGAATTGCGACGTGAGTCAGGCGCTACAAGTCTTCTCTGGAACCTCCAATCTTGCGTTGGCCCAGGAAATTTGCGACTTTCTGCAGATTCCCCTCGGGGCAGCCGCCATTGAGCGCTTCCCCAATGACGAATTGCGCCTGCGCATCGAACAAAACGTGCGCGGCGCCGACGTCTTCGTTGTGCAGTCAATGAGTGAACCGGTTGATCAGCACATTATGCAGTTGTTGATCATGATTGATGCCTTACGCCGCGGGTCGGCGGACCGCATCACGGCGGTCGTGCCCTATTTCGCCTATGCCAAACAGGAAAAGAAGACCGCCCCGCGCGAGCCGATTTCCGCGAAGTTGGTGGCGAACTTGCTCACCGTCGCAGGAGCCGATCGCGTCCTGACGGTCGATCTCCACGCCGCTGCGATTGAAGGCTTTTTCGACATACCGGTGGACCATTTGCGCGGCGCCCCAATCCTCGCCGATTATGTGCGGTCGCTTGGCTTACAGAATCTGGTCGTCGTCTCCCCCGATGCCGGCGGCGTGGCGCGCGCCAACGACTTCCGCTATCGGATTGGCGCCTCCCTGGCAATCATCGCCAAACAGCGGTTGCGGCCGGATGCGGTAGAAGTGATCGAAATGGTGGGCGACGTGCGCGGGCGTACCGCTGTGATCGTCGACGACATGATTTCCACCGGCGGCACGTTGCTGGAAGCGGCGCATCTGCTGCGGGAGCGGGGGGCCGCCGCCATCTATGTGGTGGCGACACACGCTATCCTGGCGGGAAACGCGGCCGAGCGGATGCGTTCCGGCGTGCTCGACCGGGCCATTGTCACGAATACCATCGCCGTACCGGATTCCAAGCGTGGTGAGGCGCTCACGGTGCTCTCCGTTGCCCCGTTGTTGGGGGAGACCATTCGCCGGATCCATGAAAACATGTCCGTCAGCGCGCTCTTCACGTAGGAGCAGGCAATGGACGGCGGAGCGATAGCCCAACTGATCGTCGTCATCGTCTGCATTGTGCTGTCCGGCTTCGCCTCGGCGGCGGAAACGAGTTTGACCGGTGTGCGGCGCAGCCGTATCCTGCAACTGGCGGAGGAAACGGCCAACAGTCGCGCCCGCCTGGTCGCGAGCCTGCTCGGCACCCCCCAGCGCTTCCTGACAACGATCCTGGTCCTCAACTCCGTGGCCATTATCGTGGCGTCGAGCCTTGCCACCGAACTTTCGCTGCGCTACGTGCCGCCCAATCCCCCCTGGCTGCGCGACGTTGTCTCCTCAGTCGTCATGTCGTTGGTCGTCTTAATTTGTGCTGAGATCACGCCGAAGCTGCTGGCCATTCAGAACACTGAGCGCGCGGCGCTCCGCCTGGGGCCGATCGTCAACCTCTTTGCCGTGGCCCTCTTCCCGTTGATTGCCACCCTCACCTGGATCACCGGCGGCCTGGCCCGCCTCTTCCACAGCCAGACGACGAGCCTCGACCAGCACTACACCGAAGAAGAACTGCGCATGCTGATCGAGGTCGGCGAGCAACAGCACATTCTGGAGGAAGAAGAGACCGCCATGATCCACGGTGTCTTCGAGTTCGGCGACACTCTCGTCCGCGAAGTGATGCGGCCGCGCATTGACGTGGCGGCGGTCGCCGTCGATGCGCCGCTACAGGAGGTCGTCGACGTGGCGATGAACGCCGGTCACTCCCGTATCCCTATGTTTGAAGAGTCGATTGACAACGTCGTCGGCGTCCTCTACGTCAAGGACCTGCTGCGCTTCCTGCTCCCTGACCAGCAGCCGATCAACCTGCGTGATCTGGCTCGACCACCTTTCTTTGTGCCGGAGTCCCAAAAGGTGACGCAAGTCTTTCACGACATGCGTACCACGAAGGTACATATGGCGATCGTTCTCGATGAATATGGCGGCACCGCCGGCGTCGTCACGATCGAGGATTTACTGGAAGAGATCGTCGGCGACATTCAAGATGAGTATGATACCGAAACGCCCGACATAGAACCGGCCGGCGAGGGGGCCTATCTGGTCGACGGTAGCGTCAGCATGGGCACAATTGACGAACTGATGGAGGTAGACCTGGAATCGGACGCTTACGACACCATCGGCGGCCTGATCTATAGCCAGCTCGGCGCCGAGCCGGCCGAGGGGGGCAGCGCCGTGGTAGGACCGTTGCAGGTCACGGTGATTGAGATGGACGGCCGGCGGGTGCGGCGCGTCCGCGTCGAGCGGCACGAGGACGCCTCGTCAAACGATCGTAGCGGCGGTCAAGTGTGAGTGACGCGGTAATCGACGCCGATACCGTTGAACGTTGCGTCGCCAGCGCGGCCCAGGCGCGGGAGCGGGCATATGCACCGTATTCCCAGTTCCGTGTCGGCGCCGCCGTCTTGACGGCCGATGGTCGGTGCTTTGTCGGCGCCAATGTCGAAAATGCCTCGTACGGTCTCACCGCCTGCGCCGAGCGTGTCGCCCTCTGGACCGGCGTCGTCGCCGGGATGCAGGAAGTGCGTCTGGTCGTCGTGGTGGCTGATACGGAGCAGCCCATTGCGCCCTGCGGCGCCTGCCGCCAGGTGCTGTCCGAGCTAGCGCCGGAGGCGCTGGTGATTATGACAACCTTGAGCGGCGCGCGCCGGGAAGCCGCCGTGCGAGACCTCTTGCCGAACGCGTTTGGGAGATGGGACCTTATTTCCCCCGCAGCAAGCCCACGCCTTCTGCAAATCCCTTGAGCCGGAGAGCCGGACCGAACTCACGCTGCCAACGGGGGCAGAGGAGCGCGGTGACGCGGGGGCGCGGCGCGCGGCCAACCAGGGTGATGGCAGAGAGCGTCGACGGTTGTACAAGTCGCTCATCCAGACCAAATGTCCGGGCCACAATCAGCGCTGCATCGTACGGTGATAGGATCGTGGCGCCGGCGAGATGGTAGATGCCGGCGCCCGTACTCGTAGCCAGGGCACCGAGCCCGGCTGCAATGTCCCCTAGCCAGGTAGGCGTGATGAACTGGTCAACCACCCCGCCAAACGGCTGTTCGTCGCCCAACCGTGACCGTACCAGGCGAACGATGTCGCGCTTTCGGGGATGCGCCTCGCCGTACGGTAGTGATGGCCGGACGATCGCCGCGTCCGGGTTCACGTCCCGAATCGCGCGCTCGCCCTCCAGTTTGGTTTGCCCATACCAGTTGGCGCCATGCGTCGGCGCGTCTTCTTCGCGATACGGACCATCTTCCCCGCTGAACACATAGTCGGTGGAGACATGCACGAAGCGCACGCCCTTCGTCGCGCAGGCGCGTGCCAGCGCCAGCGGCACGGTCACGTTGGCGTGATATACACTGCCGTCACGGTCGCCTCGTTCCCGCTCACAGGCGTCGACATCGGCGGCGGCCCCAATGTTGATGAAGGCGACTGCTCCCCAGTCCCGTGCCGCGCTTACTGCATCTTCACCGCCGCCATCGTGCATTTGCAGCGCGGCCGCGGCCAGATCGTTGCCAACAGGCGTCCGGTGGTAGAGATCAAACAGCGCGAACTGATTTGCCAGGCGGCGACCCACGCTGCTCCCCACGAATCCGCTTAGCCCGGTCATGGCAAGCCGAGGACGGTCGTCTAAGGCTGAACCCACGAGGTCATACTCCATCTAACCGCGCAGCGCAGGATCGGGCCGCTACTACGCTGCCAGCGAATGCAGCTGTGCCACGATTGTTGTCAACTGGGACACTACCACGTCAATATCTTGCTTCGTATTTCCCGAACCCAGGGTCAACCGTAGGGCGCCGCGAATGTAGTCCGGAAGGACATTGAGCGCCTGGAGGACGTGGGATGGCTCGGTTGATCCGGCACTGCAAGCGGAACCGGCGGAGGCGCAGATGCCGCGCGCATCCAGTTCAATCAGCACCGATTCCCCTTCGATAGCGCGGAAGCAGAAGCTGGCGTGGCCGGGTAGCCGCTGGGTGGGATGACCGGTCAGGATCGCCCCCGGGACCGCGGCGAGCACGCCGACGATAAGGTGATCGCGCAACGAATGCAGATAGGTAGTCCGCTCCGCCTGCTCGCATACGGCCAGCCGAAGCGCCGTCGCCAGGCCAACGGCCTGGGCCACGCTCTCCGTGCCGGCGCGAAGGCCGAGCTCTTGCCCGCCGCCGTGGACGAGCGAATCTACAGACGTACCGCGCCGGACGTAGAGTGCGCCGACACCCTTCGGCCCGCCGAACTTGTGGGCGGAGATGGTAAGAAGGTCGACCTTGAGGTCATCGACATAGATCGGGAGCGTACCGGCCGCCTGCACTGCGTCGCTATGGAATAACACGCCTCGCCCTCGGAGCAGTTCGCCGATCGCTGCCACCGGCTCAATGGTCCCCACCTCGTTGTTCGCCAACATGATGCTCGCCAGAATGGTCTCGGGCGAAAGCGCTGCCGCGACGGCTTCCGGGTCCACCATGCCCTGACCGTCGACCGGCACGTAGGTAACTCGATAACCATACCGCGCTTCGAGATACTGGCATGTATGGAGGACAGCGTGGTGCTCAATGGCGGTGGTGATGATGTGGCGACCAGGTCCGACGGCCTGCGCCACCCCTTTGATCGCAAGGTTGTCCGACTCGCTGCCGCCGCCCGTGAAGATGACTTCCGCCGGATGCGCGCCGAGGCAATCCGCCACGCCGGCACGGGCATCGTCCAACGCGGCGCGTGCCCGCCGCCCTGGTTCGTAATTGCCGGATGGGTTGGCCCAGCCTGCACTGAGGTGCGGCAGCATCGCCGCCAATACTTCCGGCCGCAACGGCGTGGTGGCCCCATGGTCAAGGTAAATCAGATCGTCGAGCTCGTCCATTAGCGTATTCCGGTAACCTGCGGCTGCGGGGCTGGCGGTGTGACGATGGCAGGTTTCAACGGTCGCGTCGGCCGCCCTTCGGGCGTCAACGGCGTCGGCGCCCCTACCGAATCGGCAATACCGACGACACCTGATACTGTCTCCTTCGTTCTACCTCCAGCCTCCAACCTGCGTCTGTTATAAACAAGGTGGCAGCGCCACTCCTCCGACAGCGCGGGGAAGTCGGCCCGCGCGTGCGCCCCTCGGCTTTCCTGCCGCGTCAGCGCCGCTGCGACCAGGAGACGGCCAACGAGCACCATATTGGTCAGTTCATGCTGCTCGCGGTTCGCCGGCGGCGGCAGCAAGCGATCCCACGTCGCTAACTGTTGACTAGCTGCGACCAGATCAGCGGCGTTCCGCATAATGCCGGCCTTGCGCCACAATAGTTGGCGCAAGCCGGCTGCGGTTGGAGCGAGATCACCGCGCTGCTGCCCTGCCGGAAATACGCTGCTTGGCGCGACGTTGGCGTCAAGAGTCACTGCTCGTGAGGGTAGGGCGGGGGGCTGAGGAAACCGGTCGGGGGTCGGTACGAGCGTGCGTGCCACGACGCGGTGGGCGAACACTACCAGCTCCAGCATGGAGTTGCTGGCGAGGCGGTTCGCGCCATGGACGCCGCTGCGGGCGCATTCACCGGCGGCAAACAGGTTGCGGACAGTCGTCTCGCCCCAGAGGTCGGTGACGACGCCGCCCATGTAGTAGTGAGCAGCCGGCGCGACTGGCACGGGCTGGCGGGTGATATCCACACCATAGTTGGCGCAGAAGGCGCTGATCGTCGGGAAATGGCTGCGCACCTCGGCGGAAGGAAGGTGGGTCAGGTCGAGGTACACGGGAGCTGCCGTTCGCTCCATCTCCTGGACGATAGCGCGCGCCACAATATCGCGCGAGGCGAGTTCGGCGCGCGGATCGTGGCGCGTCATGAACGCCGTACCATCGGCGGTGCGCAGTATCGCGCCCGCTCCGCGTACGGCCTCGGAAATCAGGAAGCTCGGCGCGCCCGGCAGGCTCAACGCGGTCGGGTGAAACTGGTAGAACTCCAGGTCGGCGATGGCGGCGCCGGCCCGATAAGCCAGGGCGACGCCGTCGCCGGTGGCTACCGCCGGGTTGGTGGTATAGGCGTAAAGTTGGCCGGCGCCGCCGCTGGCGAGGATGACAAAGCGTGCGGATACTGCTGTTTCCTGCCCGCTCGCTTCGTCCAAGAGCCGCACACCAGCGATTGCGCCATGTTCCGTGAGTAGTTCCGTCACCATCGTATGGTCGCGCACGTCGATGCCGGCCTGTTGGGCTACCCGGTCCAGCGTGAGCTCCATCTCGCGCCCGGTAGCGTCACCACCGGCGTGCAGGATGCGGGGCCTCCCATGCGCGCCTTCCCGGCCCAGCGCCAGCGTTTCGCCATCACGGTCGAAGGGCAGACCCATCCGCATCAGGTCGGCGACGCGCGCCGGGCCTTCGCTCACGAGGATGCGTACCGCGTCCTCATGGCAGAGTCCGGCTCCGGCGACCAGGGTGTCCGCCAGATGCTGTTCCGGCGAATCGCCCGGTCCAATGGCCGCAGCGATGCCACCTTGGGCGTAGTTGGTGTTGCACTCCGTGCGGGCGTCTTTCGTCACGACCAGGACGCTGCCGTGTTGCTTGGCCAGCAGAGCGGCGAAGAGGCCGGCGCCGCCACTGCCGACGATGACGTAGTCGTAGTGTGCCACAGTGCTTACCGTCATCTAGGCAACCGCGAGCATGCGATTAAGCGCCGTGCGGGCCTGTTCCGCAATGGTCACCGGCACCTCAATCCGGTTGACGACGCGGCCGGCCACCAGAT
>JBPCLN010000288.1:0-3555 GCA_051003235.1 Chloroflexota bacterium | reverse complement strand
ATTCCACTCCCATATCGGCGCGATGGCCGTCACCGTCGACGCCAAAGACGACGCGGCGAGGTCCTTCTACGAGCACTACGGCTTTACCCTATTTCTCAGCCACGAATACCATTTGCATCTGCCCATGCGGACCATTGAGGAACTCTTCCCGCTTTAGTGGTGCATCCAGCAAATGCCATGCAGTTTTCGGAGTGAAGCCTGGCGACTGAAGTCGCGGGTTCCACGAGCGAAGTCCGCCTACGCGGACTGGGTCCCAACCGGCGTAGATGCCGTCAGCCTACAGCTGCCGCCCTTTGCCTGACGCCCTCGTTGCTACGACATGTTGCGGAAGTCGAGTCTTGGCCGTTGCTGAATCCAGGTCGCGGACAGCCGGATGGGCGAGGACCAGCCCGGCGAGAACGAAGGTCGCCGCCCCGCCGATGATGAACACTGGAGAGGGACCAATGCGGTCCGTCGCCCAGCCGGCCAGGCCGTAGCCCGCGGGCAAGAGCATAATTGAGCCGAGGGAGTCGACACTCGCGACACGGCCGAGCAGTTCTTGCGGGACCAGCGCCTGCAACGTATGCGTCCAGATGAGCGCAAACGCTGCGTCGGCGACATCGGCGATCAGCACCACCGTAAGGCTGGCGGCCAGGGGGATCGGCAACCCAAGCAGGAGCGTCATGAGGCCGCCGACTGCCCATCCACCCCACGCGATAACACCACGGTGCCGGATCCGTGGCGCCCGGCCAAGCCACACGGCGCCGACCAGAGAAAGGAGACGCCATCGAGACCGAACGCGGTCGCTGTTCCCCAGCGCGCCACGATCGCGGCGCCCAGGCCGGGGCCGATAATGCCGGCAAATTGTTGGGCGAGGTTGGTGAGCGAGTTGGCGCTCGGCAACGCATCGCGTGGCGTAATTTCGGGGACGATCGCCGTGTAGGCGGGCTGGAAAAACGCGTCAACAGACCCGAATATGAGGCTCGCGACGTAGATCTGCCAAACCTCGAGGACGCCTCTGAACGCGAGCAGCGCGATGGCGATCACGACGCAGGCCCGCAGCAGATCGGACGCTACTATGACCGGAGGACGGCGGAAGCGATCGACAGCGACGCCACCGATGAGGGCGAACAGCACCGTCGGCGCAAATGAGAAGACGAGCACGCCGCCCATGACGGCGGCTGACCCCGTCTTCTCCAGCACCCACCACGCCAGCGCGACGCGGTACAGGTTATCGCCGAGGGCGGAGATAGTCTGCCCGCTCCAGAGAAGGGCGAACAGGCGGTGATGGAGGGAACAAAAAAGCGTTAAGGCTGGGTAATGCATGTTGTCCTACTTCCACAAACACGAGGCCCCAGGTTATGGTCGAGACAGCCGAACGTCGTCCGAGCCTGGGGGAAATAAGGGACGTGGAAGTACCCGGCGTGGTTAGCGACGAGGGAGCGACGTATTGCGCGGCACAGCAGTCAACGGACCCGAGCCATCAGGTCAGGGTCGGACCATTGCAAACACCGCGCTTGAATGTCGCCGCGCAAGCCGACGCCGGGCTTACGCGGCGAACCAGGGTGGGACGAATGCGTGCCGTCCCAGCAACGTCGATAGATAGGGCATTACGGCGCGAATCCTACCGCCCATCTCAACGGCATGTTCAGCGCAGAACCTCCGCACCCAGGGATTCTTCATTACCGTGTCCGAAGACGCCCGCGCTCCGGCCGTGCGACTTCGGACACGGACCACCCCAGGTATGGGCCAATGGCGAGAGTCGAGGTCAGGTCGCGGCAGCCGCGACCATGCGCGCTATGGTCGCCATCGGTACGAAGAGCCGCTGGGGACGATTCGTCAAGGGAAGGAAGCCATGCCGTTCGTAGAAACGGCTGGCGCCTTCGTCCTTCGCGTCAACCAGCAGGGCGACAGCAGCGAGGTCGGCCTGACTGACTCGCCAGGTCCGCGCACAGGCGTCAAGCAGCAACAGCTGGCCGAGATGCTGACCCTGATCACGTGCAGCGACGGCAAGCCGACCGAGCAGTGCCGCAGGCAGCACCGGGTAGCGGGGCAATCGACGAGCACTGTCCGGCGGCAGTTCGGCGGACTCGACGGAAGAAGCAGAGAGGGTGTAGTATCCGACAACCCGACCGGATTCTTGATTGCTGAGTAGGAATACGCGCGCCGCATTCCGACGCATGTCCTGGCTTGCCTGCCTCTGCAGGTAGTGATCCAGTTCGCTCACACCGCACGCGAAGGTTGACCGGTCGTGGGTCGCCGCCAACGGACCGATGGTATACGGCTGCGGCACCCAGCTTATACCTGCGAAACCAGCCGGCGATACCGCCTAAAGGCCTCCAGCATGTAGTCGCTCGGCTCAGGCGGATTGAGTAACGCGTCAGCGAAGCGTCGGCTCTCGCTGACGCTCAAGGAGATGACCTGATGCTCTCGGATCGCTTCAGTGGCGGCGCGATGCGCGCTACTGACCAGGAAATCGGAGAGCGTGCGTCCCTCCAGCAACGCCGCCTGTTGCAGTAGCGCCTTCTCGTCTTGACTAATGCGTACTTCGACCCGCTCCCGCTTTGGTCGCCGCGTCCCTGCTAAGCCATCAGCATGCAGTACAGACATCGATCCTGGCGTCCTTTCATCATTCACCACCGTCCGCATTGTACGGCATTTTCACGTACAATACAAGCTATGGTTCCCGGCCACCTGCCTGCACAAGTGGTTCCACGCGTTCCCAAATGTATTGCGCTACCACCTCCACCGCCTGGCTACCATCGACCACCACCCATCGCTCCGGCTCCGCCTGCGCCAGGGCCAGAAAGCCGTCGCGGACGCGCTGCCGGAACTCCGGGCCCATGCGGTCGAAGAAGTTATCGGCGCCTCTCGTAGTGAGTCGGCTCAGGCTGGCATCAATCGGCAGATCCAGTAGGATGGTGCGGTCCGCCTGCAGGCCGCGGGTGGCGATTGCGATGACGGTGCGGAGTTCCTGCAGGTTGCCGCCACGGCCGTAGCCCTGGTAGGCCAGGGTGGCGTCGGCATAGCGGTCGGCCAGGACGACGACGCCATTGGCCAGGGCCGGACGGATGACCTGGGCGACAAGTTGGGCGCGGGCGGCATTCAGGAGGAGGAGTTCTGCTACCGGTTCGTTGGTCGTGTCGGCACTCGGCAGGATCAGCGCTCGTAACTGCTCCCCCAGCGGTGTGCCCCCCGGCTCGCGCGTACAGAGCACCTGATGCCCGACGGCCTCCAGCCGGCCCGTCAGCAAACGTAATTGGGTAGTCTTGCCGGCGCCATCGGGGCCTTCGAAGCTGATGAAACGGCCCTGCCGGGCCAAGGTGGCCGTCACACCTCCGCCGTCCGGCAGAACGTGGTGCTACTCACGCGCGTCGCGATAGATGCGCACGCGCCGATTCGGCTCGCGTCCCCAGCTCTTGGAGACCAGATTGTAGCGTTCGGCCATGGCGTGCTGCTGGCGGCGGACGTTGGCGGCGGCCGGTTGCAACTCAATCGGTTCGTCACCTTCCATCACCCGATCAATCGCCTCCTCCGCTTCCCGCAAGGCGAAGGTCTCCGGGTCGACGGAAAGAT
>JBPCLN010000287.1:0-6521 GCA_051003235.1 Chloroflexota bacterium | reverse complement strand
TCGAGGAGGAGGACATCTTTGACATCGCCCTTGAGGACGCCGGCCTGGATGGCCGCTCCCACCGCCACCACCTCGTCCGGGTTGACCCCCTTGTTCGGCTCCTTGCCGAACAGCTTGCGCACCGTCTCCACCACCGCCGGCATGCGGGTCATCCCCCCCACCAGCACCACTTCATCAATCTGCTGCGCCGTCATCCCTGCATCACTCAAACACTGCTTGCAGGGCGCCATCGTCTGCTCGATCAACTCCCCCACCAACTGCTCCAGCTTCGCTCGGGAGAGCGTGATCGCCAGGTGCTTGGGGCCGCTGGCGTCGGCGGTGATGAAGGGCAGGTTGATCTCCGTCTGCTGCGTCGTGGATAACTCGATCTTCGCCCGCTCCGCCGCCTCCTTCAAACGCTGCAACGCCATCCGGTCCTGGCGCAGGTCGATCCCCTCCTGCTTCTTGAACTCGTCCGCCAGCCAGTTCACGATGCGCTGGTCAAAGTCGTCGCCGCCCAGGTGGGTGTCGCCGTTGGTCGCCTTCACCTCGAACACCCCCTCGCCCAGCGAGAGCACGCTCACGTCAAAGGTGCCGCCGCCCAGGTCGTAGACGGCGATCGTCTCGTCCTGCTTCTTGTCCAGGCCGTAGGCCAGGCTGGCCGCCGTCGGCTCGTTGATGATCCGCAATACCTCTAAGCCGGCAATCCGCCCCGCATCCTTCGTCGCCTGCCGCTGCGCATCGTTGAAATACGCCGGCACCGTGATCACGGCTTCGGTGATCTTCTCACCTAACTTCGCTTCCGCATCGGTCTTCAGCTTCTGCAAGATCATGGCGGAGACTTCCTGGGGGCTGAAGTCGCGGTCCCCCAGTTTGACGCGGGCGTCGCCGTTTAAGGCTTCAGTGATCTTGTATGGCACCATCTTCAGGCTACGCTGGACTTCCGGGTCGCTATATTTCCGCCCCATAAAGCGCTTGATAGAGAAGATCGTGTTCTGGGGGTTCGTCACGGCCTGCCGCTTGGCGATCTGGCCGACCAGGCGCTCACCGGTCTTGGTGATTGCTACCATCGACGGCGTAATGCGGGCGCCTTCCGCGTTCTCGATAACAATCGGTTCCCCTGCTTCCATGACGGACATGCAGGAGTTCGTCGTCCCGAGATCAATGCCTAATACTTTTGCCAACGAATGGCTCCTCTCAACAGTCAGACTTTCGGGTGAGAAGTGCCCCAACCTGGAGCGTCGAATCTCGTTCCGTTACGTTCCCCATCCTACGTGGAGGGTGTTAGAGTGGCGCATGCGCACAATTAACATTGCGTTAGAGGCCGACCCTGCCCCCGGGAACGAACCGGTCCGGCGATTAGCCGCGCCATCGCGCCGGCAACGTTCGGTGCTCTCGCCGTCACCGGCACAGGCGGCGGCACCATAGCAGTGGGTATGGATGCCGCAATCTGGGCAACTTGAATGGCATACTACACGCTGTAACGAACGCCGCGCTCGTGCGGTGGGGACATACAGGCTGACGAGGAACGGATGGCACCGACGCCGGTTCGATCGAGGGCGCCGATCCTCCCGTCCCAACACCAGCCGCGCCGGAGCGCCAGGACGGCGAGCAAACAACGACGACGGGGCCTGCGCTTCTGGTATGTGCCATTACTCCTGGCAGTGGTGTTGCCCTTGCTACTCTGGGCGGGTCTCAACGTCGCGGTCGTCGTGTTTGCCAACCGGGATCTAGCCGGAACTGCGGCGCCGGCAGCGCTCACACCGACGCCGGCGCCGGATCAACCGCTGCTGGACGCGGCGATCAACTTGGTGCAGGATATGACATGCTTGCCCGCGTCGAGCGCCATCAAAGCGCAGCCGGCGTTTGCCCGCGCCAACTGGATCGCGCGGCGCAGTGAAGCGGATCCGCACGCCTACTACGTTGCCGCCACCGACGCGACGACAGAGCAACTGCTCGGCATCTGGCAGGTCGAAGGCGGCCAGGTGGCGCGGCTCCAGGCGGATCAGTGCTCCGGTATTCCGGCCGGCACGCCCGCGCGATTAGCAGAGGCGGCCGTGCTGTTTTCCGTCCACCACGTGGGAAGCGGGATTGGGCAATGAGACAGCCGCCGGCGACTTTGCCTGGTCAATTCAATCGTTCATGGAGAGGTGACAACCCTTGGCAGTGACGGAAGCGCTGCCGGCGCGGCGAGTGCTGGTAGCGGACACCATCGCGGCGGAAGGTCTGGCGCTTTTGCGGCAGGTCGCCACAGTGGATGTCTGCACGGGTATGTCGGAGCCGGCGTTACGGGCGGCGATCGTCCCCTATGACGCGCTGGTCGTGCGCAGCGAAAGTCGCGTCACGGCGGCGGTCATCGCGGCAGGGGTGCGCTTGCAGGTGATCGGACGGGCCGGCGTCGGTATAGATAACGTCGATGTCGCTGCCGCCACCCAACAGGGCGTCATTGTCGTCAACGCGCCAACCGGTAATACCGTCGCTGCCGCCGAGCATACGATGGCCATGGTGCTCGCCGTCGCTCGCCACATTGCGCCGGCTAACGCCGCCCTGCGTGCCGGACGCTGGGACCGCTCCCGCTTCGTCGGCACGGAGCTTCGGGGCAAGACGCTCGGCCTGCTGGGTCTCGGCCGAGTCGCGTCCGAAGTGGTGCAGCGGGCGCGCGCCTTCGAGATGCGTATACTGGCCTACGATCCTTTTCTTTCGCCCGAGGCGGCGGAGCGCGTGGGCGCACGCCTGACCGACCTGGACGAAGTGTTGCGGGAAGCTGACTTCCTCACGATTCACACCGTGCTCACCGATGTGACACGGGGGATGATCGGCGCGGCGCAACTAGCCCGCATGAAGCCGACCGCCATCATCGTCAACTGCGCGCGTGGCGGCATCATCGACGAAACTGCCTTGCTGACGGCCCTGCAGGCCGGGTCGATTGCTGGTGCGGCGATCGATGTCTTTGCCCAGGAGCCGGCGGTGGATAACCCGCTGGTTCAGGACCGGCGGGTGCTCAGCACACCGCACCTGGGCGCGTCCACCGCCGAGGCGCAGGTCAGCGTCGCCGTCGATGTCGCCGACCAGATCGCAGCGGTGTTCCGGGGTGAGACGCCGCGCTATGCCGTCAACGTGCCCATCTCCGGCGCCGTCGCCGCTGCCGTCCGCCCATATGTCCCGGTGGCGGAAGTGCTTGGGCGGCTGGTAACGCTGCTGACCGACGGCCAACTGCGCTCGCTGGAAATCCGCTACGCCGGCGACCTGGCTGAACAGCAGACGGATGCACTGCGTCTCGCCACGCTCGCCGGGTTGCTCGGCCCGATCAGCGCCAGCCGCGTTACCCTCGTCAACGCCGGCGAAGTGGCCCGCCAGCGCGGCTTGCGCGTGGTGGAACGACGGGAACCGGAACCGCCGGACCCCTACGTCGGCCTGCTCACCGTACGCGCGATCACCGATGGCGATGGCGTCGAAGTGGCCGGCACCCTCGTCGGTCAGGAGCCACAGGTTGTCCAGATTGATGGCTACACCGTCGACGTCCGCCCCAACGGCGGCTATTGGATCATTGGCCGTCACACCGACCGTCCCGGCATGATCGGCCGCATCGGCACGCTGCTTGGCCAGGCCGACGTCAATATCTCCTTTATGCAGGTGGGCCGGCGGGAAGCGCGCGGCGAAGCATTGCTCGTGCTGGCCGTGGACGAACCGATATCGGAGGACGTTCACCGCCAGCTCCTGGCGGTTCCCGAATTGCACCGGGCGAAAGTTGTGCGACTATAATCGGGCGGAATGGCCGCACGGCTTCCATGTGCAGATAGGTCGAGAGCGACGTGATCAGTATTCCCGAGGAATTCGCCGTCGCCACCGTGGCACGGGAAGGGGAGGCCGGAAGCGCCTGGGTGGCGGCACTTCCGGACCTGGTACAGGCCATGTGCGAGCGCTGGAGCCTGGTCGTAGATGGCCCGGTGATGCACGGCTATCTCGGCCTGGTCTTCCCGGTACGCCGGGCGGACGAACCGTGCGTGCTCAAGGTCTCCTGGGCTGACGAGTCGACGACGGGCGAGGTGGCCGCCCTCACGGCCTGGGGCGGACGGGGGGCAGTACGGCTTTTGGCATTCGAGCCGGCACTGAACGCGATGCTGCTGGAACGGCTCAACTTCCGCCGATCGCTGAACAACGTCGGCATCGACGAGGCGGTGAGCATCGCCGGCAGTTTGCTTCGCCGTCTGGCTATCCCGGCCCCGGACGGCATCCGCCTGATGCAAACGGTAGCGGAGAACCTGTCCCGGAGCCTGCCCGATCGCTGGGAACGGCTTGGGCGCCCGCTGCCGCGACGCGTCCTGGATCAGGCTTGCGATCTGGCAACGCTGCTCGGGGTCGCCGGCGGAGGGGTACTGGTCAACTACGACCTCCTGTATGGCGACGTGCTGGCGAGCGAGCGCGAACCGTGGCTGGTGGTGGATCCGAAAGTCGTGGTTGGGGATCCCGAGTTCGGCATGGCCCAATTGCTCTGGCGACGATTGGAGGATATACAGGCCCAGGGAGGTCTGGATCGTCATTTCCGCCGGCTGACCGAGGCCGCCGCGCTCGATCCCGTTCTGGCGCGCGCCTGGACGCTGGTGCGCTGCGTCGATTACTGGCTGTGGGGGGCGAGCATCAGCCTGACGGAGGATCCGGCCCGCTGCGCGGTCATTATTGACTGGCTTTCCCGACAGGAAACTGGTGCGATCGGTGTGGCTTGACCGCCACTCAGCCGACGCGACCGGTCACGTATAGTTCGGTCCGCGGGTCCTTCGGGGCAGAGAAAACCTGCTGCGTTGGTCCGATTTCCGCCAGCTCCCCGGCCCGGTCGTCCCCGAGCATGAACACGGCCGTGATATCGCTCACCCGCGCCGCCTGCTGCATGTTGTGCGTCACAATGACGATGGTGCATTGTTCCTTGAGTTGGCACATCAGTTCCTCGATACGTTGGGTCGAAATCGGGTCCAAGGCGGAGCAGGGTTCGTCCATCAGGACGACGCTTGGCTCAAGGGCCAGACAACGGGCGATACAGAGGCGTTGCTGCTGACCGCCAGACAAACCGAGGGCGCTCTGGTTGAGCTTGTCCTTCACTTCGGTCCAAAGGGCCGCGCGGCGTAGACTGCGTTCCACAAGCTCCTTCAAGTCACCCGTCGGGGTGCCATGCATTCGCGGCCCGTAGGCGACGTTGTCGAAGATGGACTTGGGGAACGGATTGGGGCGTTGAAAAACCATCCCGATCCGGCTGCGCACCCGCACGACATCGGCGGTCTGGACGATGTCTTCATCGTCCATGACGATTTGTCCTTCGACGCACGGACCGGGCAAGAGGTCATTCATCCGATTGAAGCAGCGCAAGACCGTACTCTTCCCACAGCCGGAGGGACCAATGATCGCCGTGATGCTGCAATCCGGTATGTTCAGTGTCACGTTCCGCACGGCGTGGAAGGGGCCGTAAAAGACGTTGAGATTGCGAACGCTGATGCGTGTCTCACGGTCGTTAAGGCTACCGGGCACGACGGTCAGACGGATCCGGCGCTCGTCACTGGGAGCCAAAGCCACCATGGAATCTCCTCTATCGTACGCAGCAGGAAATGGCCGCTCTGCCATCAACGCTGCCTTCCCAGGCCACCACTCGCGTTACGCGTCGCCAGCCGCGTCAGCAGGCTGGCGATAAAGACGAGGACGATCAGCAGGAACGACCCTGCCCAGGCCTTCGCATGCCAATCGGCGTAGGGACTGATGGCGTACTGAAAGATCAGCAGCGGCAACGCAGCGATCGGCTTCCCAACGGAGAACTGCCAGTATTGATTGCCGAAAGCGGTAAATAGGAGCGGCGCGGTTTCCCCGGCCACCCGGGCGATAGCCAGCATCACGCCGGTGGCGATGCCGCCCGCCGCCGCCGGAATCACGACCCGAAGGATTGTCTGGCGCTCACCGACGCCCAGCGCGAGCGAGCCTTCTCGAAGATCTCGTGGCACCAAGGCGAGGATACCGGCGGTCGTCCGCGTGACGATGGGAATCATCAAGATACCCAGGGCCAAACCGCCTGAGAGGGCGGAAAATTGATGAAAGGGCACCACTAGAATCGCATAGGCAAAGACGCCGACGATAATGGACGGTACGCCGGTAAGAATATCGGTCACGAACCCAATCACGTCGGCTAGCGGGTTGTCTCCGAACTCCGCCAGATAGATGCCGCTGAGGATGCCAATCGGGATTCCCAGGCACGATGCTAGAAGAATCAGTTCCACGGTGCCGACCAGAGCGTTGGCAATGCCGCCACCCACCGAACCGACCGGCGCCGGCAACTGGGTGAAGAAGGAAAAATTGATGGCCGAGGCCCCTTTGACGACGACGTAGCCGACGATCAGGAGCAGAAGGCTGAGCACCAGGGCAGTCGCGGCGACCAACGCGCTCCGCATCGCCAGATTCGTCAGGCGACGACGCGGCGACAGCACATACTGCCTTCGGTCCGAAACCGCGGCAAAGGGAAGATCAAGCACGATTTATGCTCCGTTCGCGCGGGTTACTCGCCACAC
>JBPCLN010000286.1:0-2522 GCA_051003235.1 Chloroflexota bacterium | reverse complement strand
ATGACCTGCGCTTCCTGCGTGCGACGTATCGAGAAGCGGCTGGCGCGTGTGCCTGGCGTCGACAGCGCTGAAGTAAATCTCGCGACGGAGCAGGCCCACGTGGTGTACGACCCGACAATCGTGGACATGCCGGCGCTGACCAACGCCGTGGAACAGGCCGGCTATCACGTGCGCGAGTTGGCGCTCACCCCGTCCCTCGCCGGACCGGCGGGGGCGTTTGCCGGCGCCCTCGGGCCGGTGGCCGAGCCGCCGGACGCCCATGCCCTGGTGCGGCAGCGGGAGATTGCCGACCTGCGCACAAAGTCGCTGGTCAGCCTGGGCGTCGGCATCGGCATGATGGCGCTCATGTACCTGCCGCTGGGCATCGCCATGGCGCTGTTGGCGCCGCTGCTCTTGATTGCCGCCACCATCGTCCAGTTCTGGGCCGGACGCACCTTCTACGCCGCCGCCTGGGCGGCGGGCCGGCACGGCAGCACCAACATGAATACCCTGGTGGCGGTCGGCACCAGTGTCGCCTACGGCTACAGCGCCTTTGTCATCCTCTGGCCGTCACTGGCGGCACGCTGGGGCTTCCCGCCCAACCTCTACTTCGAGACCTCGGTCATCATCGTCGCCCTGATCCTGCTGGGCCGCTGGCTGGAGGCGCGGGCACGCGGCCAGACCAGTGCCGCGATTAAGGCCCTAATGGGGTTACAGGCGCGAACGGCCCGCGTCATCCGCGACGGCATTGAGCAGGACGTACCCGTGGCGGCGGTGCAGGTCGGCGACCTGATCCGGGTGCGGCCCGGCGAGAAGGTGCCGGTGGATGGCGCGCTCGTCGAAGGCCAATCCGCGCTGGACGAAAGCATGTTGACCGGCGAGAGCCTGCCGGTGGAGAAAGGGCCCGGTGACAATGTCATCGGCGCCACGCTCAACACCAGCGGCAGTTTTGTCTTCCGCGCCATCAAGGTCGGCAAGGACACGGCGTTGGCGCAGATCGTACGCCTGGTCGAGGAGGCGCAAGGCTCCAAAGCGCCGATCCAGCGGCTGGCCGATACGATCGCCTCCGTCTTTGTGCCGGCGATCCTGCTCCTGGCGGCGATCACCTTTGCCGGCTGGCTGCTCCTTGGTCCCGAACCGAAGCTGACATCGGCGTTGCAGGCGGCGATCGCCGTGCTGATTATCGCCTGCCCCTGCGCCCTGGGCCTGGCCACGCCGACGGCAATTATGGTCGGCACCGGCAAGGCGGCGGAACTGGGCGTGCTGATCCGCGGCGGCGAAGCGTTGGAGCAAGCCCGCAAGGTCACCACCGTGGTACTGGATAAGACCGGCACCTTGACGCGCGGCAAGCCGGCGGTGACGCAGGTCCTTCCTGCTGCTGGTCTCGCCGAAGCTGACCTGCTGCGACTGGCGGCCGCGGCGGAGGTCGGCTCCGAGCATCCGTTGGGCCAGGCGATCGTGACCCGGGCGCGGGAGCTGGGACTCACCCTCCCGACAGCAGAAGGATTCCAGGCGGTGGCCGGGCGCGGCATCCGGGCGCGCGTGGCGGGGCAGGACCTGCTGTTGGGCAACCAGGCGATGCTGGACGAGGCCGGCATCGCGCTGAACGGCCTCGCTGACCCGGCGCAGGCGCTGGCCGCCGGCGGCGCGACCCCGATGTTCCTGGCGCTGGATGGTCAGGTGGCCGGCGCCGTCGCGGTGGCGGATACCCTCAAGCCGGAGTCGGCCGAGGCGGTCGCGGAGCTCAAGGCCCTGGGCCTGGCGGTCTGGATGCTGACCGGCGATAACCGGGCGACGGCGGAGACGATTGCGCGGCAGGTCGGCATCGACCACGTGCTGGCGGAGGTGCTGCCGGGGCAGAAGGCCGAGCAAGTCGCGGCCTTACAGGCGCAAGGCCGCACGGTGGCGATGGTGGGCGACGGCATCAACGACGCTCCGGCTCTGGCCCGCGCCGATTTGGGGATCGCCATTGGGACCGGCACCGACGTGGCCATGGCCGCCTCCGACATCACCCTGATCGGCGGCGACCTGCGCAGCATCGTCACCGCCATCGCCCTCTCTCGCCAGACGGTCGGCGTCATCAAGCAGGGGCTCTTCTGGGCCTTCGCCTACAATGTCGTGTTGATTCCCGTGGCGATGGGCTTGCTCTACCCGTTCTTCCACGTGCTGCTGAGCCCGATGCTGGCGGCAGCGGCGATGGCCATGAGCAGCGTCAGCGTCGTCACCAACGCCCTGCGCCTGCGCGGCTTCACCCGACCCAGCAGCCCGCAGGCGATCCTGCATCCGCCCCTGGGCCAGCGGATACGCCAGTATGCCTACCTGGGGGGCATCGCCCTGATCGCGCTGGGGATCGGCGCCGCGGCGCTATTCTTCGCGCGCGGGTGACAACGAGGTCTTGAGATAACCGTCGCGCTTGTGTTGACGGTTCGGTAGAAAGGAATTCCGGCAATGGCAACGACAGTTCTGAACGTTCCCGACATCTCCTGCGAACACTGCGAGCGGGCGATCAAAGGGGCGCTCACGCCGGTGGCGGGGGTGCAGCA